>NZ_JBLWMN010000012.1:0-98547 GCF_048380895.1 Halorubrum rarum | reverse complement strand
ACGGGAGTGAGTATTGCAGTTCGTCGGTCGCGACATAGTATTTAAATGGCCGTGAGTAGCGGCGACGGACGCTTATAAACGAACGACGCGGTGGCGCGTGCCTCCGAGCGCCCACCAGGCGCGAGGAGCGCGCGCGAGGGAGTCAGGGGCGGTCGCCGAGCGGTTCCGGCGACCGCCCCTGACTCCCTCGCACGCGCCTCCGAGCGCCTACCGGGCGCTCGGAGGCGCGCAGGGCGAGAGCCTCGCTCTCGCCTGCAGCCGGCGCATCGCACCGGCGACGCCACCGCACAGTTCGTTTATAAGTGGCAGTCGCCGGCGCTCCTCGTTCGTGGTGTGCGGGAAGATGCGTCGGCCGGGAGTCCCGCGAGCGGAGCGAGTGGGACTCCGGCTGGCGCACGACCGACGGGAATGCGCCGGCCGGGATTTGAACCCGGGCCATGAGCTTGGAAGGCTCAGGTCCTACCACTAGACCACCGGCGCGCATGTGGACCGAAACGCCCCCGGAATAAGGACCTTACTCTTTGGTGTCGTCGCCGTCGGTCACCCCGGACCCCGAAGCAGCGCCGTCGTCACCCGCATTACCGACGGGTTCGGTGCCGTTCGTGTCGGCGGTGCCGTCGGGTCCCGTCAGCTCGACTCTCGCCTCGGCTCCGTTCCCGTCGGTGAGCGCGCTCCCGTTCGTCTCGGAACCGGAGCCGTGCTCCGACAGCGCCGACGACTTGTCGACCCACCCGAACGCCGACGCGTCGGGACCGCGTCCGTTCGACTCCGTCGTCTCGGTGTCCGCCTCCGCGGCCACACGCCCAGCGTCCGTTCCTTCGGTCGCGGTCTGGTCGGCTGTCTCATCGTCGGTCGCGGTCTGGTCGGCTATCTCATCGTCGACCGCCGCGCCGTCGATCCGGAAGTCGGCAACCGTCGCTCGGAGATCCTCGGCGCGATCGTTCAGATCGGCCGTGCGGGTCGAGACGGCGTCGAGGGTCGTCGCCTGCTCCTCGGCGGTGGAGGCGACGGTGGTCGCCTCGGCGGTGGTCTGCTGGCTGATGCCGGCGAGTTCGTCGACGGCACCGGCGACGTCGTTGACCGAGGCCGCCTGTGCGTCCATCGCACCGGATATCTCCTGGACGCCGTCGTCCGCCTCCGCGACGCGGATCGAGATGTCCTCGAGCGCGCCTTCGGCGGTTTCGACGGTCTCCACGCCGGAATCGACGCCATCGCGGATCGCCGCCATCTCCGCGACGCTCTCGTCGGTGCGCTCGCGCAGCTCCGCGATGATCTCCTCGACCTCCGCGGCGGACGCTTGGGTCTCCTCGGCCAGGCTCTTGACCTCCTCGGCGACGACCGCGAAGCCCGCTCCGGCCTCGCCTGCCCGCGCGGCCTCGATGGAGGCGTTCAACGCGAGCAGGTTCGTCTGGTCGGCGATCTCCGAGATCGTCTCGACGATCTTGTCGACTTCCTCCATCTCCGCTTCCAGCCGCCGGACCGTTTCGGAGGCGGACTCGGACCGGTCCTCGATGGTGTGGAGCTCCTCGACCGCATCGCCGGCCGCGTCGCGTCCCTCCTCGGTGAGTTCGTCCGCCTGCCGAGACGTCGTCGCGACCTGTTCCGCCGACGCCGCGACCTCCTCGATCGTCGCGGACATATCCTCCATCTCGCTTGCGACCGTCGAGAGCTGGCGGCTCTGTCGCTCCGCACCCGCCGATATCTCGTCGACCGCCTCGCTCGTCTGCTGGCCGGCCGCCGCCACCTCGTCCGTGTTCTCCGTGACGGTCGCGCTCTCCGCGGCGACCTCGTCGGCGAACGCGTCGACCTCCGCAACGGTGGCTTCGAGCTCGGCCATCGCGTCGTTGAACGCGTCCGCGACCTCCCGAAGCGCCTCGGGATCGTCCGGTTCCGGTTCCAATCGGGCGGTGAGGTCACCATCGGCGCACTCGCCCATCGTCTCGCCGAACGCCGCGGCGCGGGTTTCGAGACGGTCGGCGAACGCGTCGCTTTCCGCCTGCGCCTCCTCGGCGCGTCGCTGCTGGGCTTCCGCCGCCTCGATCTGCTCGCGCAGCGAGTCGCGCATCGCCGCGAACGAGCCGTACAGATCGCCGAGCTCGTCGCGGCGATCGGTCGCTAAGTCCACATCGAGGTCGCCGGACTCGAGCTGTCGGGCCCGAGTGCCGAGTCGGTTGAGCTCGACGACGGTGCCGCGTCCGAGCGTCGCACCGATCAGGCCGAGGCCGACCACCGCGACGCCGACGATGACGAGCAGGTTCCGGGCGACGTCACCCGACAGCGCGTACGCCTCCGACAGCGGGACGTGGACGGCGACCATCCAGTCCGCGGAGGGGACCGGCGCGTACGCGACGAGGTACTCCGCGTCGCCCGCGAACTCGAAGGTGGTCTCCGGATGGAAGCCGACGAACTCGAGCCCCTCGATCAGCCGGTTCCAGACGTCGTCGCCGTACCGGATGCCTTCGATCTCGCGTCTGTCGCTCGCCGCGACGTATCCGCTGCTGTCGACGACGGTCGTGAACGACCCGTCGGTCGGCCGGCGGAGCGTCTCGACCGTCGCCGAGAGGTCCATCTCCATCACGAGGTAGTTCCCGTCGGGCGTGGCGGTCACGTACGCGACGCGTCGATCGCCTTCCTCGCCGTACACGGGACTCTCGTACACGCTCCCACCGTACACGAGGTTGCGGTTGAGCCAGTCGCGCTCCTCGATCGAGGTGTCCGATCCGGGAACGCTCGTCGACAACAGTCGCTGGTCGTTCCGGTCGAGGTAATGGAACCCGACCACCTCCTCGGGTAACCCGACCAGCTGCGCGTCCAGATACCCGTCTATAACGTCCGGATCGTTCCGAAACATGTCGCTGTCCGCGGTGTCACGGACGTCGGATCGCCGCTCGCCCGCCCAGACGTCGAGCTGCGTTCCGCTCAGCTCGGCGATCGCTGTGTAGTCCTCCTGTGCGTTGGACTCGAGGTGGTCCGTCGTCTCCGCGTACGTGACCGCGCCGACTACACCGATCAACGCGACGACGAGACACAACGCGATCGTGAACTTCGCTAGATAGCTCCCGGCAACCGCGTCCGGGGCGACCCGTTGGAGAACCGTCCGTAACGATTTGCGCATTGATTCGACCGCGACGGTCCCGTCTCTTTAACGCTCCCATCCAAATATCAAAACCGATAATTCACGCCGACGGAGCCCGGACGACGCCGTAGCAGTTCCCGCTCGACACGTCGATGTCGACCGATTCGAGCTCGCTCTCGGCGATGTCCGCGGCGAACTCCTCCGGTGCGTAGATGTGATAGTATCGGGGAACGGTGTCGCCGCCCGGCAGCGTCCAGTCGACGGTCGTGTCGAACCCCGACTCCCGGTCGAACCGGTCGTGAGCCGTGCTCCACGCACTCACGAGGGCGACGCCGCCCGGTCGAAGGACCCGCGCGAGTTCGTTCAGGCTCCGAACGCGTCGCTCGCGAGGCGAGAGGTGATGGATCGTCGCGACGTACACGGCCAACTCGACGACGTCGTCGGCGAACGGGAGCCGCGCCGCGTCGCCGTGGACGAACGAGGCACGGTCGTCGTAGCCCCGCTCGACCGACCGCTTGCGGGCCTCCCGCAACAGCTCGCGGCTCACGTCGACGCCGACGACGCGTGTGGCGTGACCGCTCAACGACTCGGTGTGCCGCCCGTTCCCGCAGCCGACGTCGAGTGCCCGGCCGACGGACCGGTCGGTCAGGAACGACTCGACCTCCGGCCACGCGTACTCGCGCGTCTTCGAGAAGTGGGCGGCGATCCGGTCGTACGTCGACTGCGGGTCCATATCCCCACGTCGACGGCGACGAGTAAATACGCGGTGACCCCCGCCGACCCAACAGGGGGAAGCAACGGTCACAGGAGACCGATCGCGGTAAGCGTCACGGCGGCGAGTCCGAGGAGAACGACGGCGTGTTTCACCCCGTCGCGGATGGACCCCTCCCCGAGTTGTCCGGCGACGAGTCCTGAACAGACCGCCTGTATCGCCGCCGCATGGAAGAACAGCTGTTCGTACCCGAACACGGATATCTCGCCGACTCCCTCGGTGATCCCGCCGATTCCGCCGGGAACGTTGCCGGTGCCTCCCGAGATCGTGGCGTCCTCGATCGCCGGAATGAACGAGACGGAGAGCGCGACGACGATCCCGAGGAAGACGAGAAACGAGATGTAGATGACGATGAGATACGTGATCATCACTTGCTTTCGCTCCCGCTGGAGCCGCTGGGTTGCGCGCGCCTCGTCGGCAGCGATCCGGAGCACCGGCCCCAGATCGCCGCTGGCGTGCATCGCGTTCGTGACGAGCGTGACCATCCGCGACATCAGCGGCGACCTGACCCGGTGTTCCAGTCGCCGAAGCGCGGACTCGACGTCGGAACCCCACTGGACGTCCCGCCAGGTCCGCTCCAGTTCGGGCGTCAACGCGTCGAGATCCGACTCGGAGACCCGACGAACGCTATCGACTATCGACGTGCCCGCCTCGTTGATGCTGGCGAGGCGATCGAGGAAGTCGGGGACCGACCGCTCGATCCGCCTCGTCCGGTGTTTCCCGATCTCGTACACGATCGCGTACGAGGCCAGCACGAACCCCGTCGCGGCGACGATCTGTGTGTCGATCTGCGCGACCATCCGGGTCGCCGGGCCGACCGTGATCGGGAACGCGGAGACGATCACCCACAACAGCGCGATCGGACCGGTGAACACGAGGATCGCGTGCGGCGTTCGCAGAACGGTCTCGACGGGAGAACTCGCCCACTCGATCACCGTTCGGAGCCGGTCGTGTGCCGCCAACCGCTCGCGACTGTCGATCCAGCGGTCCGAAACGGTGCCGCCGTCCGGAAGCGTGAACCGCTCTCTGGTCGCCGGCTCGTCGTCGTAATCGACGGACTCGGTACCGCCGACGCCCTGCGTGACGCTGTCGACGTACACGATGAACCCGAACGTCGCCAGCGGAATCCCCAGATACACGACGACGCGTAACAGGGGAAGAGTGTCCTGCAACACGAGCCCGATGACGACGAGGATCGTGATGAAAAAGAGCGGTCCCGCGACCAGCGCGGTCACGTACGCCTCGGCGAACGCCGACAGCAGTTCGAGGTACTGCTGTTGTTTCGCCTCCGCCTCCTCCTGATAGCGCTGGTACTGATCGCTGAGGAACCCCGACAGCGACTGGCCGGAACCGAGCACGGACGCGAGGTTCTCGGAGAAGTCGGCGAGGTCCTCGCTCGGCGTTCGTCTCGCGGTCCGTTGAAGCGCGGTGAGCGAGTCGGTTCCGAACGTGTTCATGTCGCGGACCGCGACTGACAGCTCCGTGGCCGCCTCGCCGTACACGTCCTCGTTGTCCGCGAGCGTGGACAACACCTGTGGAAACGCCGTCCCCGAGCGGGAGAGCGCGTAGATGAACGCCACGGTTCGCGGGAGCGTCGCGTCGATCTCCGATGCACGGGCCATCGCGCGTTGGTCGAGCAGTTCCCACCGGGCGTAGTAGAACCCCGCCGCGAGCAGCGCCCCGACCGTCGCCGACGACCCCACGAGCAGGACGAACAGTTGTGGGGCGTCGATCGTCGTCAGTCGTGCGAGGCCGGCGAGAAACACCAGCGGCTCGGGGAGCACCGCGGCGATCGCCTCGCCTCCGACGCCGAGTGCGGCGAGCAGTGCCGCGGCGGCGTACACGCCGATGACGCTGCCGGCCACTCCGAGAACACCCGCATCGAGAAGCGTTCGGGACGCGTACACGCGATGCGTCTCACCGAGGTACGCCGCGCGCATCCGGGTCCGTTGCGACTCCCGTCTGGGACTGTGTTCGGCGACGTACTCGCCGAAGATCGACAGAGCGATCCGCGTCAACAGGAGATCGATCCGTGCGCTCACCGACCCGCCGAACACGAGGAGACAGAGCCCGATCGCGGCCGCGAGCGGAAGGTACACGATCATCCGTCGTCGACTCCCTCGTCATCGCCCGGCTCCACCGCTTCGCCGCCGGGCGACGCTTCGGATCCCTCGCCGCCGTCGCCCGAACTCCGGCCACGCCTCCCGACCGTCGTGTCGCGATCGAGATCGATCCCCGCCTCCTCGTGGAGGCGCTCCATCACGCGCTCGGGATCTGCGTAGTACTCGTTCACCAAGGCGGTGAACCGGCGGTAACCGCTCACGTCGAGGTCGATCAGCAGTTCCAGGAACCGTTCGCGCCGATCGATCTCTCGGAGCAGTTCGGTGCGGTTCCAGCCGTGCTCCGTTTGGATCTCCGCGAGGAGCTCGGAGTCGTTCCGCTGGAACTCGTCCGCTCCGGGATCCCACGTGAACGCCGACGAGTAGTCGAGCTCGCCGGTTCGACCGTCGATCTCTCCGATCTCTCCGATCACCTTCGCCCGTCTGAGCCGCTCGTTGTTCGAGCGGGTCAGCGTCTGGATCGACAGCATATCCAGCGACTGAACCATCGCACGCGGGACGTTGATGGGATCGTTTTCCAGTCGGTTGATCACCGTCTCGATCGAGTCGGCGTGCATCGTCGAGAACGTGGTGTGACCGGTGTTCATCGCCTGGAACAGGGTGACTGCCTCCTCGCCACGGACCTCGCCGACGATGATGTACTCGGGTCGGTGACGCAGCGCGGAGCGAAGCAGGTCGTACATGTCGACGTCGGTCCCCTCGTGGAGCCGCTCACGGGTGACCGAGGAGAGCCAGTTGTCGTGGTATAAGGAGAGCTCGCGAGTGTCCTCGATGGAGAGCACCTTCGCGCGCGGCGGAATGAACATCGACACCGCGTTCATCGACGTCGTCTTTCCGGACGCGGTGCCGCCCGCGAAGATGAGGCTCTTGTTGTGCTCGATACACAGCCAGAAGTACGCCATCTGTTCGATCGAGAACGTACCGTACTCGATCAGGTCGATCGGGGTGAACGGTTCCTCCGCGTACTGCCGGATCGTGAACGCGGAGCCGCGCGGCGTCACCTCCTTCCCGAGCGCAAGCTCCACGCGAGACCCGTCCGGCAGGGTCGTTCCGACGATGGGGTCGCCGACGGAGACGTGCCGCCCCGACCGCTGTGCGAGCCGGATGACGTAGTTGTCGAGCTCCCGCTCGCCGAAGGAGACGTTCGTCTCGATGTCGGTGTACTCGTCGTGGTACACGAAGATCGGGAGATCGTAGCCGTCACACGAGACGTCCTCGATGTGCCGGTCGTTGAGCAGCGGGTCGACCTTTCCGTATCCCCGGAAGTCGCGGTGGAGGTAGTACAGCAGGGCGTGAAACGTCGACATCCCCGCATCGACGGCGTACTGCTCCAACAGCGTCTCCAGCTCCGAACGGAGCGTCGCCTCGTCGACACCCCTCGTATCGCTGTACAACAAGGGATCGCGGATGTCCTCGCTAACGCGGTTCAACAGCGTCCGCTCGAACTCGTCGAGGTCGGGCTCGACGGCGTAGTACCGGTGTTCGCTCTCCGCGTCGTCGTGAGTGATGACGACGTAGGCGTACGGCGCGTTCACCCAGTACCGGTCCACCTCCCGTTCGCCGTCCGGTGCGGTAAAGGACGCGAGCGGACCGTCCTCGCCCGGCCTGAACGGTCGCACGTCGATGTCGGCACCCTGCAGCATCTCCCACGTTCGCTTGAGTCGTCGCCGGAGCACGGCTATCGACCCCCTATCCTCACCCGTCAGTACGTCCCCCGACATCGATGGTTACGCGACGGTACGTCCCCGCCCGACTTAAATGGCGTCCGACAGCGTCACCCGTCGCCGCCGCTCCGGTCGAATCGGCCGGATCGACGCCCTCGGCCGGCGGCGGCGACCACCCCGAGAGCGAGGCGCGTCGCCCGTACGGGCGTTACGTTCATACCCGACGGTCCCGAACAGTCAGGTAGCCAATGCGGCGCGACTACTTCGATCTCACCGTCGAGGGCGTTTCGGACGACGCCGACGACCCGATGATGCCGCTGGTCCGTATCGACTTCCACGGGCCGGAGGGACTGTTACGGGAACGACTGTCGAACGCCGACGGGAAGCTCCTGTCGGCGGCCGAGATCGACGTCGCCCTTCGACTCCGCGAGCCGCTTTCGGACGGGCACGACATCGAGGGCGTCGTCGGAGTCACCAACCGGTTTACCGGCGACTTCGTGCTCGAACTCAACGAGACCGCCGCCGACGTCCTCCCCTTCATTCGTGCCGCACGCGAGTACGGCGACGCGACCGACGACGAGGCCCGCTATCGCGTCGAGATCGATATCGACGGCGAGCGGCTCGTGAGCTACGACAAGGGAACGTTCCTCGTGTACGACCACGAGGGGAACCTGCTGCGCGGCGAGAGCCTCATTCCTTCCGGCGTCGAGCTGTGAGGCCGCCGAGACGGAGCGGCTGTGGGTCGTCGAGCCGGGCCACCCGATCGCCGACGGGATCGGCGAGTTCATCGAGGTCGCCGAGGCGGAGATGTACGGCGAACGCTTCGACATCCCGCAGCCGGACACGCTCGTCTTCACCTCGTGGTTCGAGGGCGACGAGGTGTTCCGATCCGGCTGCTGTTACCACCGCGGCGACGGGAAGGTGTTCTACTTCCGACCCGGCCACGAGACGTACCCCGTCTACTACAACGAGGACGTCCGACACGTGCTTCGAAACGGCGTCGAGTGGGCCGCCCCCGGCGACGGGCCAACGCCCGAGTTCGGCAACGCCGATCCGATCGAGGAGATCGATTCGAGCGACGATCGGACCGTTCACTGAGTCTCACCTCCGCCGGATCCGTTCCCGATCCGCACCTCCCCGCCGGATCCGTTCCCGATCCGCACCTCCGAGGGCCGTGACGGCGGAGGATTATTAGTGTACGTCGAATAGGGCCGATATGGAGCGATGGCAGCGACGAGCGGCGAAAACGATAGGCGGGCTCGTCGTCCTCACGCTCGTCGCCTCGGTGGCGTATCACTACGTGATGATCGTCTTCGAGGGACGCACCGCCAGCTACGTTCACTCCACGCAGGTCGTCGTCGAGACGTTCACCGGCACCGGCTACGGGTCGGACTCTCCGTGGGAGTCGCCGGTGGCGAACCTCTTCGTCATTGCGTTGGACATGTCGACGTTCCTGATCCTGTTCATCGTGCTCCCGTACGTGTTCCAACCGATCCTGGAAGAGCGGCTCTCGCCGACGCCGCCACAGTCGACGACGCAGTCCGATCACGTCGTCCTCGCCTGCGAGGTCACGTCCCACGTCGAGCGACTCGTCGACGAGTTCGAGGCGCGCAGCGTGGAGTACGTGGTCCTCGCCGAGAACGAGCGAGCGATTCTGGATCTCATGGAGGACGGCGCGGCCGTGGTCCACGGGGACCCGACGTCGGCGGCGGCGCTCCAACGGGCGAACGTGGCACGCGCCGCGGCGGTCGTCGTGGCCGTCGAGGACGCGCACGCGCCGAGTAGCGTCCTCGCGATCCGGGAACGCGCGCCGGACGTGCTGGTGGTCGCTCAGTGTCAGGACCCCTCGCTGGAACGCTCGCTCGAACACGCCGGCGCGGACAGAGTGATGTTGCCGCGCCAGCTGCTCGGACGCCGGCTGGCCGACCGAGTGCGATCCGAACTCGATCCGCGGGTGAGCGACGTCGTCTCGCTCGGCGAGGAGTTCGCCGTCGTCGAGGCGACGATCGACGAGGAGAGTCCGATCCACGGCAGTACGATCGCCGAGAGCGGTTTGCTCGAGAACGAGGCGGTCACGATGGTCGGCGTGTGGGTCGACGACGATTTCGTACGGGACCCCGCGCCGGAGACGCGACTCGACCGGAGCGTCACGCTGATCCTCGCCGGAGTCAAATCGGAGCTACGCCAGGTCGAGGCCCGGACGCGACCCGGATCGCGGGCGGACGGATCGGTCGTCATCGCCGGGTTCGGGGAGGTTGGCTCCGCGGTTCACGACCGGCTCACGAACGTCGGGTTCGACTGTACGGTCGTCGATCTTCAGCAGGACGCGGCGGACGTCGTGGGTGATGCGACGGACGAGGAGACGCTCCGGGAAGCAGGCGTCGAGAACGCGGAGGCGTTCGTCGTCGCGCTGGCGGACGACGACGATGCCGTGCTGGCCGTTCTCCACGCGCGGGCGCTACAGGAGGGCCTCCACATCGCCGCACGAATGAACGAGCGACACACCAAATCGAAGGCCCGGCGGGCCGGTGCGGACTACGTGCTCGCGGTTCCGGACATCGCCGGGCGGCTGGTCGCGCTGAACGTCCTCCGGGAGGCGGTGCTTTCCTACGATCGGCAGGTCGAGATCGTGAGCGTCGACGCCGAGGAACTCCCGGGCCGCAGCTTGGATGGACTCTCCGTCCAGGAGCTGGGATGTCTCCTCGTCGCGGTCGAACGCGACGGCACGTTCCTTACCGACGTTCCGATCGAGTCGACCCTGGAACCGGGAGACAGCGTGTTGATAGCGGGTAACGACGAGGCGATCGATGCCCTCCGATCGACGCTCGACTGACGGACCGAGCTCCACCCCGGTCGAACACCCTTATACCGTTCCCGCACCCACTCCGGGTATGAACGTAGTACCGGACACCAGTGCGGTCGTCGACGGCCGCGTGTCCGAACGCGTCGAGGACGGCGGCTACGAGGGGGCGACGGTGCTCGTCCCGGAGGCCGTGGTCGGCGAACTGGAGTCGCAGGCGAACGACGGGCTCGACTCGGGCTGGGACGGGCTCTCGGAGCTCCAGCGGCTCGCGGAGTACGCCGACGATGGACGAATATCCATCGAATACGTCGGGGAGCGCCCCGAGTCCGGCTCGAAGGACCGAGCCGGTGAAGGCGAGATAGACGCGATCATCCGCGACGTCGCCGACGAACACGGCGCGACCCTCCTCACGAGCGACATCGTCCAGGCGGAGGTCGGGAGGGCGAAGGGCCTCGACGTCGAGTACGTGGAGCCGGTGACCCGCGGGGTCGTCGACGAGCTCCCGATCGAGGACCTGTTCACCGAGGAGACGATGTCCGTCCACCTCAAGTCCGGAACGCTGCCGAAGGCGAAACGCGGCTCGCTCGGCGAGATGCGCTACGAGGCGATCGACGACGAACCGACGAGCGAGGAGCGGATGAACGAGTGGGCGACCGCCATCGTCAACCTCGCGCGGAGCTCGAACGAGGGGTTCGTCGAGCTCTCGGACGACGGGATGGACATCGTCCAGTACCGTAACTACCGGATCGCGGTCGCGCGACCCCCGTTCGCGGACGGGATCGAGATCACGGCGGTCAGACCGATCGCGAAGACGACGCTCGACGACTACGAGTTCGCCGACGAGCTCCGCGAGCGCTTCCTCGAACGGAAACGCGGCGTGCTCATCTCCGGCTCGCCGGGTGCCGGGAAGTCGACGTTCGCACAGGCGGTCGCGGAGTTCCTCAACGACAACGACTACGCGGTCAAGACGATGGAGAAGCCGCGCGACTTACAGGTCGGTCCGGAGATCACCCAGTACGGCGCGCTCGGCGGCGAGATGGAGAACACCGCCGACGCCCTCCTGTTGGTCCGCCCCGACTACACCATCTACGACGAGGTCCGGAAGACGAACGACTTCGAGGTGTTCTCGGACATGCGGATGGCCGGCGTCGGGATGGTCGGCGTCGTCCACGCGTCCCGCGCGATCGACGCGCTCCAGCGGCTCGTCGGCCGCGTCGAACTCGGGATGATCCCCCAGATCGTCGACACCGTCGTGTACATCGAGGCGGGGGAGGTCCACACCGTCTACGACGTCCGGACGGAGGTGAAGGTGCCGGCGGGACTCACCGCCGAGGACCTCGCTCGCCCGGTCATCCAGGTGACGAACTTCGCGACGGGGAAGCCGGAGTACGAGATATACACGTTCAATCGGCAGGTCGTCACCGTCCCCCTCGACGAGGACGAGGACGACGACTCGGAGACGGGGGTCGGCCGCATCGCCAAACAGGAGATCGAACGCGAGATCCGGTCGGTCGCGCAGGGACACGTCGACGTCGACCTCACGGGCCAAAACGACGCCGTCGTCTACGTCGGGGAGCACGACATCGCGTCGGTCATCGGGAAGGGCGGCGGACGCATCACCGACATCGAGAACCGTCTCGGGATCGACATCGACGTCCGGACCCACGACGAGCGACCCGGCGGCCGCGGCGGAGACCGAGGCGAGGCCGGCTCGTCCGACACCGGCGGCGAGGTCGGCGAGGAACGCGGCGAGGTCGTCCAGCCGGAGATCACCTCCCGCCACGTCGTCATCGGCGTCGGCGGCGGCGTGGGCGAGACCGTCGAAGTGCGCGCTAACGGCGAGTACCTCTTCACCGCCACGGTCGGTCGCGGCGGCGAGGTACAGGTGTCTCGCGGCTCCGCCATCGCCGAGGAACTGGAGGACGCCATCGACCGCAAACAGCGAATCACCGTCGTTCCGGCACGGTGACCCGACGACCCGGTCAGGATTTATAAGTAAACGTCCCAACAAGATCGGGTAATGGCGTTCGACTCCGTTCAGCCTCGCCGACTGACCGTCGTACTCGCCGTGGTCGCGTTCGCGACCGTCGGCGGTGTCGCGGTCGTCGACCAGTTCAGCTCGGAGCCGGACCCCGACCCGGACGCGCTCGTCTCCAACGTCGTCGACGCCGACGGCGCGACCGTCGAGACGATGCGAGCAACCCGCGAGTTCGAGCTTCGGACGACGACCGGGGCGTCCGCCTCCGCTGACGCGTCCGCCTCCGCTGACGCGTCCGCCTCCGCCGACGCCACCGAGACGGACGGGACGGCCTCACCGACGATCGAGACGATCTCGGAGGTGTGGCTGGACCCGCCGAACCGGTCCCGCGAGGAGGTGATCGTCGACACGGGCCCGACCACCGACGCGGGCGACGTGATCGTCATCAACGGAAGCGTCCGGCAACACTACTTCTCGGACGACGAGCAGCTGTTGTACGTCGACGACAACGACTGGTCCGTCCCGCGGTCGTGGGGGGCCGACCGCGTCGACGAGTTCGACGCCGAGTACCTTCGATCGGAGCCGGTTGACGGGCGCGAGACACACGTCGTCGAGCTACGCCCGTCCGATCCGAGCGAGGCGGGGGCGATCACGCTGCTCGTCGGCGACGAGGAGTTCGAGGTGGCCGTCGCAGAGACCGCCGAAGGCGAACCCGGGACGCTCCACTCGGGAACGACGACGTGGTGGATCGACGCGGAGACGGGCTACCCGGTCCGTGAGCGGATCGAACTGCGGGACGCGCCTGGCGCGGAGTCAACCGACCCAACCGAGTCGTCCGGGCGGAACGCGTCGGACGGTTCGACGGCTTCGAGCGACGACGTTCGGGTCCGAACGCTGACGACGACGTACACCAACGTCCGGTTCGACGAGCCGATCCCCGACGAGCGGTTCACGTTCGATCCCCCCGAGGGGACGGACGTGTACGAGCCGATCGAGTCGATCGACGTCGAGAGCGTCGCGGACGCCGACGAGGCCCTCCCCTTCGCCGTGCCCGAGCCGGACGTGCCGGACCGGTTCGCGTTCGGCGGCGTCAACGCCAACGAGTTCCGCGGCGATCTCACCGTCGAGTTCTACTACCGGACCGACGACGACCCCGTCGAGGACGTGTGGGTTCGCGTCACGGAGCGGCCGCCGATGCACGAAGCCGGCACCTCGGAGATCGTTGACGACGGCGTCGCTCCCTTCGACGGTGTGGTGGTCGAGACGTTCCTCGGAACGACGTACGCCTGGGAGTGTGACGGCGTGACCCGCGAGGTGAGCGTCGATCTCGCGGACGACGACTCGGAGCGCGCGTTGGCGACGGAGCTCGCCGAATCGATGGGCTGTCCCTCCTGAGACCAGTAGCCGATGGGCTGTTCCTCCTGAGATCAGCAGATTTCGCGGACGATCCGCGCGGCGGCGGGTGCGTCGGGCCCGAGCACGTACACGATCGGCTCGACGCCGACCGCGCCGGTCTGATAGAGGATCAGCGCGTCGGCGTCGTCGAGGTCGGCTCTCGCGAGCGCCGCCGAGACGGCCTCGCGCGTGGGCCGTTCCGCGTCGAACTCAATGGTCGGGGACGACTCACCGAGCGCCGCGACCAGTTCGGGATCGTACCGGAGGTTAACCGCGCCGCGGGCGGTCGCGCCCGCCTCGCGGGCCGCGAGCAGGAGGGTGGCGACGTGCTCGCTCACGCCGAACTCCGGCTCGCCGGGCACCATCGCCCGACCCTTGACGTCGACGAGTCGGCCCGGAACCGCGGCGACGTCGTCTATCGTCTCTGCATCCGTGACGCACTCCGCGACGTTCGCGCCGACGTTCGGGATGAGGCGGGCGAATCCGGAGGCGTTCGTCAGCATCCGAAGACCGCGCCGGACCGACGCGAGGACGGTCTCACGCTCGCGGAGTCCGCTCTCGGGATCGTGAACCGTGAACTCGACGTCGGCGTCGGCCAGCGCCGGCATCGCCGCCTCGTGGAGCTCCGCGAGGAGGTCGCCCTCCTCCAACCGTCTGATGAGCACCTCGATCTCGACGAGCGCGGCGACCGGACTCAGGTCTCCGGACGCGAGCCCCGCCCCCACGCGTTCGACGAGCTCTTGGACACGCTCGTCGGCGACGATCCGGTCGTGCCTGGCGACGTCGCCGTGGGCGTACTTCGAGACGGCCGACTGCGAGATGCCGAGCGCCTCCGCGACCTCGCGCTGTGTGAACCCGCGATCGCGGAGGTCCTCGGCGAGCATCGACCGGACCGTCGGGAGGAACTCGTCGACGACGACCTCCTCGATGAACTTCATTCGCGGTCACCCGACGGATCGGCCTCCACGTCGGTTTCGACGCCCGGATCCGCTCCCGAGAACTCCGGATCGTCGCCGATCCGGGACGCCTGCGGGCCGTCTTGGTCCTGGTACTTCGAGCCGCGCTCGGTGCCGTACGGTCGGTCGGCCGGCGATTTCAGCTCGGTGAAGGTGAGCTGTGAGACGCGCATCCCCGGCGAGAGCGCGACGGGAGCGGTCCCGAGGTTCGACAGTTCGAGCGTGATCTGTCCGTGGTACCCGGGGTCGCACAGACCGGCGGTGTTCGAGAGGAACACGCCGCCGCGCCCTCCGAGGAAGTTCTCGACCGCGTTCCCGTTCGGCTGTACTTCGAGATCGTACGTCGGCTCGACTCGATCGGTTTCCTCGACTCGAACGACTTCCTCGAACCTGACGTCTCCATCGAGTATCTCGTCGATGCGGTCCGTGTTCGCGCCGGCTTCGGCGTACGCGTCACGGAATCGACGAAGCGTCTCACGTTTGATGGTGTCGTACTCCTCGTTTTCGACGTTCGAGACGCTGGACTGTGAAGAGTAATCCATCTCGGCAGCGGCTTCCTGCATCGTTAACCCGGCTTCGTGACGTATCTCCCGTAGTAACTGGCTCGGGACGGGCACGTACTGCCACCGTTTGTGCGAATCCACCGCGGTATCGATCGCATATTCGGTGCTCGTGTTGTGACTGTCGCCCATAGGAATGTACGTCTCGCGTTCTCGGTGATATTCCGAGTTTTCCAAGCCGAGCCGTGAAGCGAGATACATCGCCCGATCGGCGAGATCCTCGTTCGCCGTGTACAGTGTATCTCTCGTTTCTCGGCGGCAGCCGTCACCGTCCAGTAACCCCTCATGGACCGCTTCGAGTACGGACGTCGACCAGTTCCACGCCCGTTCCGGGACGTTCTTGTCCGATCCGGAACCGGCAAGAGCGCGGAACAGTTTCGACCAGAGCGCGGAACAGACGGTGAGGCGTTCGACACCGTGTTTGCCCTCTCTCCTGTAGACGCTCGCGTCGTAGTTCTCGAACCAGTTCTGGACGCGGTCGAGGAACTCGTCGTTCGTGTTCCCGAACCCGATATGTTTCCGTCGTGCGGATCCCTCGGCGATATAGAACCCGAGAACCCACCCGAACTCCGGCGTCAGTTCCATCTCACGTGGGAGTCGATACTCGCTCTGTTTGAACGCGACGTCGGTATCCGCGGGAGCGCTGGCACTCGACACACACGACAGCGGGGCGGCGTTTCGCGAGGCGTAATGTCGGCGTGAAGCCCTCGGTACGTCATCCGACCACCGTACGGCACCGAAACCGTCGGCGGCGTACGCAACCACGTCGTCGTCTCCCTCGAACAGCGAGACGAGATCGATCGTCGATTCCTCGGTGGGAGACGACGGGAGCGTTCCGGGTACCATCACGTGTGTCCCTTCGGCGTCGTCGCTGGGGATCCGTGTGACGCCGCCGGAACGGTCGATCGTGAAGAGGTTGTGGTCCTTCGTCACGAGCACCTCTCGACCGGACTCCAGCGTCACTCGGTAGATCCGCTTCGTGGGATTCGTGATGTGATCGGTGACGGCGTGCGTGCTCACACGAAGGCTCTTCGGATCGAACGCGACCGCACGTGCGGATCGTTCGTTTTCGACCACCTCCCCGATCTCGTAGAACCCGAGCCCCTCGTCGGGCGTCCAGAGAAACACCTGCTCGTCGTACGGCAGCGAGGCGTGCACCACGATCGCGAGGCGGCCGAGCGACGACCGTCCCTCGACGTGAGCGACGAGGTCGTCCGGGATCTCGACGCGCTCCGTGGTCGTTCCGAGCACGAAGTCGCCGGGATGGAGGATGAACTCCTCGCCTTCCGGCACCCTCGTCTCCGTGACGTACTCGCCGACCTCCTCGGCCTCCGTCGGGTGGATACAGGGGATGTTCGTCCGCTGGAACTCTAGAAAGCGCTCACCGAGCCGCAGGTCGACGCTTGCGGGCTGGACCTGCTGGTCGATGTCGTTCAGCGGCTCGATCGCGAGGTCGCCCTCGGCGAGTCGGGCGAGGATGTCGGCGTCCGACAGTATCATGGCGGGAAACGGGGCGGGCGCTACCTAAAGGCTCCCGAAACCGTCCCGGCCCGGCAGGCCCAAGTCGGGAAACGGAACGCGACGTCAGATGAGCGCCAGCGGGACGCGACGTCAGGCGAGCGCCAGCAGGAACGCGAGGCACGCGAACACGCCGGCGACGGCGGCCGCGACGCCGCGATCGAGGTCGTGGGTCGCTTCCAGTCCGCCGACGACGATCACCCATTGGACCGTGATGGTGATCGCGGAGACGACGGCGAGTGGCGTACTCACGGTGGATATCGCCGCGATGACGTCGGTCGCGATCGACTCGGTGGTCCCGCCCGCGATCTCGGCGGTCGCGAGCGCGTACCAGATAGCGGCGACGCCGGCGGCGAGTCGGAGCAGTTCGGGGACGATCGCCCACGCCGCCACGACGAGCGAGTCACCGAACGAGCCTCCGCCGCCCGAAACACGCGCCCCGACGTGGAGAACGACGCCGAACAGCAGCCACCAGACTGGGACCCCGAACAGACCGTAGTGAAGGTGTCCCATGGCCGCCTCACGGAGCTCCGTACCGGCGTCGACCGCGATCCGCTGGGGAGCGTCACAGCCCGCCGTGAGCGGCGAGTCGTCGTCGTGGACCGACGACTCACACACCCACTCGGGCGGCCGGTCCGGGTTGTCGACGGTGACCGTTTCGTCGATCGTCGCGTCGAAGGCCAGCCCGAGGCCGACGATGCCGAGCACCGTCCCAACCGTGACCGCGCAGACGACGACGAGAGCCACGCCCGGCGAAACGGCGGTTCCACTGAAGCCGGCACGCGACCGATCGAGGACGGCGCTGACCGTCTCGGAGAGGAGGGAAAGCGGGGAGGGCACGACTCCGGCGTTTCGTTGCCGCGGATATATGTCTTCTCCGTGTGGACGCGACGAAGCTCATCGCTTAAGTGTTCGCTCCCCGGATGAGGGATCAAGCGAGTCCATGACCGCCACCGCAGACACGATCCGGGTCCTTCACGTGGACGACGTGCCGGAGTTCGGCGACTTGGTTGCCACCCGTCTCGAACGCGAAAGCGATCGGTTCGACGTTCGAACCGCGAAAAGCGCTGACGAGGGAATGACAGTCCTGGCCGCCGGCAATATCGACTGCGTCGTCGCCGACTACGACATGCCTGAGCGGGACGGTCTCGAGTTCCTCGAGACCGTTCGCGAGGTGCATCCGGACCTCCCGTTCGTCCTCTACACCGGAAAGGGGTCCGAGACGGTCGCGAGCGAGGCGATCTCGGCCGGCGTCACGGATTACCTCCAGAAGGACCGTGGGCCCGACCAGTACGCGCTGTTGGCGAACCGGATCCGAAACGCCGTGGAACGAGTGCGAGCGACTCGCCAGGCGGCGAGTCAACGCCGGATCAACACGGTCGTCCGGACGGTCAACGAGGCGCTCGCTCGCTCGACGACCCGGTCCGAGATCGACGAGCGAGTGTGTGCGATCCTCTCCGATGCCGAGCCGTACCGGTTCGCCTGGATCGGCGAGCACGACGCCGGATCACGAACCGTCGAGCCACGACGGTCCGCCGGCATCGACGAGGCGTATCTCGCGGCGATCGAGATCACTACCGACGAGGACCCGACCGCTCTCGGCCCCACCGGGCGGGCGGTCCGAAGCCGCGAGCTGGCGGTGATGCAGAACATCCCGGAGGATCCCCGGTACGAGCCGTGGCGCGACGCCGCCCTGCAGCGGGGGTATCAGTCCAGTGCGGCCGTTCCGCTCGTGTACGACGACGTGCTGTACGGCGTTTTGAACGTGTACGCCGATCGTACGTACGCCTTCGACGAGGGCGAGCGACGGTTGCTCGCGGACCTCGGCGAGACGATCGGTCACGCGTACCACCGGATCGAACTCCAGCGACAGTACGCCGACCAGTACAGCACGCTGTTCGAGGAGGCACCGGTGATGTTCGTGTTCACTCGGACCGTGGAGGGAGAACCGATCATCGAGGACTGCAACCGGGCGTTCGCCGAGCGACTCGGCTACGCGAACGGCGAGATCGAGGGCACCCCACTCGCCGACTACTACACGGCGGAGTCAGCCGACCTGCTGCTCGAGGGGAACGGCTACCAACGAGCCCTCTCGGAGGAGTTCGTGCGCGAACAACGGACCCTGGTGGCTCGCGACGGGGAGGAGGTACTCACCATCCTGCGCGCGTCCCCGCGACGGAGCCGGGACGGCGAACTGGTCGGGGTACACGCGATGTTTCTCGATATCACGGACGAAACGCAGGTCCAGCGGCTCGAACGGCGGAACGATCGATTAGACGAGTTCGCCAGCGTCCTTTCACACGACCTTCGGAACCCCCTGAACGTCGCCCGGGGTCGGTTGACGCTGGTTGGTGAGGAGTGTGACTCCGACCATCTCGCTCCGATCGACCGCGCCCACGAACGGATGGAGTCGCTGATCGAGGACCTGCTCACGCTAGCCCGCGAAGGGGCGGCCGTAACCGACCGTGAACCGGTCGATCTCTCGACGACGGTCGACGCGTGTTGGGAGAACGTCGAAACGGGAGACGGGACCGTCTCCGTCGAGTGCGATCGAACGGTACTGGCCGATGAGAGCCGACTGAAACAGATCTTCGAGAACCTGTTCCGGAACGCGGTCGAACACGGCGGAAACGGCGTCTCCGTGACGATCGGGGAGCTACCTGATGGCTTCTACGTCGAGGACGACGGACCAGGGATTCCGGACGACGACCGCGACCGCGTGTTCGAAGCCGGATACTCGTCGAGTCGCGAGGGGACCGGCTTCGGGCTCAGCATCATCAAACGGATCGTCGAGGCACACGACTGGAACGTCCGTGTGATCGAGGGATCGGCGGGCGGTGCGCGGTTCGAGATCACCGGCGTCGAGTTCTCCACGTAGCGCCGTGTGGCGTCGTCATCGGGGGGTGAGAGAACAGAGCTATACCGGCGGCGGCGGTGTACACGGACATGAAACAGGTGATCGTCGCCCGCCGAGACCTCGGTATGGGCGAGGGAAAACTCGCCGCACAGGTCGCACACGCGTCGCTGTCGGCGTATCAGGACGCGAGCCGACGCGCCCGCAAGAAGTGGCAGGGCGAGGGCCAAAAGAAGGTCGTACTCGGCGGCGACTCCGAGAGCCAGCTGTTCGAGCTGGCTGACAAAGCGGAGACGGAGGGGCTCCCGTACGCGATCATTCGCGACGCGGGCCACACGGAACTGGAGCCCGGAACCGTCACCACGCTCGCGGTCGGTCCTGCCCGCGACGACAGCGTCGACCGCGTCACCGGGGACCTCCCGCTGTACTAGATGATCGACGACTCGCCAGATCACACCGACGACTCGCCAGATCACACCGACGACTCGCCCGACTCCGCGGTTCCGTCCGGTCTCCGCGCGGCTCACCCCATCGAGCGCGCCGTCGGAATCGACTACTACGTCAGCGACGTCGACGGGATCGGCGGTCGACTCCGCGAGTCCCCCGACGACTTCCGGGTTCGGGAGCTGGAGGCGTTCGACGCCGAACCGCTCGACTCGGATCACGGCAGCTACCCCGAACTCGTCGTCCGAGTCACCCTTCGAGACTGGGACACGAACGATTTCGCACGTCGGATCTCCGACGCACTGGGTATGAGCCGCGAGCGCGTCTCCTGGGCGGGAACGAAGGACAAACGCGCGGTCACGACCCAGCTGTTCACCCTCCGTGACGTCGACCCCGAGGACCTCCCCGAGATCCGCGGGGTCGATATCGAGCCCGTCGGACGCGCCGGGCGGTGGCTGTCGTTCGGCGACCTCGCGGGCAACGCCTTCGAGGTCCGGGTCACGGAGACGGTCGCGGACGCCGACGAGCGCGTCCGCTCCGTCGCCGCCGACCTCCGCGCGTTCGCGGGCGGGGACCCGGATGTCGGTGACGGAGGCGACGACGTCGTCGCGGCCGACGGCGATCCGATCGGCGTCCCGAACTACTTCGGCCAGCAGCGCTTCGGCAGCAAGCGACCGGTCACCCACGAGGTCGGGTTGGCGGTCGTACGAGGGGACTGGCGCGACGCGGTCCGGCTGTACGCCGGCAACCCCGACGAGAACGAGCCCGACGACACTCGCGCGGCGCGGGCCCGCGTCGACGAGGCGTTCGGGATCGACGACGGGTCCGGCGATGGGTCCGGCGATGGCGCAAGCGACGGAGACGGACCCGGCGAGGGCGACTGGGCCGCGTGTCTCGACGCGCTCCCCCGAAAGCTCCGGTTCGAGCGCTCGATGGTCCATCGGCTCGACGAACGCGACGTCGATCCGGCCGCGCCTGCCGACGACGAGGACTGGCGACACGCGCTGGAGGCGGTGCCGTCGAACCTCCAGCGACTGTTCGTCAACGCCGCACAATCCGCGCTGTTCAACCGGATCGTGAGCGAGCGTCTCCGCCGCGGACTCCCCTTCGACCGGCCCGTCGCGGGCGACGTCGCCTGTTTCGCCGACGGGGACGCCCCCGCGGAGCTGTACGCGCCGGACGCCGACCGGATCCAGCGCGTCGACGCCGACCGCGTGAGCGTGATGGAACGACACTGCGCCCGCGGACGGGCGTTCGTCACCGCACCGCTGGTCGGCACCGACACGGAGTTGGCGGACGGCGAGCCCGGCGAGATCGAACGAGAGGTGCTCGCCGCGGCCGGCATCGACCCCGCCGACTTCGAACTCCCCGGCGAGTTCGACTCCTCGGGCACTCGCCGTGCGATCCTCCTCCGCACCGACCTCGACGTCCGGTTCGAGGACGGTGACCCGACGTTCGCGTTCGCGCTCCCGAGCGGGTCGTACGCGACCGTGCTCCTCCGTGAGTTCCTCAAGAGCGGCCCGATCGATCTGTAGACGTCGGAGCCGTCGACGCCGACCGTCCCACGTGCCCCGCCGGGACCGATCGCGGCGATATCGTCGCCGTCGGACGGGTTCACCGACCGCCCGGGCCGTCGTCCCCCATCCGCTCGCCGTCCCGTTCGTCGTACCGCTCTCGAGCGGTCCCGAACGCGGTCTCGGAGCGCGCGCGGGATCGACGACGTTCCCGCTCCGCGATCGCCGCCGGGTCGGGACTCGCGTCGTCGTCGATCCGCGCGATCGATCGGTGCACCTTCGCGTGACACCAGCGACACAGCGAGACGGTGATCTCGTGGGGGCCGGCGTCGTCGCCGTCGGCCGGCGCGGTGGTTGCGTCGTCGCCGTCCGCTGGCGCGGTGGTTACGTCGTCGCCGTCGACGGCTCCGTACTGGAGGTGATGCTCCTCCAGCAGCGGCCGCGAGTCGTCGTGGGCGATCCGCAGTTCACGCAGCCCGCACCGGACGCACTCGTCGCCGTCCGTCGTCGACCGGTAGTGGGGGCAGCCGTGCCACCGGTTCTCGGCACCGACGTGGCACGCGTAGTCGTCGTCCCGACGCGCGGCGGCGAACGCGGGATCGTTGCCGGCGTAAGCGAGCGCGTACCGACAGCGACCGTCGTCGGTGAGGTGATCGCAGACGCCGGCGACCTCGTAGGGGTCGTCGACGCCGACCGGGGTGCCACCTGGCGTCCGTTCCATGTCGACCCGTTCGTGTCGACGGGCTTGAACCCCCGGTCGCTATGCGTCCCTCCCGTCCCGACACGCCGTACCTCGGAGGCGCGGTCGCGATCGCCGATTCGTCACGTTTTGCTACGGTGACGGACTTCGTGATTCACCTTACAGTCGACGACGATGGGGCCGTCGGGCTCCGCGCCGAGTTCGTCCGCGAGCGCCGTCAGGTCGTCGATACTACGAACGGTGAACCCCTCGGCCCCGAGCGACTCGGCGACGTCGGCGATCTCCGGCGACGAGATGAGTGCGACGCCCGGTGGCTCGCCCTGTACGTCGAGGCTGTGATACTCGGAGCCGAGCGAGCCGTCGTTCATAACGATCAGCGTCATCGGGACGTCGGCTCGGACGGCCGTCTCCAGCTCCTGGAGCGACATCATAAAGCCCGCGTCGCCACACACCGTGACGCAGGTCTTCTCGCTCGCGGCCACCGCGGTTCCGACGCCCATCGGAAGTCCGAGCCCGATGCCGGCGAAATCGAGCGTGAACGTGAGGTCCTCCGGCGGCGTGCGGATCCCGTCCATACACCACCGCGTGAAGTGCCCCCCGTCGAGGACGAGCTTCCGCTCGTCGGGGAGGATCCGGTTCAGTTCGGTGACGAGCGCTCGTGGGTCGACGGTGCCCGGCACCGTCGGGAACTCCCGGTCGTTCATCGGCGACGCCTCGGCGATGCGCGTCCGACGGTCCTCGGTCCACAGCGCCTCGCCGCGGTCGATCCCCCGCCGCTCAACCTCAGCGAGAAGCGCCTCGACGGTCACGCGGGCGTCCCCCGCGATCCCGAGGGCGACGTCGGTGTACCGGCCGATCGCCGTCGGGTCCCGGTCGACGTGGACCACCCGCGTCTCCTCGCCGAACACGTGTCCCTCGTCGACCGTGTAGGGGTTCAGGCTCGCGCCCACGGCGAAGACGACGTGGGCCTCGTTGGCGTACTCGTTCGCGAGCGGCGACCCCCAGCTGCCCGTGAACCCGACGTGGTACGGGTGGTCCACGAAGTAGTCGCGCGCCTGCAGCGAGGTGGCAAGCACCGCGTTGATGCGCTCCGCGAACGTCTCGATCGCCTCCCGCGCGCCCGCCTCGACCGCGCCGTAGCCGGCCAGCACGACCGGCGGCCGAAACGCGTCGCTGTCGACGTACATGTCGATCGCTCGGCGGACGAGCTCCTCGTCCGGGTGGACGCGCGCGTCGTCGACCGTCGGCGTGTCACGTCCGTTCACTCCACCTTCGATTCCGCCCTTCGCGTCGAGACCCCCGTCGAATCCGTCCAGATCGCCGTCCATCACGTCCCACGGGACCTGCACCGCGATCGGCCCGTCGCCCGCAGCCACCCGTCTGTACGCGTCCGAGACCGTCTCGACGAGCGTCTCCGGGCTTCGAGCCGACGTCACCGTCCCCACCGTCGAGCGGAGGTACGCCTCCTGCTCGAACGCCTTCACGTCGTACGACGCCGACAGCGGCGGCTCGGGGACGACGAGCAGCAGATCCGACCCCTTCTTTCGCGCGGTGACCAACGCGTTGCCGGTCTGTGACACCGCCGGGCCTCGTCCGACGAGACAGACGCCGACGCGATCGGTGGCCCGCGCGTACCCGTCGGCCATCGCCACCGCGCCCTGCTCGTGTCGCGCCTTCACCATCCGTACGTCGTCGCTCCACTCCGTCTCGAGCTCCGCCATCATGGCCATCGTGTCCTCCGACATGAGCGTGAACACGGTGTCGACGCCAGCGGCGTCGAGCAGCCGGACGATCGCGTCGTGACCCTTCATTATCCACGGGTCCCGTCGGGCGTGGATCACTTAAAAAGACCGTGACGAGGGTGGCATCGACACAGCAGTGATCGATAGCGGGAGTGGATGTACCAGATCGGTGGCGTGGTTGTTTATACGTGGAACTGGGGTGTTTCTGGCGGGTGTCGATAACTGATCGACGACTCTGCGATGAACACCTGCAAAGCCCCAGCCGCGACAACTTGGGTTCCGGAAGACGATCGCCTCGCTGCTCGCGGCTTCGTCGCTCGCTGCGGTGTCGCCGGCGGCTCTGCCGCGTCGACTGCCCATGGCGCGTAGCGCCACGCTGCTTGCGGAAGACAGCGAAACAGACTTTTATGGATTCTGCCAGGAAGTCCCGTGCAAGACGTACAGCGCATATCGGTCATAGGCGAGCCATCAAATCATCCCGAACTAAGGTTTCCATACAAAGAATTCCTGTTTCTCCCACCCTGGTAACGCTCGGTGGTTCTCTCCACAATACCTGGATTACTCGGATCCAACCAAATCGTCTTGGAAAGAGATATGTGAACCACGGAGAACAACTGGTGTGTGCCAACGACCGTTCCAGTCTGGGTATCAATAGCAGCCACACTACTCGGAGGTGGCATCTTAGCATATGGCGTTCGCCAAGTCTGGAGCGGTCACAAACTAAAGAAGGCGCTCAAGGCCGAGGTACAATCGATGAAGGGCCTCGAGAACTGCAAGAACTCGATGAATTCCCGGAAATCACCACCCTCAGACAAGCCACTCTCCCCTTCTGACGTTCCACCTGCAGGGTCGATCCCGACCACGATATACGAGTCGAACATCGGTCAGCTGGGGCTGCTTCGTCGGAAGGACCTCACAGATGTTGTCGAGTTCTACTCTGACGTGCTCCGATACAAGGCAATCATCACTGCTGTCAGATCCGGTGAGGATATTCCTGAACCAGATCAGAAAGACCTCTACGACTCCATTAGTTCCTTGGAGCATCGTCGTCAGTCCCTTTTCGGGGAAGACTGGATGCCAGACACCGAGGACGACGGACCCGCTGATGATTGAAAAGTAGGTGATATAGTGAACACTTATGTTGGGCCGTTGATTTAGTTATTACACCCACACAGCCGAGAGCATTATCCATCGGACTCCCATCATGAGTGAACTAGACTTCCTTGAAGCGAAAAACCTCTCGTTCTCCTCAGAGTCCGATTTCTTCCAGTACATCACCAACGACGTTCATTTAGAGGATGTCGATGGTAACATCAACCTGATTGGGTCCGTGAGCGACTACCTCACCAAAGATAACTTCGTCCAAGCTCTCGACAATGGCTTCGAGACCATCTGGTCCACCGACGACCTCTATCTTTTGGCAGCCCACACCGGGTCGTCTTCAATTCCATACTATGTATATCTCGATGAGGACTTCCCCGTGTTCCTCACCACCGCCAACATCACGGACGAGATGCCGGGAACCATCGAAAACTTTCTTAAATCCGACCCGAACCTGGGTCGGTTCTGGCTCTCCATGGAACAAATGGAGTTGCTACGCGCAGAGATCTCACGCAAATACGACGATCTGATTATCCCGTTCTTTACCGGCCATCGTTCCGAGTATACAGAAATCCCAGCAGAGAAACGCGACGAAATCGACCGTACCGTTTCGTATTGGGGTGAGGATGGTCGTCAGGCGTACAAGGAGATGCGCACCAAATACGGAGTTCTCCCGACAAATCTCGTGTTCGAACGCCCGAATCATTTCAAGTTTGGAATCAAACAGGAAGGTGTCTTCAAGCACCAAGGTGGCTCGATTACAGAGACGTGGGAGCTATATCGAAGTGAACGGGCCCGAAAAAGCCGCGTGAAGAACGCGATTAACAGCGGTGGGTACGATACCGATGCACGGAGTGAGCAGTTCGAAAGTCGTACAATTTCGGGCAGCAGACCATGGGCTGTAGAGATGGATGAAGCAATGAGCACCGACCCGCTCGAAAGCTTCGTCCCCCACATCAGCGAGGAGGAAATGGAGTTCAGTGTTGCAGGCTACAAAGCAAAGCCAAACACTCCTGGATTCGACGCGCAACTGGTCGATACGAACAGCTACGGTAGTACCAAACTCCGTGGGCGTAGAAAGACGATTCGAGTATACCCACACCAGGGTTCAGGAATTGACCAGCACTTCCGTATCTACAACTTCGTTCAGGATCACTTCGATCCTGCCTGTCGAGCAGTAGAAGTCTAACATGATTTCGCCGGAAGATGTAGACTCGGATAACTACCTTCCCAGGCTTTCTGATCGGGATGAGTCTGACTTCCGGGAGAAGTACGAAGAGAAGCACGGAGAGCTGTCGTACGACGCTTCTGAGACTGCTGTAAAGGCATTACTCCGGAACAAGCACGAGCCTCAGCATGAGGTGTCCGAAGCGATCGCTGATGGGTTCCATCCGTACAACGACGAGGGCATGGAGACTGGGTATGAGGTTGCGCTTACGAACCCATTGTGCGAGATACGAGAGACTCCCGCCGACGTGCTGTTAACAGCGCAGGACTATCGAGAGGTCCATCTCTGCTTCGTGGTGTGTGAGGCAGGCGGTGAGAACTACGTTGAATGGGCGAGGAACATCAATGAGGTCAGCGACCTGTACACTGGTCACGAAGAGGAACTTCTAGAGCAAATCCCGATTGAGGGTCTTGACCCCGGCCATGTCCAGTTCGTCACCGCGGCTCCCAAAGAGGATCTACCGGATATCAATTTTAAGTACATGAAGGGTAGTGTCTCTCCGGATAACTACTCGTTGTGGGTGGTTGATGACGACTACGAGGGGAACGGGGACCGGCAGGTTGAGTTGCGGAAGGAGTACGGTACGGTCGCTCATCGGCAGCTACGGACCGTGCTTGAATCGGGGTTCGATTACGGGAAAGGAGAGAACACGGAAATCAATTGTACGCTCAACAGTCACGACTTCATTGCGCTCCGTGAGACGTTTATGGGGCTGATGCTCAAACAGCATGCTGCGGACAAGGAACAGCCTCGTGAATTCAACCGAGACGATTTCGTAGACGAACTGACGAGGCAAACACAGGTTGCCGATCCACCCGAGCAAAAGGTCGACGTGATTCGTTCACGGGCAAGTACTCTGCTGGTGGTGGCTGATGATGCGGAGATGGTGTACTCGGGGTCGAATAGCAATATCAATACGAATCGGGATTTCCGGCTGCGCTATCCGACTGGGATGCCTACGCAGGTTCCAGAGCATATCAAACCGAAATACATCGAGTATCGAACACCGATTAAGATGGCAGAGGATGCTTATGACCAGGCTCGTGCCGAGTTCGAGCCTACTGATCCATTGAAAACAGAGTTGGATGAGTCGGATTCGTGGGGGACGGACTAGGGTATCTCGCGTCGGTTAGAGTTGGTTGTTCATATAGCGTCGTACGACAATATGAGGGCGATGCCGAGAAGGACTGCGACGAGTATCGGCCCTGGAGTCACGACACCGGTCAATCCGAGCGCTCCGAGCACGATCATCGTGAGTGAGAGAGTAAGTATCGAAACACTACGAAGCCGGATCGAATGCATGTAGTAGCTACATGCACCAACGGTCCACATATCGTATTCAAAAAACAAACCGTGAATAAAACGTGGTCGGCGTGGCCAATGTATCCTCTATATTCAGCAGTTAGTACTAGCCCAGATCGCACACCGAATAGGTGGCGCGATGAGGTATGGAGCCCCCTCACAACCGTGGCCGGAAATCGGTGGAACGGAGACGGCGGAGCGATCCGCGAACCGACGACGAGTGTCGGGCCGCGATCAGAACAGCGCGGACGCGGCCGCTTCGGCCGTCTCGATGACGGGACCGAAGCCGGGCAGCAGCAACACCGTCGCGACCGCCGCGAAGATCACGGCGGCGTACAGACCGGTCGGACGCACGTCGATCGTATCGAGCGCGCTCTCCGAGGCGGGGTCGTCGATGAACAGCGCCTTCACGACTCGGCTGTAGTAGTACAGCGAGATCACGCTGTTGATCGCGCCGATCGCCGCCAGCCAGATGAAGCCGTTGTCGATCGCTCCCATGAACAGGAAGTACTTCGAGAAGAAGCCGGCGAAGGGCGGCAGCCCCGCCAGCGAGAACATGAACACGGCCATCGCCGTCGAGGCGACGGGCGCGCGCTGCGCTAACCCCGCGTAGTCCTCGAACGTGCGACCGACGCCCCACCGCTCCGCGAGGGCGACGAACAGGAACGCGCCCGTGTTCATGAAGCCGTACACGAGCAGGTGCGCCATCGCGGCACCCATCACCGCGGCGTTCCCGTCACCGCCGGCGGTGAGGGCGGCGAGCCCGATCAGCGCGTAGCCGGCGTGGCCAACGGAGGAGTACGCCAACATCCGCTTGACGTTCTCCTGGACCGCGGCCGCGAAGTTGCCGAGCGTCATCGTCACGACCGCGAGGATCCCGAACGCGAGCACCCAGTCGATGCCCGCCGTCAGCGACGCCCCGATCGGGAACGCCTCGGTGAACACGCGGAACGCGACCACGAACCCGGCGGCCTTCGACGCCGACGAGAGGAACGCGCTCACGGGCGCGGGCGCGCCCTCGTACGCCTCCGGTGCCCAGAAGTGGAAGGGGACGGAGGCGGTCTTGAACGCGACGCCCCCGATCATCATCACGACGCCGAGTCCGGCGACCCCGGCGAGCCCGTCGAGCGCCGCCATCTCCTCGGCGACGTCGCCGAGGATCAGCGAGCCGGTCGCGGCGTACACGAGCGAGATCCCGAACACGAAGATCGCCGAGGAGACCGCCCCGACGAGGAAGTACTTCAGGCTCGCCTCCACGCTGCCGCGGTTTTTCTTGAGGAACGCGACGAGCGCGTACGACGGCAGCGACGCCATCTCCAAGGCGACGAACACGACCGCGAGCGAGTTCGCGACCGCGAGCAGCGACATGCCGGTCGCGGCGAACATCACCAGCGAGTAGAACTCCGCCGGGCTCTCGTGGTCGTGGAAGTAGTCGTGTGCGGCGACGACGACGAGCGAGGTCACCGACGCGAAGATCGCGGTGAAGAACAACGCCATCGTGTCCACCTTGATCGCGTCCGCGAACAGGTAGATCGCGCCGCCGGTGTCGACGTGGCCGGTGCCGGCGACGACGAACCAGACGGTGAACGCGAGCGACGTCAGCGCGCCGAGCGTGCCCACGACCGCCATCGACGTGTTCGACCGTTCATCCGGTCGGACCGTGTCGACTAACAGCAGTGCGAGTCCGGTGAACGCCAGCGTCAACGCCGGCGCGAGCGCGGCCCACTCGGGAAGCTGCTCAACCATCGACCGTCACCCCCTCGACGACCGGCATCGCGGCATCACGGATCATCTCGAAGAACAGGTCGGGCGCGACGCCGAGCACGATTATCGCCGCCAGCAGCACCGCGAGCGGCGCGACGTCGTGGACGGGTGCGCGCCCGACGTCGTAGTCGGTTTCGAGCCGGAACGGCCCGAACAGCGTTTTCTGCATCGCCGCGAGCAGGTAGCCGGCGACGATGACGATACCGAACATCGCCAGCGCCGTGAAGACGGGCGCGTACGGGAGCGTCTCCGCGCCGAACGCGCCGACGAAGATGAAGAACTCCCCGGCGAAGCCGGCCATCAGCGGCAGGCCCATGTACGCGAACGCGCCGGCGACGAGGATGCCGACGGCGACGGGCATCCGGTCGGCCATGCCGGCCATATCGTCCACCATCCGCGTGTGGGTCGCGTTGTACACGACGCCGACCGACATGAACATCAGTCCCGAGATGAGCCCGTGTGCGACCATCTGGAACGTCGCGCCGCCCACGCCGTACTCGGTGAACACGACGAGCCCGAGGATGACGTAACCCATCGAGGAGACGGAGGAGTACGCGACGATGCGCTTGAGGTCCTTCTGTGCGAGCGCCAACATCGCACCGTAGATCACGCTGATCACGGCGATGGTGGCGATCGGTATCGCCAGCATCGACGCCTGTTCTGGCAGCATCGTGAAGTTGAACCGGAGCAGGGCGTACGTCCCCATCTTCAGGAGAACGCCGGCCAGCATCACCGAGACCGGCGTCGGGGCCTCGACGTGGGCGTCCGGCAGCCACGTGTGGACGGGAACGATCGGCACCTTCACCGCGAAGCCGAAGAACATCGCGAGGAACGCGCCCATCGCGATCGTCTCCGGCGGAATGCCGAACCAGGTCCCGAGTTCGCCGGCCGCGATCGCCTGCGTGATCTCCGGGAGCCCGAAGGAGCTCACGGAGTCACCCAACGAGAACACGAGTCCCATGAACCCGATGAACATCACGAGCGACGCCGCGTTCGTGTACACGAAGAACTTGATCGCGGCGTACTTCCGGCGCGGGCCGCCCCAGACGCCGATGAGGAAGTACATCGGGACGAGCACGGCCTCCCAGAAGACGAACCAGAGGAAGAAGTCGAGCGCCGTGAAGACGCCGAGCAGGTTCGCCTCCATGAACAGCATGAGCCCGTAGAACTGGCTCTGTCGGGCGTCGATCGGAGTCCACGCGCTGACGATCGCCAGCGGAACGAGGAACGTCGTGAGCACGACGAGCGGGAGACTGATCCCGTCCAGCCCGACGAACCACGATATCGATCGACCGCCGACCTCGAGCCATTCGACGCGCGTCTCGAAGGCGATGGCACCGCCGGTCAGGGCGTTGCCGCCGGTCTCGAACAGCGACCACAGGTAGAGGCTCCCGACGAAGGGAACCAGACTGAGCGCGAACGCGAGTCGGCCCGCCCACTCGTCCGGTGCGAGCATGACCGCCAGCGCGGCCGCGAACGTGAATCCGATAAGTGTTTCGAGTATCATAGGAACCACCCCCCGGTGACGCCGAGGAGAACGATGAGTACGACCAGTCCGATGGTGAGCATGGCGGCGTACTGTGACACGACGCCGGTCTGGATCCGGCGGACCCGGTCCCCGACCGCGAGACTCACCGAGGAGATCCCGTTGACGACGCCGTCAACGATCCCCTGATCGAAGGTGTCCGCACCGCCCGCGGCGTCCGCAGTTCGGTAGGCGAGCCACACCTGCAGCTCGTCCTGGTAGTAGTTGTTGTACAGCACGTCCTTGAGGCCGCCGAGCTTCGCCGTGTGCTCGGTCGGCTCCGCGACGTTGTACAGCTTCCAGGCGACGAGCACGCCGGCGACGGCGAGCCCGAGCGAGAGCGCGGCGGCGACGATCAGCGTCGTCTCCGCGCTGCCGGCGATCTCGCCGGCCGCGTATCCGCTGTACGTTTCGAGCAGGCCGTTGTACGCGGAGTAGCTGACGCCGTCGATGCCGCCGAAGTCGTTGTCGAGCCACCGGGTGAGGAAGTCGATCCCCTCGATTCCGAGCAGCTTCTGAACCGGCACCATGTTGATGAAGCCGGCGACGACCGCAAGCGATCCGAGCACGGTCAGCGGCCCCTTCACGTTCCAGCGTACCGCGTGCGGGTCACGCGCCGTCTCCGAGCGCGGCTCGCCGTGGAAGGTCAAAAAGACCATCCGGAACGTGTAGAAGGCGGTGACGGGCACCGCGAGCAGTCCCATGATCCAGCCGCCGAGCAGGAGCGGTTCGCTCAACCCGTGGATGAACGCCTCATAGAGGATCTCGTCTTTCGACCAGAACCCGGAGAACGGGAAGATACCCGCGAGCGCGAGCGACCCCGCGAGGAACGTGTAGTACGTGACGGGCATCTTCGATTTCAGTCCGCCCATGTCCCACATGTTCTCGTTGTGGTGCATCGCGATGATGACCGCACCCGCACCGAGGAACAGTAGCGCCTTGAAGAAGGCGTGCGTCATCAGGTGGAACGTCGCGGCCACGTACGAGCCCGCACCGAGCGCGAGCATCATGTAGCCGTACTGCGAGATGGTTGAGTAGGCGAGCACCTGTTTGAGCTCCTCTTTGACGACGCCCATCGTCGCGGCGAACAGCGCCGTGAACCCGCCGACGAACGCGATGATCGCGAGCGTCGTCGGGGTCAGCGCGTAGAAGCCGTACATCCGGGCGACGAGGTAGACGCCGGCCGCGACCATCGTCGCGGCGTGAATGAGCGCGGAGACCGGCGTCGGGCCCTCCATCGCGTCGGGGAGCCAGGTGTGGAGCGGGAACTGCGCGGACTTCCCGACCGCACCGCCCAACACGAGGAGTCCGACGACCGTGAACCAGGTGCCGACGTCGAGGCCGAACGGCGTCCACGCGTCGAAGTTACCGTTCAGCGCCTGCTCGGCGAGCGCGGGGAACGATCCGGAGCCGGCGAACTGCGCCGTGCCGAACGTCGCGAACACGGCGACGAGGCCGACGAGGAAGAAGTAGTCGCCGAACCGGGTGACCAGAAACGCCTTCTTCGCCGCCGACGGCGGGCCCGGCTCCCGGAAGTGGAAGCCGATGAGCAGGTACGAGCAGAGCCCGACCAGCTCGAAGAACATGAACGCCATCAGCAGGTTGTCGGCGACGACGAACCCGAGCATCGAGGCGGTAAAGAGGCCGAGCCCGGCGTAGTAGCGCGGGAGGCCCGTCTCGCCCTCGTCGTTCATGTAGCCGAGCGAGAAGACGTGCACGAGCAGCGCGATCAGCGTCACGATGACGAGCATCAGCGCCGACAGCGGGTCGATCAGCAGGCCGAACGTCAGTTCGAACTGGTCGCCACCCGCCCACGTGTAGATCGTTTCGTTGTACGTGCGGCCGCCCGCGACCGTCGCGAGCACCCACAGCGACAGCAGGAACGAGCCCGCGGTCGCGGCGATACCTCCGAACGCGCCGCCCTTCGGTAGATACCTGCCGACGCCGAGCGCCACCAGGAACGAGAAGAACGGCAGCAGTACGATGGCCGGCACGTACGCGAACGCGTCTACCATCGTCCCACCTCCGTGATATCGAGTACCGTCATCTTACCACCTCATCTCCCTTGGAACAGTCACGTCCGTTTCACCGAAGTTACGGTACAACACGAGGATGATACCGATCCCGATCGCGACCTCAGCAGCGGCGAGCGCGATGACGAACAGCGCGAACACCTGCCCCGTCAGGTCGCCGTAGTACAGCGCGAACGCGACGAGGTTGATGTTCGCTGCGTTCATCATGAGCTCGACGCTCATCAGGAAGTACAGCGCGTCACGCCGCGTGAGCACGCCGAACAGACCGATACAGAACACGCCGGAAGCCAACACGAGGTACCACTCGGGTGGCATCATCACCGATCACCTCCGTCCGTGAGCGCCCCGCCGACCGCCGAGATGATGGTGCCGTCCTCCTCGCGTTTCGCGAGGTAGATGGCCCCGTCGACGGCGACGTCGAGCGCGACCGCGACGATCAGAAACGCCGCGAGAAAGCCCTCCGAGGGAATCGTCGCGACGCCGTGTTCGCCGAGGTTGAACAGCGCGTAGCCGATGTTGTGCACGACCGACTCGCCCTCGGGGAAGCCCGCCGCCTCCCCGAACTCCGCGGTCAACGCCGTGAGCGCCATCAGGCCGAACAGCGATCCGACCGCGATGGCCGGCACGAGCCGGCTCGCTCCGTCGTCGCTCATAAACCACTCACCTCCCTGTCCGTCCGTTCCGATCGCGTGAGCATCACGGCGAACGTGACTAAGATCAGCACCCCGCCCACGTAGACGAGGATCTGCATGGCGGCCAGAAACTCCGCCTGCAACATCACGTAGTGAACCGCGACGCTCGTCAGGGCACCGCCTAAAAGCAGCGCGGCGTGGAACACGTCGCGCGCCAAGACGACCCCCACACTGAACGCCAACGTCACCGCGGCGAACAGCGCGAACGCGATGGTTTCATAAACCATTGTGTATGTCTCCTTTGAGAGTCCCTTTGAAGATTTCGAGACGATTCGATTACTGATAATCGACCTCGCCGTCGCCCTCGCCGACCCACGCACTGCGATCGGGGTTGCGGGACTCCAGCGGATCGATACCCTTGTACCACGGAACGTTCTTGAGCTGTTCTTTGTTGTACACGAACTCGTCTTTCGTGTCCGCGGTGAACTCGAAGTTCTGCGTCAACAGGATCGCGTCGACGGGGCAGACCTCCTCACACAGTCGACAGTAGATACACTGCCCGATGTGGAGGTTGTACTGCTCGCCGTTTCGCTGGTCGTCTTGCACGATCTGGATCGTGTCGTTCGGACAGACGTTCTCGCACTGTCGACACCAGATACACCGCTCCTGGCTGAACTTGTGGACGCCGCGGAATCGCGGGCTCACGTCGGGAGCCTCCTCCGGGTACTTCACCGTGAACGTCTTCCCGTCCAGGGCGTGTTTCATCGTCGTCGCCATCGATTTCATAAGTCCGATCATTACACGATCACCCCCACGAGCACTGCCGTGAGAACCAGGTTAGCGAACGATAACACCAGCATTCCCTTCCAGCCGATCTCTATCAGCTGGTCGATACGAACGCGCGGCAGCGCGGACCGAGCCCACTGCGTGAACAGGAAGAAGCCCCACACCTTCACGGTGAACCAGAGGAACCCGATGCTCTCCGGACCGGGGCCGGACGCCCCGCCGAGGAACACGACCGTGAGGATCGCGCCACCGAGGAACACGTGGACGAACTCGCCGAGGTAAAAGAGGACGAAGTACGCCGAGGAGTACTCCGTCTGGTACCCGGCGACGATCTCCGTCGGTGCCTCGGGAATGTCGAACGGGTTCCGTCCGATCTCCGCCATGTTCGCCGTGAGAAACAGCACGAACGCGAACGGATTCACCAGCGCGTACCACGCCGGGATCGAGACGCCGCCCACGGTGAACAGCGTCTCCGCTTGGGCGGCGACGATGCCGCTCATCTCGAGAGTCCCCGCGAAGATCACGACGGACATCGCCGTGACGATGAGCGGGATCTCGTACGCGAGGTTCTGTGCGACCGCGCGAAGCCCGCCGAGCATCGAGTACTTGTTGTTCGACGCGTAGCCGGCCATCACCAGCGATATCGAGGCGATGGAGGCGAACGCGAACACCAACGCGAGTCCGACCTCGGGGTCGGCGAGCTGGAGGTTCACCGGGCCGAGGTGCCCCATCGGGATCACCGAGAAACCCAGCAGCGCGGACGCGGGCAGGAGGATCGGTGCGAGGTCCCACGTCGGGCGGTCGACGCCCTCGGGAACGATGAGCTCCTTCGCGAGCAGTTGGACGGCCGCTGCCGGGATGATGAGCAGCCCGAACGGCCCGATCCGCTCGACCGCGAACCGGTCCGTGAACGCGGCCGTGATCTTTCGTTTCGCCCACGGCCCCGCGACGCCCGTGAACGCGAGCACGATGTTGCCGACGACGAACGCCGCGATCAACGCGGCGACGACCTCGCCGAGCACGCCCGGCAGCCCGAACGTGTCGACGATGAACTCCGGGAACAGCTGTGCGGGCGTCGCCATTAGCGGTCCACCTCCCCGAGCACGATGTCCAGGCTGCCGAGCGCGGCGACCACGTCGGGGATGTACTCCCCGTTCGCCATCTCGGGCAGCGTCTGGAGGTTCGAGAAGCACGGCGACCGGATCTTGAACCGGCCGGGCTTGTCCGTCCCGTCCGAGCGGATGTAGATGCCGAGCTCGCCCTTAGCGCCCTCGACGGCCCGGTATATCTCGGTGTCGTCGTCCGGTTTGAGCGTCCGGGGAACGTTCGCCTGAATGGTGCGCTCGTCCTCCGGCCAGTCCTCGAGCAGGTCGACGCACTGCTCGATGATCTTGGCGGACTCCTCGACCTCTCGCATCCGGACGAGCAGCCGGCTGTAGTTGTCACCGCCGTCCTCGGTGACGACGTCCCAGTCCAGCTCGTCGTAGTAGCCGTACGGGTCGTCACGGCGGAGGTCGTAGTCGACCCCCGACCCACGCGCGACCGGGCCGGTCGCGCCGTAGTTCTTCGCGACCTCCGGCGGGAGGATCCCCGTGCCGATCGTCCGCATCTGGAAGATCTCGTTGGAGGTGACGAGGTTGTGGTACTCCTCGACGGAGCCGGGCAGCTGGTCGAGGAAGTCGCGGGTGTTCGAGAAGAACTCCTCGCGCGGCTCCGGCAGGTCCCAGACGACGCCGCCGAGCCGGAAGTAGTTGAACATCAGCCGCTGACCCGTCAGGTCCTCTAAGAGGTTTTGGACCCGCTCGCGGTCGTTGATCGCGTACATGAACGTCGCCGTGAAGTCGCCGTTCACGTCGAGCGCGAACGTCGCCAGCGCGAGCATGTGGGCCGCGATACGGCACATCTCCGCGCCCATCGTCCGGATCACCTGCGCGTACTCGGGCACCTCGATGTCCGCGAGGTCCTCCGCCGCGCGCGCGTACGCCCATTCGTTGAGCAGGCCCGCCGAGATGTAGTCCCAGCGGTCCGGGTACGGCATGATCTGGTGGCGGTACGTCCCGTTCTGTGCCATCTGCTCTTCACACCGGTGGAGGTAGCCGATGTCCGGTTCGACGTCGACGACCTGCTCGCCGTCGAGCACCGTCTTCAGGTGGAGGACGCCGTGAGTCGCCGGGTGGTGTGGACCGATGTTGAGGAACATCGTGTCCGACTCATCGTCCCGGTGGTGGTCCTGCAGCGGGTTTGCGTGTGCGGGCAGCGAGGCGATCTGGGGCTGGGTCTGGTCGTAGTCCAGCGACAGCGGGTGGCCCTGCCACGTCTCCGGGAGGAGGATCCGGCGCATGTCCGGATGGTCGTCGTACTCGATACCGATCAGGTCGTACGCCTCTCGCTCGTGCCAGTCCGCCGTCCGGAAGACGGGGTTGCCTGACTCCGAGACCGGATCGTCTTTGTCCGCCGGCACGACGACGCTGACCTCCTGGGTCGGGTCGTCGAACTTCTTCAGGTGGTAGATCGACTCGTAGCGGTTCTCGTACTCCTGGGCAGTGACCGCCGAGAGGTGGTCGTAGCCGCCCTGCTCTTTGAGGATCGAGAGCGTCTCCTGGACCGTGTCCGGCCGGATCACGAAGCCGGGCGCGTTCAGGTGATCGTCGCGGTCGATGACGAGGTCACCGAGCAGCGCCTCCAGCTCCTCCGGGGTGCGTTCGGCGACGACGTCGGCCTCCTGTTCGTCGAGTGGTTCCAGGCTCATGGCGAATCAGCGAAGTTGTATCGCATGACGAGTTCGTCCTCGTCGATCTCGTCGACGAGCTGCTCGACGAGCTCGTCGCGTTCGAGATCGGAGAACTGTTCGAGTTCGTACGGCTTCACGGTGACCGGGGAGGCCTCGCCGTTGGCGACGCGCTCCTGCAGTTTGACGACGCCGTACACGAGCGCCTCGGGGCGGGGCGGACAGCCCGGGACGTGGATGTCCATCGGGATGACCTCCTCCGCGCCCTTGATCACGTTGTATCCCTCCTGGAACGGGCCGCCGGAGATGGTACACGACCCCATCCCGACGACGAACTTCGGCTCGGGCATCTGGTCGTACACGCGCTTCATCCGCGGGGCGAACTTCGAGACGATCGTCCCGGGGACGATCATCACGTCCGCCTGTCGCGGCGACGCGCGGGGGACCCCGCTCCCGAACCGGTCGAGGTCGTGTTTCACCGCGTAGGTGTGCATCATCTCGATGCTGCAGCAGGCGATCCCGAACTGCAGCATGAACATCGAGGAACCCCGACACCAGTTCAGAAATTTGTCGAACTTGGTGAGGATGAACGGGGAGGAGCCGAACGCCTCCCGGAGCCGGGAGTTGAAACGGTCCCCCTGCCCCTCCATGCGGCTGTCTCGAGTCTCCGTGACCACGCGCGATTCGTCGGTGATGAAGGGTCGTTGGTCGCTGCTCATTGATTTACGTCACGCTCCGTTTTTCTTCGGGTCGCGCGGGGGCTTTTGGTCCATTTGACCGCGCCCGTCCGCCACGCCCAGACGAGTCCGACCGCGAGGATCCCGACGAACGCCAGCATCGGCCACAGCAGATCGAGCATCGGAACGCCCGCCTCGAGGGCCGGGCGGTAGATGACGACCCACGGGAACAGCAACACGGTCTCGATGTCGAAGACGACGAACAGTAACGCGACCATGTAGTACTGAATGTTGAACCGGATCCGCGTCGTGCCCGTCGGGGTCTCGCCGGACTCGTAGATGGTACTTTTGCCTGTTTCCGGCACGCTTGGACGGAGTAGCGCCGACACTGCCATCATCGCAAGGGGGATGGCCAGGCCGACGACCGCCAGTGCGCCGATCGCTATCCAATCGCTCATATAGGTCTCCGTAACGTGCTGGGATTTGGACCGCCCCCTCATAAGCGTTGATTCTCGTGTGTCCCGAGGTTCGCTCGGCGAGACGGCGCGGCGCGAGAGACGTCGACGTCCGCGATGTTCGCGCGGTCGAGTCCGGAACTCGGGCGGTCGACGCTCGCGGGAGGAGAGCTCGGGCGGTCGATGCTCGCGGGAGGAGAGCTCAGGCGGTCGACGCTCGCGGGAGGAGCAGACAACACACGCTCGCGAGCAGGACGAGACCCGCGAGCAGGAAGAACCCCTCGTCGAAGAAGCCCGCCTCCGCGATCGTCCCGGCGACGACCGGGCTCGCCGCGCCGATCACCATGTATCCGGTTCTGAGCGCGCCCAGTCCCGACCCCTGTACGCCCGTCGGAAGCGCGGCGGTGAGGTAGGTCAACGTCACCGTTGAGTAGCCGAGAAAGACGCTGAGAAACAGCGTTACCGCGAGTACTGCCGAGGCCGAGTCCGCGAACGGAAGCGCCGCCAGCGCCCCGGCAGCGACGAACAGGATGACCGGAAGCGTCGGCCGGACGCCGTACGAGTCGTACGCGCGACCGCTCAACGGCTTGACGAGGGCCCCCATCGCGAAGAACCCGCCGAAAAGCACCGTCGCCGTCGTCGGCGCGAACCCCTTCACGTCGATGAGGTACGTCGGATAAAACCCCGTGAACGCCTGCCACGTACAGTAGCCGAGCGTCTGTACGAGCGCCACGACCAGGACGGGGCGGCTACGGAACGCGCCGCCGACCGTTCGCGCCGTGGCGGTCGCGCGGGCGAGGCGGGACCGATCGTCGGTCGGGTCCGCACGGGACGGGTCATTCGGGTCCGCACGGGACGGGTCGCGGTTCGACGGGTCCGTCGTCGCTGATCGACCGCCCGGTTCCTCGGGAACGGCGATCGCGATCCCGACGGCGGCCACCAGGAACGCCGGGATCGCGATCGCGAACCCGACCTGCCAGACGAAGGTTACGGCGAGGAAGCCCGCGATCGGCGGCAACACCGCGTTCCCGAGGTCTCCGGCGGCCATCGTCACCCCGATCGCGAGCCCGTCGTTGTCGGGGTAGACCTTCGAGAGGACGGTGAAGCGGCCGACGCCGTATAAGGCGGTGCTCAGTCCGAACAGCGCGGTTCCAACGAACAGGAGCTCGACGGTACCCGCGACGACGACGAGCCCGAGCGTGACGCCCGACACGAACGTGCTGACCACGAGCACCCGCCGCTCGCCGAGCCGATCGGAGAGCGCTCCGCTCGGGAGCTGTCCGAGCGCGTACACCAACCACAGGACGGTGAGCAGGAGCCCCACCGTCGACAGCGAGATCCCGTACGCGGTTCGGAGGTGGGGAACGAGGGCGGGATAGACGAGTCGCACGCCGAACGAGAGGAACCAGCCGCCCGCAACGACGACGAGGATCGGGGTGCGCGAGTCGCGACGGAGCGCCGAGAGGGAGTCACGAGCCCGTTCGAGCGACGTGTTCACGGATACCGGGTTGGTTCACGGCATCCGTATAAACCACGTCGGATACCGGGGAACGCGTCCGGGTTCATCGGTCGGTCCCTACTGCTCGCCGTGTTTCTCGCGGAACCCGTCGATCCCGAGGTCGTGGAGGTCCGCCGAGACGCCCGCGACGCCGCCTTTGAGGTCCTCGTGGTACTCGACGAGGCGCTCCTCGATGGCGTCGTGCTCGCGCGCGAGCACCTGTGCGGCCGACAGCCCCGCGTTGAACGACTTGCCCGCGTCGACCGCGACGATCGGTGCGCCCGTGGGCATCCCGATCACCGAGTCAACGGACTTCTCTTGTACCGGCACGCCGATCACGGGGATCGGGTAGGCGATCGACGCGGTCATGTTCGGGAGGTCCGCCGACTTTCCGCCCGCGCCCGCGATGAGGACGTCGAGACCGCGGTCGACCGCGGTCTCACCGTACGCGTACATGAGCTCCGGCGTGCGGTGTGCGGAGACGACGTAGCTCTCGTAGGTGAACCGGGCGTCCGGGGCGTCGTGGAAGTCGGTCTGCTCGGCGAACCCGAGCGCGTCGAGCGCCTCGTACGCGCCCGCCATCACGGGGAGGTCCGAGTCGGAGCCCATGATTATTCCGACGTCCGGGGTCGTTTCCGGTGCCGCGCCGGCCGCCGCCTCCGTCTCGAACCGGTCGATCAGTTCGCGTACCGTGGTCATGGAGGGGCTTTCGCCGGACGCGTATATGGAACCCACGGATGCGGGGCGGGGACGAGCACCGCTCCGGGTGCCCTACGCGAACCGGTCGGCTCGGAAGCGATCGACGTCGTGGTCCGTCTCCCCGTCGATCGCGAGGTCTGCGAGGATCTCGCCGACGACGCTCGCGAACTTGAACCCGTGTCCCGAGAAGCCGGCCCCGACGGTCACGCGGGGGTCGTCCGGGAGCCGGTCGAGGATGAAGTGGCCGTCCGGCGTATTCGTGAACAGACACGTCGAGAGCCGCATCGTCGGGCCGGCCCCCTCGGGGAAGCAGCGCTCGGCGTACGCGCGGAGCAGGTCCTCGTCCGCGGGTCGCGGCTCGCGACCGAACCCGTCGGGATCGACGACCTCCTCCCGGTGGTGGAACTTGCCGAGTTTGAATCCGGGGACGTCGTACCGAGGCGTGCCGTAGTAGTGACCGTCGCCGGTCGCGTGGACGAAAACGGGGAAGCTGTCGGGATCGAACGCCGCGGGCCTCGTCGGGTGAAGCCACGCGAGCACCTGTCGCTCGGGCACCGCGACTCCCGCCAGATCCGGGATCAGATCGGGAACCCACGCGCCCGCGGTGACGACGAGTCGATCCGCCTCGTAGGTGTCCTTCGAGGTCGTCACGCGGACGCCGCCGTCGGCGTCCGTCGATCCACCGTCGAACGTCGCGTACTCGTGGACCGGCTCGCGGGCGCGGATCGTCGCACCGGCCTCGTGTGCGGCCTCGACGCCGGCGACGACGCACGCGGACGGATCCAGAAAGCCGGCGTCCGGTTGGTACACCGCGCAGTGTCCCTCCGGAAGGTCGTACCCCGGAAAGCGGTCGTTCACCGCCGCGGCGGAGAGCCGTTCGTGGTCGATCCCGTGTGCCTCACACGCCGCCTGCGATCCGGTGACGATCCGGCTCCCCGGCGGCCCGGCGTCGATCCCGCCGGTGACGGAAAGGAGGTCACGACCCGTTTGCTCCTCCAGATCCCGCCAGCGTTCGTACGCGCTATCGACCAGCGGGACGTACGCGGGGTCCTCGTACTGCGTCCGTCTGATGATGCGCGTGCTGCCGTGGGAGGAGCCGCGGTCGTGTGGGACGTCGTAGCGTTCCAGGCCGAGAACGTCCAGTCCGCGGTCGGCGAGATGATACGTCGCCGCGCTTCCCATCCCGCCGACGCCGACCACGATCACGTCGTAGTGGTCCGACATACGCTACCGCTCCGGAGGAACCCGCAAGTAGTTGTCGGAAGGGTCCGCGATCGGAAGAGTCCGCGATCGGAAGGGTCCGCGAAAGGGACCGCGATCGGAAGAGTCCGCGGTCGGAAGAGTCCGCGGTCGGAAGAGTCCGCGATCGGAACCCTCCCGCGAACGCGACGGTCTTCCGGAACGTCGCTACTCCTCGGTCAGTTGGCGCACGGTCAACACCGGCACGTCGGAGGTGCGGACGACTCGCTCGGTGACGCTCCCGAGGAGGTATCGGTCGATCCCCTTCCGACCGTGCGTTCCCATCACGATCATGTCGATGTCGTACTCGTCGGCGTAGTCGATGATCGACCGATACGCGGTGCCGGACGTCACGCTCGTGACGCTGTCGACGCCGGCGTCGGTGGCCGCGCTCGCGACGCGCTCCGTCGCCTCCTTGCCCTCGGACTCGAGCGCTTCGATCACGATCTCGGAGCCGGCCTCGAGCGTCGAGTACGCGGCCCCGTCGACGACGTACAGCGCGTGCAGGCGCGCGTCGTACCGGTCGGCGAGGTCTATCGCGTGGTCTATCGCGGCGTCGGACGCCGGACTTCCGTCGGTCGGAACGAGGATCTCGTCGTACATGTCGTTCGGAGATACGTCCGGTTTCCCTTTAAACTCGACCCCGATCGGTCGACCGCGCCTACTCCGCGGAACGGAACACATACTACGCCGGCCCCGGAAGCCCGGGCGTATGCGTTGGAGACGAGACCGTACGCTCCTCGCGGTCGCCACCGTCGTCGCGGCCGCCGTTCTCGTTCGGATCGTCGGTCTCGGAACCCGTCCGTTCCACTGGGACGAGGCGCGGATCGGGTACTGGAGCCTCCGGACGCTGGAGTCGGGGACGTTCGAGGTCCGTCCCGTCGCCGGCGGTCCGCTCGTCTCGCACCTCTCCCGGCACGCCATCGCGGTCGGCGGCGCGTCGGACGCGGTCGCCCGCGTCCCCGTGGCCGTTCTCACCGGACTCCTCCCGGCGGTCGCGCTCCTCTTCCGTGACCGCCTCCGCGACGACGAGACGGTCGCGCTGGCGGTCGTCCTCGGATTCACCCCGCTCGTCGCGTACTACGGACGGTTCCTCCGCGGGGACGTGCTCGCGGCCGGTGCGGCGCTCGCCGTTGTCGGGTGTTGCCTCCGGTGGGTCGACACGGACCGCGACCGGTTCCTGTACGCGGCCGCCGCCCTCGCCGCCGTCGCGCTCGCCGCGTCCGGGTTCGCCGTGGCCACGGCGGTCCTCCTCCTCGCGTCCGGACTCCTCGTGCTCGACGAGCCGCGCGTCGCGGGCCGCGGACGGAGCGTTCCGGAAACCGTCGCGTCGGGCGGTGCGTGGACCGCGGCGCGCGCGACGCCGCTCGCCCGGGCGCTGTTCGCATTCCTCGGTGCGTGGGGGGTCCTCTTCGCTCCGCGCGGATACGGCGTCCTCGCCGACCCGATCGGGTTCCTCCTCGCGACGTACCGCGACCCCGTGACGTCGTTCCTCGCGGTCCGCGTCGCGGGGCGGGAGGGAACGGAGTTCCTCCCGTTCCTGACGAGTGCCGTCGGAACGCTCGTCGCTACCTCGGCGGTCGTCGCCGCGCTCGCGCTCGGCGGCTTCCTCGCGGATCGGTACCGCGCGCTCCCCGCGGTCGAGACGGAACGCTCCGTCGTTGCGCTCGCCGCGTTCTGGGCGGGGCTCGGCCTCCTCGGGTACCCGATCGTCGCGGCGGTCGTCGCCCCGTGGACGCTCGTTCACGTTCTCGTTCCCGCGAGCGTTCCCGCCGCCGTCGGGGTCGCCGCGACGTACCGGTACGGCCGGCGCGCGCTCGACCGCGAGGACGCTGCGCGCGCGGCGGCCGCACTGCTGCTCCTCGCGGCGGTCGGAGCCGGCGTCGGGGTCGCGGCCGTCGACGGGGTGTACGGTCCGAACGCCCCGGAGAACTCGTTCGCGAGCTACGGGCAGCCCGCGAGCGACCTCGAACCGCTCGTCGGGACGATCGACGCCGCGACCGCCGGCGACGGGACCGTGGTGTACGTCGGGGAGCGATACCACGCGTCCGACGAGGCGGCGCTCGACGCCCCGCCGATCGACGCCGCGGCCGACAGGTCGGCGTTCGGGGAACGGCTCCCGCTCGCGTGGTACGTCGCGCGCACGGACGCCGCGGTCGCGAGCGTCGCGTCACCCGAGGACATCGGCGCGGTCGCGGGGGACCGCGAGTCCACCGTGCTCGTCGCCGATCCGGCTCACGAGGGCGCGGTCGCGGAGCGGTTCCCCGATCATGAGGCCGAGACGGTCGAGCTCGCGCTGTGGAACCGGGAGGTAGTCGTCTTCGTGAAGGGGTCGTCCGCGGAGCCGTAGCGGGAGGCGTCTAGCGGAAGCCCATCGCTTCGATCTGTTCTTGATACCGGTTGCGGATGGTGACCTCGGTCACCTGTGCGACGTCGGCGACCTCGCGCTGGGTCTTCTTCTCGTTACACAGCAGGGAGGCGGCGTAGATGGCGGCCGCGGCGAAACCGGTCGGGGACTTCCCCGAGAGCAGGCCCTGTTCGGCGGAGACATCGATGATCTCGGTCGCTTTCGACTGGACCTCCTCGCTGAGTTCCAGCGAGGACGCGAAGCGGGGAACGAACTGCTTGGGGTCGACGGGTTTCAGCTCCAGGCCGAGCTCCTGGGAGATGTACCGATACGTGCGGCCGATCTCCTTTTGGGGGACCCGCGACACCTCGGCGACCTCGTCGAGCGATCGGGGGATCCCCTCCTGGCGACAGGCGGCGTACAGCGCGGCCGTGGAGACGCCCTCGATCGATCGTCCGCGGATGAGGTCCTCCGAGAGCGCTCGCCGGTAGATGACGGAGGCGACCTCGCGAACCGACCGCGGGACGCCGAGCGCCGACGCCATGCGGTCGATCTCCGAGAGCGCGAACTGGAGGTTGCGCTCGCCCGCGTCCTTCGTCCGAATGCGCTCCTGCCACTTGCGGAGCCGGTGCATCTGGGAGCGCTTCTCCGAGGATAACGACCGTCCGTACGCGTCCTTGTCCTTCCAGTCGATCGTCGTCGTCAACCCCTTGTCGTGCATCGTCTCGGTGATCGGCGCACCGACGCGGGACTTCGACTGGCGCTCCGAGTGGTTGAACGCGCGCCACTCCGGGCCGCGATCGATGGCCCGCTCGTCCAGTACCAGCCCACAGTCCTCACAGACGAGCTCCTGGTCGGCGTCGGTGACTATCTCGGTCGAATCACACTCCGGACACACCACCGCGTCCTCGTCCGATACCTGTTCGGTGTCCCGCTCCTGTTGGCGCTGTCGGCTCGGACGTTCCATTATAAGGTTTCTGGTTATGGTCGTATTTAAGAGTTTTTTACAGATGTCAGACAAAAGGACGATTTCCTCGGATCGAACCCGCCAGCCGACCCGGTGGATCTCCGTGCGGTCACCGTGTTTTCCCGACGGAACCACCGGCAATCTCTGCCCCGAGCCTCGGGACCTCTTCGGAACACGAGAGGTGAGCGCAGCCCGACGGATGATATAAAAAGACGGTGGATACCGGCCGGTGAATCGTACTCGCTCCCCGACATGAAATATTACTATAAAGCATTCACAAAGTCTTTTGTATAACCAAGAACAATAGGGTGGTATGAGCACTACGGAGTCAACGGGAATCGAGGCGGCGATCGACGGCTGTCGACCGGCGGACGTCGAACCGATCGTCGTCAACGGGGACGACCTCGAAAGCACCGCACCCGGACACCTTCGAGACCTGAAGTCGGAGCTCTCCGCGCGCGGGTACCATCCGGCGACCCTCGCGATCGACGCCTGTTTCGCCGAGGACTGTACGCTCGCGACCCAGGCGGAGGCGGACCGCCTGCGCGGCTTCGTGCGCGCCGCGGCGTTCCTCGGCGTCGGCCGGTTCGAGCTTCGCGTCGACGAGGTGGCCGAACCGGCGACGGTCGAGCCCGCGCTCGTCGCGCTCGCCGAGCGGGCGAGTCGAGAGGGCGTCGAACTCGTCTGTGTCGGCGACGCCGAGTTCGGGCCGGCGGCGTAAGGCGATGGGGACCAAGCGTTCGCTCGCGACGAAACTCGGCGTCGTCGCCGGCTTCGAGAACCCCCGAGTCGCGCTCGAACAGTACCCGACTCCGCCCGACCTGGCCGCACACGTCGTCCACCTCGCAGACCTCCACGACGACGTCGACGGACGGACGGTCGTTGACCTCGGGACGGGAACCGGCATGTTCGCGCTGGCCGCCGCCCTCCGGGGACCCGCTCGGGTCGTCGGGGTCGAGCTCGACCGGTCCGCGCTGGGAGTCGCGCGCGCGAACGAACGACGCGTCGCCGCCAGCGCCCCGGTCCACTGGATCCACGGAGACGCCGTCCGCCACCCGCTTTGCGTTCCGGACCCCGTCACCGTCGTGATGAACCCGCCGTTCGGCGCACGGGACGGGAACCGCCACGCCGACAAGGGGTTCTTACGGACCGCCAGCGACCTCGCGGAGGTCTCGTACTCGGTTCACAACGCCGGAAGCCGGGAGTTCGTCGAGTCGTTCGCCGCGGACAACGGCGGCGAGGTCACCCACGCGTTCGCGGCCGACTTCGAGGTCGACGCGCAGTTCGACCACCACACCGACGACGCCCGCGAGATCGACACGGAAGTGTACCGGATCCGGTGGGACTGACCGGAGCTCGCCCGGCGTGACCGGGAACGGCATCGCCCGGTCGTCGATCGGACGCCCGTTCCCTATCGCTCTCTCCCCTCGTACCGCTCCTCCTCCGCTATCCTGACGCGCGAGTCGCCCCGCTCGGCGTACACCGCCCGGTCCTCCCGAACGAACCGCACGTCCTGGAGGGTGACCGACTCGTTCGCCGCCGGGATCGGCGCGGTCTCGTTCGTCCCGTCGTGTTCGACGCGGAGCTCGAAGCCGCCCTCGACCGCGGCGACCGTCGTGGTCCGACCGTCGATTCGGGGCTCCGCCTCCTGCGGATCGCTCACGAACGCGGTGGACCGCTCCCCGTCGTGGATCAGATCGACCCGATAGGTCGGGTCGCCGTTCGCGGGGACCCAGCCGGTCCGCTGGGCCCAGACGGTCTCGCGCCAGCCCGTCCCGCCGATGTCGACCGCGCGGTACTCCCAGTGAGCGAGGTTCCCCCGGGAGACCGCCGTCGTCCAGATGTGCCTGTCCGCGTTCTTCACTATCACCCCCGAGGTGCGTACCGACGTCGACCGCCCGAACGCCTCCACGTCGATCACGCTCACCATCTGGTCCTCGACGTTCTCCGCGTACGTCACCTGATACCCCTCGATCTCGATCGGATCGCCCGGCAGGTCGTCGTCGCCGACGGTGACGAGGTTCGGCAACACCCCCGGTCCGGCGACGACCGCCAGCGCCAGTACGACGAGCACGAACCCGACTGCGGCCGGCGTCGCGGAGCCGATCGCCGACCGCAGCGTCGACGGGTCGGGAACGGCGACGTCGGGTCGAAACGGCTCGTCCCGCCCGGCGACCGCGACCGCGACGATGACGGCGAGGGCGACGAGCAGCGCGAGCCCGAGCGCGCGATACAGCTCGTACTGCTCGTTGCCGAGGTACCAGTAGATCGCCCACAGCCGGCGAGACGCACCGAACAGCAGCACCGCGCCGAAGACGACGATCGCGGAGGCGCGCGTCGGCGTGTCGACCGCGGTCGCGTCGTTCGGGCGACGCCGCCGGACCACCCACACCGCCGCGAGGATCCCGGCGATCAGCCCGAGCGCATGTCCCTGTACGGCGATGTTCGCCCAGCTCGGCGGGCCGTACGAGGAGGTCGCGGCGGCGACCTCGACCGGGCTCGCGAGCGTCGCGCGGACGACGCTCGCGAACGTCGACGCCGTCAGCGCCGCGATCGTCCCGATCGGATAGTGGACCAGGGCGAACCCCCAGAGCGCGAACACGACGCCCGAGAAGCCGATCACCGGCCCGAGCGCGAACAGCGACGACACCGCACCGAACAGCAGGATCGCGCCGGGAACGACGAGAAACGCCCGGACGAAGGGGTTCGTCCTCGCGGACGCGAACGTCGACGAGCCGCGCTCGCGCGGAAAGTGCCCGTACGCGTACTCCGCGAGGGTACCCGCGACGAGCGTCGACAGCAGGTTCCCGGTGACGTGACTCCGGCTGGAGTGGGCGAAACCGGACCACACCACGCCCTCCGGATAGAAGTACGACCACGCCCGAAACGGGATCACGACGGGGCGATTCGGGTGCTCGATCCCGTTTTGTACGAACAGATACACGCAGACGACGACCCCGATCGCGACGAGCGTCCCCCAGGGAACGCCGAGCAGCAGCCGCGAGCGGAGTCGACGTCCCCACGAACCGGCCGGGCGGTCGAGCGTATACACGACGGCGAGGGCGGCGGCGGCCGTCACGCCCGCGACGAACAGGTGGACGACGTCGGACCGAAACAGGCGCGCGACGTCGGTGAGGATCGGCTCCGCAACCATACGAGGAACACAACGACCGATCAGCAATCAATCCGTGGATCCGGGCGGCGGCCCGTGGATCCGGACGGCGATCGGCTCGCAGCCTCGACGAACGGACGGCTCAGATCTTGTTCTCGGCGTCCGTGGCGAGCTCTTTCATCCGCTTGCCGACGCGGCCGGCGGGGGAGAACTCGTCCTCGCTCATCGCGCTTGCCAGGGCGTTTCCGAGGACGAACACCGCGTGTTTGTGCTCGCTTTTGGATTTGTGAACGTGCGAGGGGTCGACGCTGAGCTCGTCGTACGGTTCGAAGAGTCCGTCGCTGACGGTCTCTTGACTCCGGAAGTGTTCCATGATCGTGACCATCTGTTCGTGAAGCTCCAGCAGTTCGTCTTTGTGCATACCACTCGTAGGGTGTGTGAACCTTTTAAGGTTTGTTGAGGGTGAGACACACGAACTCGTCGAACGGACGGTACGTCGGCAAGAGGGGTCCTGAAAACGACTCAGAAAACGTATTCGTCTTCGTGACCCATCATCCCCTCCTCCTCGAAGCCGCTCGTCTCCTCGTCGTCCCGAGGGCCGCTCGTTTTGAACGCTTTGATACCGGTCGACAGCAGTTCCTCGACGGCCTCCTCGCGGTTGAGGAACTCGCCTTGCTCGACCATCTGGGCGATCTGCATCTCAAGATGCTCCGGTACGGTGATCTCGACTTTGGGCATTCTCTGTGCGGGTGTAATGGGATGGCCTATATAAACTTGGCGTCGGTGATACGATCATTAGAAAGGTTAGTACGGTGTATTCGAAACTGAGTTTTGTGTACTAGAAGCGTGATTCAGCAACATCCAAACGATGCGCGGACGAGCGACACCCATACGTGAGCGCAGTCCGTGGATCGGGCATGACCGGGAATCACGCCGAGGCGAGCGACGACGGGAGCGGTGCCGTCGACGACGCGGCTGGGGCCGTCGACGGGGGGACCGCGGCCGCGAACGCCGACGACGTCGACGACGTCACCGATCTATATACGGAGTACGCCGACGAACGACTCCCGCCCGGACAGCGTCGAACGGACCGGTTTCCGGTCCTCTCGAAGAGCGGTACGCCGTCGTCGGACCCTTCGACGTACGATCTCGAGGTGTGGGGTGCAGTCGAGAACTCGCTGTCGTACTCGCTTGCAGCGTTTCGGGATCTCCCGTCGGTGACCCAGCGACAGGACTTCCACTGCGTCACCGGCTGGAGCAAGTTCGACTGTCGGTTCACCGGCGTTCCGTTCTCCGAGATCGTCGAGCGAGCCGACGTCGACGACGACGCCGAGCACGTCGTATTCCACGCGCGTGACGGGTACACGACGGACCTCCCGCTCGCGGACTGCACCCGTGACGAGGTGCTTTTCGCGTACGCGTACGACGGTGACGACTTGCCCGCCGATCACGGCGGACCCCTCCGCGTGGTGACGCCGCACAAGTACGCATATAAGGGCGCAAAATGGGTGTCGGGCGTCGAGTTCCTGACGCACACGGAGCTCGGCTACTGGGAGAAACGGGGGTACAGCGACGCGGCGAACCCGTGGAACGAGGAGCGGTACAGTTGATCGACGCCGATCCGGTTCCGGGAGTGAGTTCGGATCCGATCCCGGGAGCGGATTCGGGACCGATAGTTAGCGTAAAGGCATCGGGAGCCTGATCGGTTCGCAATGGAACCGCCGCGCCCGCGGTCGTCCCCGATGCTGGTCAGTCGTACGACCGGAATCGACACACCGGGGTTCGACGCGGCGTTCGATGCCCTCTCGACGCCCCGAACGACCTGGAGTGCCCCCGACGACGCCGTCGTTCTCGGCGGCGGCGCGGCAGCAACGCTCACCGCGACCGGGAAACGACGGTTCTCGCGGATCCGCACCGCGGCCGAGGAGCTGTTCGGGTCCGGCGACGTCCACGCCGGCACCGAGGCCGCCCGCCCGCGGCTGTTCGGCGGGTTCGCGTTCCACGAGGGGGCCTGTGACGGCGCTCCGTGGGGGTCGTTCCCGGAGGCCCGGTTCGTTCTCCCGCGGGTCCAGATCACGTTCGCGGACAACGGGACGTGGCTCACGGTGAACGCCACGGGGCCGGACGCGACCGTCGACGCGGTCGAAGCTCGGCTCGACCGCGAGATCGAGCGGTTCAGCGGGCTCACCAGCGACGCGCGTCGACCGCCGCGGCCGGGTATCCGCGAGCAGCACCGGACGATGAGCCGCGAGGAGTGGCGTGAGAGCGTCGACGCGGCCGTCTCCCGGATCCGCGGCGGCGACCTCCGAAAGGTCGTGTTGGCACAGGCGCTGGAGGCCGAACTCCGGGCGGACCTCCCGCGGGCGGCCACGCTGGAGCGGCTCGCCGAGAAGTACCCCGACTGCTACCGGTACTGTTTCGAGCCCGACGACGGCGACGCCGTCTTCTTCGGCGCGACGCCGGAACGACTCGTCTCGCTTCGCGGGCGGACCCTCGAGACGGACGCGCTCGCCGGGACGACGGGACGGGGTGAGACGCCCGCGGAGGACGAGTGGCTGGCAGCGGAGCTGTCGACCGATTCGAAGAACGTCCACGAACACGAACTCGTCGCGGAGACGATCCGCGAACAGCTCGAACCGTACGCCGCGTCGATCTCGGCCGGCGATCGACGGGTTCGGCGACTCGCCACGGTTCAGCACCTGCACACGCCGATCACGGCCGAGCTGACGTCCGACGACCACGTGCTCGAACTCGTCGAGGCGCTCCACCCGACGCCGGCGGTCGGCGGGCTCCCGCCGGACCGCGCGCTCGAAACGATCCACGAGACGGAGCCGTTCGATCGCGGGTGGTACGCCGCACCGGTCGGCTGGATCGATGCCGCCGGCAACGGCGCGTTCGCGGTCGCCATCCGGTCGGCCGTCGCCGGCCCGCGACGGACCACGCTGTTCGCCGGCGTCGGTCTCGTCGCCGACTCCGATCCGGACCGGGAGTGGGACGAGGTACAGCTCAAGTACCGACCGATCCTCGACGAGCTGGAAGCGGACGAGTGACTCGCACGCGGGTCGAACGCTACTGATACATCTTGAGCGGTTCGGCCTGTGAGCTGTCCTCGGTCGACTGCTGCATCCGTTTCGCGAACTGCTCTTTCGCCTCGCGGATCTCGGTCGCGTGGTCGACGAGCCCCTCGATCGGCGTCGTCATGCCCGCGATGGGGTCGATCCCGTCCGCGATCAGGATCCTGGACGCCTCCGGATCCGGGAACTGGGGGTCGGACTCGACGACCAGTCCGACCGCCGGGGAGCCCCGCTCCAGCGCGTCGGCGAGCATCGCGCCCGTCGGTCCGGAGACGAGTCCGGACTCGGACGGCTCCTCGATCGACGCGTCCGAGAGTCGGTCCGACGCGCCGTCAGTGGCGACCCCGTACAGTCCGGGCGGCGACTCTCCCTTCTCGCGAGCGAGCCCCGAGAGGTAGATGGGGAGGACGCTCTCCTCGTCGAACCAGCCGGCGAGACACCCGGAGAACTCGACGGCTGCGGCGGGACTCACGGGAACGTCGCTCTGGAGAGCGATCAGGTCGCGCTCCGCGTCCGCGTACAGGCGAACGGGCGTGGTGAGTACCGTCTCGCCCTCGTGATACGTCGCGACCCTCGGGATCCCCTCGCAGTGGACGTTCGCGTAGTGGTCCATCTCGTAGACGTCGATCAGGTGGTCCACGGCGATCTTGCCGACCAACCCGACGCCGGGGAACCCCTCGACCAACACCGGATCCGACAGCGTGACCGCGTCGTCGACGACGGATATTCCTGCCATACGTCCACATACGTCGGGCGAGGGCCTAAACTCCTCCCCCCGTATCGGCCCGCGACGGGACGGTGGGAACGCTCTCGCGGTCCGAAACCGACTAACCGCATCACGCGAAACGACCGGTATGAATCCGCTGGAGCGGTACGAGTCGCTCGTCGACGACGTCGATGCGTTCCGGGCGGCCTGCGAGCGACCGCTCCCGTCGGTCGTTCGGGTCAACGGGATCACGGCCGAACCGGCGCGGGTCCGCGCCGCGCTCGACGAGGAGGGCGTCGCGTACGAGCCGGTCGGGTGGCACGAGGGACTGTTCCGGCTCCCGGACGGGAGCCCCGGTACCAACTGGCCGTACGTCCACGGCTGGCTCCACGGGCAAGAGGAGGTGTCCGTCCTTCCCGGACTCGCGCTCGACGCGCGGCCGGGCGAACGGGTCTGGGACGCCTGCGCCGCGCCGGGCAGCAAGACGACCCAGATCGCCGACGACATGGACGACGAGGGAACCGTGGTCGCCAACGACAACAACCTCGGTCGGCTCTCCGCGCTCCGGCACAACGCCGAGCGGCTCGGCGTGACGAACACGGTGGTCACGAACCAGGACGCCCGGAACTTCTCGATGAAACCCCTCGCGTTCGACGAGTTCGACCGCGCGCTCGTCGACGCGCCCTGTTCGTGTGAGGGAACCTGCCGGAAGAACCCGGACGTGCTCGATCAGTGGACGTTCGGGCACGTCGAGGCGGTCGCCGGGATCCAGAAGGGGATCCTCGCGCGGGCCGTCCAGGCGACCCGGCCGGGCGGGACCGTGGTCTACTCGACGTGCACGTTCGCGCCCGAGGAGAACGAGGCCGTCCTCGACCACGTCCTCCGCGAGGAGGACTGCGAGGTCGTCGCGTTCGACCTCCCGCTGGAGACGGTCCCGGGCGTCACGGAGTGGGACGGCGAGACGTACGACCCGAGCGTCGAGCGCGCCCACCGGGTGTACCCGCACCACAACGACACTGGCGGGTTCTTCTGTGCGAAGCTCCGGGTCGGAGCGCGCGCCGAGGAGTCGAGCGCTCGGGGGGTGGACGCGTGAGCGACGCGACCAACGACGGCCAGCGGTTCGACCGGCTTCCGGAGACGCCGGCCGACCGCGACGTCGAGGGACGGGCGAGCCGGCGCGAAGTGCTCGACTGGTGGCACGAGCGGTTCGGGATCGCGCCGGAGACGTTCGAGGGATACACCTTCTGGGAGAAGGGGGCCGGGAAGATCTGGATCTTCAACGGCGAGGCCTCCGACCCGAGCCGCGTCGAGGCGATCGGGATGACGTTCCTCCGGACGCGACAGGAGCACTGGAAGCCGACGACGCGGGCGGTCCAGCGGTTCGGACACCTCGCGACGAGAAACGTGATCGAGGTGGAGCCGGCGGCAGCCGTGTGCTTTGCCGCCGGCGAGGACCAGGAGCGTCCCGAGTGGGACGGCGACTGGGGATACCTCGTCGTGAGCCACGAGATCGGCGGCGGGACCGCGCCGATCGGCGTCGGGCTCTACCTGTACGACGAGCTCCGGTCCGTGGTTCCGAAGGGGAGTCGAGCGGAGCTGCCCGCCGTCGACCGCGAATAGTCCTCGACCGCGAGCCGATCAGTACGGCGGCGACGTGAAGCCGTCGAACGCCTGAAGCGGTCGCACGCCGATCCCGTGGAAGTCGCTGTCCTCGTTGTCGCCGTCGGGCTGGACGACGTCGACGATCTCGCGGCTCTCGACGTCCAGAACCGCGTAGCCGGGATTGATACCCGTGGCGGCGTGGGGATCACCCGAAAGCGGGTTCGGGCCGCGCAGGGTGACGAACATGTACTCCCCGTCGGGGGAGGCCCACATGATGTCCGGCGAGTCGGCCTCGTTCGGGTTCTCGGACTGTTCGGGGCCGAACGCGTCTATCTCCTCGATCACCTCGTCGGTGTCGGGATCGATGACGAGGCCGTCGTTCGTCTCGCGGTTGAGCACCCATAGCTCCTCGCCGTCGGGGGTGAACCAGAAGCCGTGCGCGTCGACGCCGCCGGTCGACTCGACGGTCGCTACCTCGTCGTCCGCGGTGTCGTACACGTAGAAGTCGCCGACGCCCTCGGCGGCGACGGGGTCCTCGTCGGGGTCCGCGTCCGGGTCGGAGGGAAGCCCGGCGGTGAGGTAGAACTTCTCGTCGGTCGGATGCGACACCGTCCCGCAGTTCGTCGGGATCTCGTCGCCGGAGTACGCGCGGTCGACGGAGAAGTCGTCGTGATCGACGATCACGAGCGCGGCGTCGTGGTAGCTCGGTCCCATCGTGTGGATCGAGCGGCCGTCCTGGGCGTACTGGTGGCAGATCGGGGAGCCGTCCTCGATGCCGGCGTCGACGATCGTCTCGTCCTCGCGGACGTCGATCGAGTCGACCTGCTCGAACTCCTCGTTCTCGAGGTCGACGTCGACGCGGACGATCTCCTCTTCGCCGATCGCGTCGACGTGGATGTACTCGTCGTCCGGGGAGAAGCCGGCGAAGTGCGAGCCGGCTCCGGTTTCGAGGTTCGCGACGAGCTCGCGGTCCTCGGTCCGGTAGACGAGCGTCCGCGCGCCGGCCGTACAGGCGACGGCGGCGTACTCGTAGTCGGAGGAGTAGTCGACCATGTGCGGGACCTCGCCGCCCTCCGCACCGGTGTCGATCGCGTCGACCTGCTCGAACTCGCCGTCGCCGGTCGGCTCGTGGATGTAGATCGTGTTCGTCCCCTGGTCGGCCGACCAGATCTCGTACGCCGGCTCCTCGTCGACGTCGTCCGGTTCCTCCTCGGGCTCTTCGGTCTCCTCCGGAGTGTCCTCCGGCGGCTCCTCCGTCGCTTCCGGCGTCTCCTCGGGTGCGTCGTCGTCGGCACAGCCGGCCAGCGCAGCGACGCCGGTGGCCGTCGTGCCAGCGATAAACGTTCGTCGAGTCGTCTGCTTCATACTACAGGTATTCTTTCGTCACAGTAACTAAAGGGTGGCGATGACACGAGAGATATCGAGGGTTTAAGGCCACTAAGAACGCCGAAAACGGTAGAATAGAACTGTCATAGATAGCTGGGTTTTTTGCCGATATCTGTGAGGACGGGATCGGCGACCGATCGGCGGTTCGAGCCATCGACGACGTCGTCGATGACGTGTTCCCGATCACGCGGCCGTCATCGGACACTGCAGTCCTCGGGTGGACGGACAGCCTCTTGGGGGTACACGCGGTATACGGTTCGTGACCGTTCCGAGTCGCGGATCGCTCTCCCGTCGGGAGTACCTCCGTGCGGCAGTCGCGGCCGGCGGCGCGGCGGGACTCTCGGCCTGTCTCGAGGGAACCGAGGAGCGTTCGGTTCCCACGGGTGACCCGACCGACCGTCCGGAGCGACAACACGCGTGGAACGCTGCGTTACCGACGGACGACGACGGGAACCGCATACCGCCGGAACACCGCGTGCTGCTCCCCCTCCGCCTTCGGACCGACCCGACCGACGACGCGAGGGCGGCCGTCGAGGCCGCCTTCGAGACGCTCGAACGGGCGTACGACTACGATCCGGACGGACTGCTGTTCTCGGTCGGCTACTCGCCGCGATACTTCGACCGCCTCGACGACGTCGACTCGCCGGTCCCGGAGCCGGCGGCGTTGACGGCGATGGAGTCGCCCGAGTTCGACCGGTTCGATACGATCGTCCACCTGGCCGGCAACGACCCCGCAGTCGTGCTGGAAGCCGAGCAGGCGCTGTTCGGTGAGGCGGATCCGAACGGTCTCGACCCGACGCCGCTGGACGACGTCTTCGAGCGCGCGGAACCGCGTCGAACCGGGTTCATCGGGGCGGGCCTCCCGGCCGAACACGCCGACCTCGACGGCGTCCCGGAGTCGATACCGGCGAACGCGCCCTTTTTCATGGGCTTCCGATCGGGATTCGAGGAGAGCCAGGCCCCCGAGGACCGCGTGACGATCCGGGAGGGGCCGTTCGCCGGCGGCACGACGCTTCACGTGTCGAGCATGGAGCTGAACCTGCAGCAGTGGTTCGAGCAGGACAGCCACGCCCAGCGGGTCGCGAAGACGTTCAGTCCCGTTCACGCGGAGGAGAGGGTGGGCGAGATCGGAGAGGAACTGGGAGCGACGACCGGCGCGCTCGGCGTCGCCGACGAGACGGAGGCGCACGCTCGAACCCGCGGCGTGGTCGGTCACGCCCAGAAGGCTGCTCGGGCGCGGGACGACGACGGGACGCCGCCGCTGCTTCGGCGTGACGTGAACACCGTCGACGGCGACGTGCCGGGCGTCCACTTCATCTCCTCCCAGCGCACGATCGACGACTTCGTTCGGGTCCGCGACGCGATGACCGGGGCGGATCTCACCGACGCCGGCGTCGGACAGCGGCTGAACAACGGCATACTCCAGTACGTGTTCGTTCGACGGCGGGGGAACTTCCTCGTTCCGCCGCGGTCGATGCGAGCGCTTCCCAACCCGTGAGAGACGACGGATGACGCAAAAACCACCTCGAACGACGACGCGAGCCGAACCGGGAGACGGGCCGAGCGACGGCCGAGCGACGACGCGTCGGCAACTGCTCGCGGCCGGCGCGACGACGCTGTCGATGGGCGGGATCGTCGGCTGTCTCGGGGACGACGACGGAACCGGTGACGAACGGGGAACCGACGGAACCGACGGGACCGACGGAGCGGGTGGCGACGAGTCGGACGACGTGCTCCCGGACCTCCCGCGGGTCGAGGACCCGCCGGACGCCGTGTACGTTCCCACCCATCGGGAGGCGATGGAGCACTTCCCGACGGTTCGGGCCGGCGAGTACGCGGTGACGCCGATGATCACCTACCCGCACCGGTTCTGGCTCGTCACCGGGGACCGCGCGGAGGCGGTGCTCCCCGAATCCGAACGCGGCGTCCACCTGATGTTCACGCCGTGGGACCCCGAGACCGGAACGGTACTCCCCGTCGACGCCGGCGCGGAGGTACGCGTCGCTCGCGACGGGGAGACGGTCGATCGGCGCGCCCCGTGGCCGATGATCTCCCAGTCGATGGGCGTTCACTTCGGCGACAACGTCCCCCTGCCCGAGGACGGGACCTACACCGTCGAGATCGACCTCAATCCGATTACGACGAGGAGGACCGGCGCGTTCGACGGGCGGTTCGAAGCACGGGAGACGGCGACGTTCGAGTTCGCATACGACGAGGCGCTCCGGCGGCGACTCATCGACGAGGTCCACTACTTCGACGAGGGACTGTGGGGCGAGAGAGGCGCGATCGAACCGATGAACGGCGACGGCCACGGCGGTCACGAGGAGGACGGTCACGGTGACGGCGACCACGAGGACGACGGTCACGGACACGAAGACATGGAGATGCCGTTCTCGCGACTCCCGGCGGCGGAGTCGTATCCCGGCGTCGGGCTCGGCGAACCGCGCTCCGGGGACGCGCGGATCGTCGTCCGGTACCTCTCGGAGTCGCGGCTCGCCGACGGCGGCGGCTACCTGCTCGTCAGCCCGCGGACGCCGTACAACCGGATACCGCTCGCCGACACCGCGCTCTCAGTCGAGGGGGCGGTCTCAGGGCGGCTCGAACAGACGCTCGACGACGAACTCGGACTTCACTACGGGATCGAGGCGGAGCTCGTCCCCGGCGACGCGGTCGAGGTCGTCGTCGAGTCCCCGCCGCAGGTGTCACGGCACGCCGGGTACGAGACGGCGTTCCTCGACATGCCCCCGGTGGAGGTGACCGTCCCCGAATGATCCGACGGAGAACGCTCGCCGTCTCGCTGCTGCTCGCGTGCGTGCTCGCCGGCGGGCTCGTCGCTCCCGCGCTCGCCGCGGACAACCCCGGACTGCTCGGCTTCGATCCCTCCGAGGCCGAGGCCGACCCCGGAGAGACCGTCGACGTGAACGTGTGGTTCCGCGCGATGGCCGGCTACAGCGACGACGGCGTGCGGTCCGTCGAGTACGTCGTCGCCTACGATCCCGAGGTGCTGACGGCGACGAACGTCGAGACCGGCCCGTGGATGTCTCGGGGCGACGAGACGGACGTCACCCACGACGCGACGATCGACGAGGACGCGGGACGGGTCACCGTCGAGCAGGCGCGCGATCCGCCCGCGGGCGGCGTGGGCGACACCGGCGAGAACCGGACGCCGACGGCGACGATCACGTTCGAGGTCGAGGACGACGCGCCCCCCTCCGACGCGGTGGTTCGGTTCGCCGAGGCGAACGCGATGCTCTTGGAGTACCCGCTGCCGGTGTTGACGACCCGCGAGGCCGTCGTCGTGATCGACGGCGGCGGCGAGGAGCGCCGACCGACGGACTCGGTCGGAGACGACGGGGGCGACGGCGACTCGCCGGGCGTGACGCTCGCCGACGACGAGGGCGACGGCGACGAGGCGACCGACGAGGCGACCGACGACCCGGACGAGTCGGATCGCGACGACACGGGAGACGGTCCGGCCGGTGACGAGGCGGTTGACGACGAGACGACCGACAACGAGACGACCGACGACGAGACGACTGACGACGAGACGCCCGGTCTCGGCGTCCCGGCCGCGCTCGTCGCCGTCGCGATCGCCGCGGCGCTCGGCGCTCGGCGACGCGAGTGAGTCACGCGGATCGACGACTCAGGCGTCCCCGTCTTTGGCCCGGAGCGTTCCGCCGCCGAGCCCCTCCCACTCGACGCGATAGCCGAGCCGGGACAGCACCGCGCTGGCGTCGTCGATACCGCGCTCGGAGAGCGCCGCCTCCGCCTCCGCGAGGGCCATTCCCGCATCGATCGCTCCGGCGACGTCGTCGAGTACGCGCGGCCGCAGGAGGGTCCGACCGATGCGTTCGTGCTCGGGGAACCGCTTCCCCTCGACCGCCTCGACGCTCACGCCGTACGCCGCCGCGAGGGCGTCGAGCGCGACGACGTCGTCGTCGGGAGCGAGTTCGTCGGGCAGGCCGGCCGCGGCGTCCGCGACGAACGTCGACTCGTACTCGCGGAGCACGTCGACGACCGCTTTCACCCGAACCGTTCCGGCGTACGTGACCACGCGGTGGTCTCGGGCGGAGATCTCCTCGCCGACGCCGAGGCTCTCGTCGACCGCGACGAGGAGGTCGACGTCCTCGACATCCGCGAGCTGGTGCAGCTTCTTTTCGACGTACTCGGGGGTCCAAAAGCCCATCACCTCGAAGAACAGCCGGAACTCTCCGTGGTCGTACTCGAACGCGAAGTCGGGGATCATCACGCTCGTCCCGGTTTCGAGCGGCTCCGGCTCGCGGACGAGCGTCCAGTCGAGATCGAGCGCCCGAAACCGCCCGGCGAAGTCGGCCTCGACGCCGCTGTCGAAGGCGGGCTCCGTGACCGGCTCGACGCCCGGAACGCCGACGTCCTCGTCGGTCAGCGTCATCGTTCGCTCGCGCCCGCGGTCGTCTATCGTCGCCGTCAGTCGCCACTCGGCCGTGCCCGCGGCCGTCCGGAGGAGCCGCGCGAAGGCGGTTCCGTAGCGCCGCGTCCGCTTGAAGAGGGCGTCCGGACCGGTGACGACCAGCTCGCGACCGTCCGGCGTGCGCTCGATCTCGTACATGAGTCGGAGCCGCTTGACGGCGGAGACGAGCCGTTTCGGGTCGTTCGACCGGATACGGACCTCGGTCGCGTCGAACAGCGCCGTCTGCGCGAGCGAGAGGTCGTACTGTTCGAGCAGGTCGTCGGGACCCCAGCGAACGTCGGCGTCGACGAGGACCTCGTTGACGTCGCGGTCGGCGTACAGCGCGACTTCGACGTCCGAGACGTCGACTCCGAGACGGTCGGCCGCGCGGCCGACGGCGTCGGCCCGCTCCGCCTCCGTCGCGACGCCGACCGTCTCGGCCGTCTCGAAAACGGTTCGGCGGACGCGCTCCGACGGGACCGGCGACCGGACCTCGAAGCGACACTCCCGCTCGACGAGCGCCGCCAGCCCGCGGACCAGCTTGAAGTCGCCGCCGTCCGCCTCCAACGACGCCAGCGCCGCGTCGAGGTCGCCGCGCCGCTCGCCGACGTGGTCCGCGAACGTCCCGAGGACCCGGGCCGCAAGCGGTCGATGCTCCCGACCGACGAACCGCGGCCGGAATCCGCCGCCGGCTCGGGAGACGCGTAGGAGGTCCTTGCGTAACACGCGGGTCGGTACGCGGCGCGAGGGTAAAAACGGACGGAGGCGTTCGGCGGCGGAGACGCTCGGCGGCGGAGCCGGACCGCCGGACCGCCGGACCCCCGGACTGCCGGACTGCCGGACTGCCGGACCGCCGGACCCCCGGACTGCCGGACCGCCGGACCCCCGGACTGCCGGACCGCCGGACCCCCGGACTGCCGGACCGCCGGACCGCCGGAGCCGGAGCCGGACCCAGCGCGGAGCCGAACGCCTATACGTCGCGGCGCGAACGGTCGGGTATGCGACGGCGAGCGCTGCTCGGAGCGTGCGTCTCGGCGGTCACGGTCGGCTGCGTCGACGCCGCTCCGCCGTCCGGACCGCGGAACCCGCCGAGCGAGGCGGACGCACGCGCCCCCGACCCGACCGACCCGGACGACGGACCGCCGGCGTTCCGGATCGGCCAGTGGGACCTCCTCGAGAGCGACGACGGGCGGCTCCTCGTGACGGGGACGGTGATCAACGACGCGCCGAGCGAGCGCACCGGGCGGTTCGCCGTGACGGTGACGCTCGACGACGAGACCACGGAGACGGGAACCGACGTGACCGTTCCGCCCGAGGAGGCGGTCGACGTGGAGGTGGTCGTCGACGTCTCGTTCGACCGGTTCGAGACGAGCGGATCGCTGACGCTCGATCTCCACCGAACGGATTGATCGACCGCCGATCGGCCTCGACGAACCCCGCTCCCCCGATCACCGACGGCGACTCGCCACCCGCTCCTCGGCCGTCTCCGCGCTGACCAGTTCGTACAGCGTCGCGCGGCCACCGTCCGCTTTCGGCCGCAGGATCCGGCCGAGCCGCTGGGTGAACTCCCGTTCGCTCCCCGACCCGGAGAGCACGACGGCCACGTTCGCGTCGGGGACGTCGACGCCCTCGTCCAACACGTTCGCGGCGACGATTCGGCTGTACGTTCCGTCCCTGAATCGTTCGAGCGTCTCGCGGCGTTCGGGCGCGCTCGTCTCCGCGGTGATCGCGGGCAACAGGAACCGTTCGGAGAGCCGATACACGAGGTCGGTGTGTGCGGTGAACACGATGATTCGGTCCCCGCGGTGCCGCTCGAGGATCGCCGCCAGTCGGTCGATCTTCCGGCTCGCGTTCATCATGATCTCGCGGGCGTCCTGCTTCGCGAGCAGCGCCTCCCGCGCACGCGGATCGTTTCCGGACCGCTTCACGAGCTCCTGATAGTCGCTTCCGCTCGTGAACGTGATCCCGGCGTCACGGACGTATTCGACGAACGTCCCCTGTCTCTCGTCGTACCGCTCCCGCTCCTCGGCCGTCAGCTCCACCTCGATCCGGCGGACGTCGTAGGCGGCGAGGTGCTCTCCCGCGAGGTCGTCGACGTCAAGCGCGTACACGCGGTCACCGACCAGCTCCGAGACGCGCTCGTGGGCCCCGTCCGGACGCTCGAACGTCGCCGTGAGTCCGAGCCGGGCGGGCGCGGGCAGGAGACGGGCGATGTCCCGGTACCCCTCACCGCCGAGGTGGTGGACCTCGTCGAACACGACGAAGCCGAAGCGGTCCCCCACGTCGTCGGCCTTGAGGTACGCCGAGTCGTACGTGGAGACGGTGATCGCCTCGGTGTGCTGCTCGCCCCCGCCGTAGCGACCGATCGGGCGGCCGAACTCCGCCTCCAACTCGCGTTGCCACTGCTCCAACAGGTCGATCGTCGGCACGACGACGAGCGTCGGCACGCCGAGGTCAACCATCGCCCGGATCGCGATCACGGTCTTGCCCGCGCCGGTCGGCAGTTCGAGGACGCCGCGGTCGTCCGCGTCGTGCCACGCCGCGAGCGCGTCCGCCTGATACTCGCGGAGGTCGTACGCGGTCGACAGGTCGAGCGCGGCGAGGTCGAGCACGTCGTCAGTCACGGAACGACCGGCCACTTCGAGCGCGCGTCGGATCTCGGCGTAGCGGTGTGCCGGCGCGCGTCCGGTCCCGGATCGGGGGTCCGTCTCGACGCCCGGCAACGGCGGCAGCGGATCCGCGTCGGCGTCGGCGTCGACGCGGATCGTGCCGTCCTCGAAGCGGAGCCGGACAGTCATTGCCGACCGTTGTGGAGGTACTGATAAAGGATCACCGCTCCGAGCCCCGAACGGCAGGCGGTTCGGAATCGCCGGACGGCCCGCCCCGACTCACGCTCGATGAACCACCGCGTCGGACGGCTACCGGTCCGCCAGCATCCGGATCACGATCTGGAGCACGTGCACGAACACGCCGGCGACGGCGACGTACAGTCCGATCGCCTGCAGGGAGACCGCCCGAACGCGACCGTCGCGGATCCGCCAGATCTCCCACCCGAGCCGGAACAGGAAGCCGGTGAAGATCAGCACGAAGCCGACCAGAAGGAGGACGTCGAGCACGAACGTGCCGACGAGGATCGTTCCGAGGCCACCGAGGAACGCGTACGTCGACCACGTCCCGTAGTGTTCGAACGTCGTCGAGCGCCGGGCGTACACGTACGTCCCGATCCCGGCGGTCATCAGCGCGGTGACGGCGGCCGTGATCGCGAGGACCGGAACCATCGCCTCCGGCGGCAGGAACCCGAGGACGCCGGCACCGAACAGTCCGAACGCGGCCTGTAGGATCGCGACGCCGGTGAGCGCCAGCCCGACGTTGCCGGCCTCGACACCGTTCTCGGCGACGCGTTCGCCGACGTAGATCGCCGCCCCGTACAGCAGGACGCCGACGATCGGGAACGCGAACAGGTAGCTGTTGACGACGGCGAGCGGCGTCGTCGCGAACGTCGCCATCACCAGCACGTTCAACGCCATCAACAGCCCCGCGGTCCCGACGACCTTCCACTCGCGACCGGACAGCAGGAACCCGCGGTCGGTCGACGTTTCGTATGCGCTCATGGAGTGAGTCGTTGAACGATGAGGCCCAAAAAGGTACGGAGACGCGTTCGATGGGGCGGGTTAACCGTGTGGAGACGAGCGGCCGGACGGTGCCGGAACGATCGGCCGCCGTCCACGGCTCGTCTCGCGGCGATCAGTCGTCGCTGGAGACGCCCTCGACCCGGTCGGAGCCGGCCCCCGCTCGCGTCTCGGCGGGCTCGGGACGCTCGTCCCGGACGTCAGCGCCCTTCCCCTCGGCGATGACCGCGGCGTAGGCGTCGGGGAACACGCGGACGAAGTCGTCGACGACGCTCGCCCAGTCGTCGAGCAGTTCGACCGCGCGGTCGCTGCCGGTGTACGCGTGATGGTTCTCGACGAGCCGTCGGAGCATCGCGACGTCCGACTCCTCGAGCTCGTCGGAGACGGAGACCATCCCGCGGTTCACGCGCTCGTCGAGCCGGTCATCGGGGTCGTACACGTACGCGATCCCGCCGGACATCCCGGCCGCGAAGTTGCGGCCGGTGTCGCCGAGCACGGCGACGACGCCGCCGGTCATGTACTCACAGCCGTGGTCACCGACGCCCTCGACGACCGCCTTCACGCCGGAGTTTCGGACGCCGAACCGCTCGCCCGCGACCCCGTTGACGTACGTCTCGCCGGCGGTCGCGCCGTACAGGCAGACGTTGCCTGCCACGACGTTCTCCGCCGGGTCGTAGCCGGCGTCGGCCGGCGTGTTGATGACGAGCCGACCGCCCGAGAGCCCCTTGCCGACGTAGTCGTTCGCCGCGCCGGTCAGCTCCATCGTGATCCCCGGCGCGAGGAACGCGCCGAAGCTCTGGCCCGCGTAGCCGTCGAACCGACAGGTGATCGTGTCGTCCGGCAACCCGTCGCCGCCGTGTTCCGAGACCACCTTGTTCGACAGCGTCGCGCCGACCGCGCGGTCGACGTTGTCGATGTCGCGGGTGAGCGCGACCGGAGCCCCGTCGATGATGGCGTTTCTCGCGTCGGCGATGAGGTCCCAGTCGAGGAGTTCGTCGATGCCGGGGTGGTCCTGCTCGCGGGCCTTCGTCCGCGCGTCGCCCGCCGGCTCCGCGATGACCGCCGACAGATCGAGGTGTTTCGCCTTCTCGTGGTCGGTCTCCCGCTGGGTCAGAAGCTCCGGCCGACCGATGAACTCCTCGACCTCGCGGAAGCCCAGTTCGGCCATCAGCTCGCGCAGCTCCTGGGCGATGAACGTCATGTAGTTGATCACGTGTTCGGGCTCGCCGGGGAACCGCTTGCGGAGGTCCTCGCGCTGGGTGGCGACGCCGACCGGGCAGGTGTTCTCGTGACACTGCCGGGCCATCACGCAGCCGGAGGTGACCAGCGAGGCGGTTCCGAACACGTACTCCTCCGCGCCGAGCGCCGCCGCGACCGCGACGTCGCGGCCAGTCTTCAGCCCGCCGTCCGCGGTGACGCGGATACGGTCTCGCAGGCCGGTCGCGCGGAGCATCTGGTTCGTCTCCGCGAGCCCGAGCTCCCACGGGAGCCCCGCGTTCTTGATCGACGTCTTCGGCGACGCCCCGGTCCCGCCGGAGTGGCCGGAGACGTGGACGACGTCGGCGTTCGCCTTCGCGACGCCCGCCGCGATGGTGCCGATCCCCGCCTCCGAGACGAGCTTCACGTTGACGTCGGCGTCCGGGCTCGCCGCCTTCAGATCGAAGATGAGCTGTTTGAGGTCCTCGATCGAGTAGATGTCGTGTTGGGGCGGCGGCGAGATGAGTCCGACGCCCGGCGTGGAACACCGGACGTGGGCGATCATCTCGTTGACCTTCTCGCCCGGGAGGTGACCGCCCTCGCCGGGCTTGGACCCCTGTGCCATCTTTATCTGGAGCTCCTCGGCGCTCGCGAGGTACTCCGAGGTGACGCCGAACCGGCCGGACGCGACCTGTTTCACGTTACACTCCTTCTCGGTGTCGAACCGTTCGGGGGGCTCGCCGCCCTCGCCGGTGTTCGACTTCGCGCCGAGCCGGTTCATCGCGATCGAGTTGTTCTCGTGGGCTTCCGGCGAGATGCTCCCGAAGCTCATCGCGGCCGTCGAGAAGCGCTCGACGATCTCCTCGATGGGCTGGACCTCGTCGATCGGAACGGGATCGCGGTCCGACTCGAACTCGAGGAGGCCGCGCAGCGTCTGGAGCGTCTTCGACTGGTCGTTGACCAGCTCCGCGAACTCCTCGTACTGCTCGTAGTCGCCGCGGCGGACCGCCTGCTGGAGCGTCCCGACGGTCTGCGGGTTCCAGCCGTGGTGGAGACCGGACGACCGGTTCTCGTACTCGCCGATCGTTTCGAGCTGCGGGTCCGCGCCGAACGCCATCGCGTGGCGCGTCCGGAGGTCGTCCTCGATCCCCTCGATACCGATCCCCTCCGTGCGGATCTCCGTGCCCTCGAAGAACTCGCCGACGAACGACGAGTCGAGTCCGACCGCCTCGAAGATCTGTGCGCCCTGATAGGACTCGACCGTCGAGATCCCCATCTTCGCCATGATCTTCAACAGGCCGTGTTCCAGCGCCGTGCGGTAGGCGGCCAGCGCCTCGGCCTCGTCGGCTCCGTCCGGCCCGGCGATGACGTCCGCGATGGAGGCGTACGCGAGGTAGGGATCGACCGCGTCGGCCCCGTAGCCGACGAGCGTCGCGAGGTGGTGGACCTCGTGTGGCTCGCCGGACTCGACGACGAGCCCCGCGCGGTTGCGGAGCCCCTTCCGAACGAGGTGGTGGTGAACCGCACCGGTCGCGAGCAGGCTCGGGATCGCGAGCCGGTCGGAGCCGACGTCGCGGTCCGAGAGGACGACGACGTCCGCGCCCGCCTCGATCGCCTCGGCTGCGTCGCCTCGGAGGCGAGTCACGGCGTCGGACAGCGAGCCGTCGTGGTGGTACGTCGCGTCGATCGTCTCGGACGTGAATCCGGTTGCGTCGTCACCCGCGTCTCGGTCGTGAGGGTCGTCGAGCGCCTTCAGCTCCGCCGTCTCGGCGTCCGTCAGGACGGGCGAATCGGCGACGATCTGGTGAGCGTGGGCCGGCGTCTCCGCAAGCAGGTTCCGCTGGTCGCCGATGCGGGACTCCAGCGAGGTGACGAGCTCCTCGCGGATGTAGTCGATCGGCGGGTTCGACACCTGCGCGAACAGCTGCTTGAAGTACGAGAAGAGGGGGCGGTCGACGTCGGCGAGCACGGACAGCGGCGTGTCGTCGCCCATCGATCCGACCGGGTCCCTCCCCGTCTTCGCCATCGGCTCCACGAGGTGGTCAAGCGAGTCCGTCGTGTAGCCGAACGCGACCTGATGGGTGCGAACGGTCGGTGCGGGTTCGTCGTCCGCCGGTGCGTCTTCGTCGTCCGCCCCGGCGACCGTCCGGCCGTCGGCGGCGGCGGTCGCGTCGACGCCCGCCGCGGTGCCGTCGTCACCGTCGACGAGGCTCTCGAGGTCGGCCTGGTTCTCCGCGACCCACTCGCCGTACTTCTCGTCGGTGAGCTCGGCGAACACGTCGTCGTCGGGGACGATCCGTCCCTCTTCCGGGTCGGCGACGAAAATCTCGCCGGGCCGGAGGCGGCCCCGCGAGCGGACGTTCGAGGAGTCCGTCGGGAGCGCGCCGACCTCGCTGCCGACGACGAGGCGGTTCTCGTCGGTGACCTCGTAGCGGCACGGGCGAAGCCCGTTACGGTCGAGGACGCCCGCGACCTGCTCGCCGTCGAAGCCGATGACGAGGGCGGGGCCGTCCCAGGGCTCGACGAGCGAGGCGTGGTAGTCGTAGAAGTCCGCCCGGTCGTCGTCCATCAGGTGGTCGTTCCGGAACGCCTCCGGGATGAGCATGCGGAGCGCGTGCGGGAGGTCCCGGCCGGTCTGTAAGAGGAGCTCCACGGCGTTGTCGACGCTCGCGGTGTCGGACTGGTTCGGGTCGTTGATGATCGGCTTGAGGGTGTCGAGCTCCGGGCCGAACGCGGGGTGTTCGAGGTCGTTCTCTCGGGCCCGCATCCAGTTGATGTTCCCGCGGATGGTGTTGAACTCGCCGTTGTGGACGATGTTGCGGTACGGGTGTGCGAGGTGCCACGCGCCGAGCGTGTTCGTCGAGAACCGAGCGTGAACCAGAGCGACGTGGCTGGCGAAGCGCTCGTCGGACAGGTCCGGGTAGTAGTCGGCGATCTGCGAGCCCTTCAACAGTCCCTTGTACACGACACGCTGGCGGTCGAGCGAGCAGACGTAGAAGCGTCCCGCCCCGTCGACGTCGTCGACGCGGTTCTCGATCTCACGGCGGGCGGCGTACAGCGAGCGGTCGAACCCCTGTAGCTCGGGGTCCGCGTCCGTCTCGAACGTCTCCGTCTCGCCGAAGCGTTCGGCGAGTCCCGCGCCCTCGACGGGCGCGACGAACAGCTGCTGGATCTCGGGTTCGGAGTCGAGCGCCGTCTCGCCGAGGTCGGCGTTGTCCGTCGGGACGGAGCGCCACTCGAGCACCTCCAGGCCGTACACCGAGAACGTCTCGGCGATGACGTCGTGGATCTCCGCCTGGACGTTCGGCTCGGTCGGCATGAACAGGGAGCCGACCGCGTACTCGTCGGGCAGGTCCGCCTCGACGACCTCGCGGAAGAACCCGTCCGGGCGTGCGACCATGATCCCCGCGCCGTCGCCGGTGTTCCGTTCGGCACCGGTCGTCCCGCGGTGTTCGAGGTTCTCCAACAGGCGGACGGCGTCGGTTACGGTGTCGTGGCTCGGCTCCCCGTCCAGATCGACGATCCCGCCGATCCCACAGTTCGAGCGGTCGTCGTCCGGCGACGCGAGACCCGCGTCGCGACCCGTCGACTCGGATGACTCCGAATCGAGGGTGGTACTACGTGGCTTGGTCATACACGCCACTCGCTACCCGTTACTTAAAGGTGTGACCCTGATAGGGGTGTATACCCTTGTCCACACATTAGGGAATATAAGGTAATTATTCATCAGGGGTCGTCATTGGTTACCACATAAAACGTTCGTCCACAACGAGGAGAACAACTGCAGTACTATTCTCATTTATACGAGAAATAGGTCCTGATCTAGATGTATTCACTGATATAATTAGACGAACGTCTATCGGATGCGATACGACTTCGCGAAGTACGCGAACGTCTATTGGATTCAGTACGACTTCGCGAAGTACGCGGTTCGGGTCGCATTCTCGTCGCAGATCGCACACGTCTCGTCGTGGTCGGCGGCGGCGAGTTCGTCGTCGTCCTCGAACGGCACCATCACGATCTCCGCCGCGATCGGCTCCTTGATCGCCTCCTCACACGCCTCGTCGCCGCACCACGGCGTCCGCACGTAGCCGCCGTGCTGTCCGAGCGTGCCGAGCACGTCGGCGCGCTCGTCGGCCTCGCGCACCGCGCCGTCGAGGGTCTCCTCGGCGGCCGCGTACAGCTTCGCGTACACCTCGTCGAAGTGGTCCCGGACGGTGTCGGCGACGCCGTCGCGCTCCTCGACGGTCGATTCGCCGTCCGGCCGATGGACGAGCGTGAGTTCGTCGTCGTCGACCTCGTGGGGACCGATCTCGATCCGGAGGGGGATCCCGTTGAGCTCGTGTTCGTTGAACTTGAACCCGGGGTTGCGCCCGTCGCGATCGTCGAGTTCGACGCGGATCCCGGCGTCGTCGAGGTCGTCGGCGACTCCCTCGGCGTACTCGAGGACGTCCGCTTTCGTGTCCTCCTGCCAGATGGGGACGATGACGACCTGCGTGGGCGCGACCGTCGGCGGGAGCACGAGCCCTTGCTCGTCGGAGTGTGTCATGATCAGCGCGCCGAGCGCTCGCCACGAGAGCCCCCACGAGGTGGTGTGTGCGACTCGCTCGTTCTCGTCGGCGTCGGCGTAGGTGATGTCGAACGCCTCCGCGAACGACTGACCGAGGTGGTGGGAGGTCGCGCCCTGGACGGACTTGCCGTCGGGCATGAGCGCCTCGACGGTCGTCGTCGTGTCCGCGCCGGGGAACTTGTCGTGTTCGGGCTTCTGGCCGCGGAGGACGGGGATCGCGAGCAGGTCCTCGTAGACCGACTCGTACTGGTCGAGTCGTCGCATCGTTTCGTCCCACGCGTCCTCGTGGCTGGCGTGTGCGGTGTGTCCCTCCTGCCAGAGGAACTCCTTCGTCCGGAAGAACGGCTTGGTCTCGGTCGCCTCCCATCGAACGACCGAACACCACTGGTTCACCCGCAGGGGAAGGTCGCGGTGGCTCCGTACCCACCGGCTGATGTACGGCGTGATGATCGACTCGGAGGTGGGACGGACGGCGAGCCGCTCCTCAAGCTCCGTCGTTCCCGCCTCCGTCACCCAGGCGACCTCCGGATCGAACCCCTCGACGATCTCCTTTTCGCGTTCGAGGTACGACTCGGGGATGAACAGCGGGAAGTAGGCGTTCTGGACGCCCGTCTGCTTGAACTTCGCGTCGAGAAAGCCCTGGAGACGCTCCCAGATGGCGTACGCTCGCGGTCGCGTGACGATGAACCCGCTCATTCCCTCCGGGCCGTACTCCGCCAGCCCGGCCTTCTGTACGACCTCGGCGTACCACTCGCCGGTGTTGTGTGACTTTGACTCGGTGATACCGAGCTCCTGGTCGTCGTCGCTCATTGTTCCACACAGGGTCGGTCGCGTGCTTAAAACGTCCGAAGCCGTGCGGGCGGGACGGTCGGCGGTCCGGCCACGCGCCCGAGCCCCGATCCGCAGCACGGATACCCGGCCGACAGGATTAACAGCCCCACCGGACGTACGGCCGGTATGTATCGGAGGCGTTTCCTCGCGGCGGCCGCGGTGCCGGCGTCGATCGCGACGGCGGGCTGTATCGGCGGGGCGGACGGCGAGGACGGCGTGTACGCGTTCGACGCGGACCCCGCGACGATAGCGGGCGACGTGCTCGCCGCCGACGGGTACGAGGGCGACGATCCCGACCCGTTCGAGATCGAATCGGAGTTCGCGGAGTTCGGGATCGACGCCACCGTCTCGGTGACGACGTGGACGGCGGTCTACGCGAACCCGGACCGCGGAGCGTCGCTGTTCGTCGCGAGCACGCCGGACGCGACGGTCGTCGGCCAGTCCGTCAATCCCCTCGTCCGCGCCGACGACGCCGAGGTGATCCGCCGACTCATCGAACGGGTCGGCGACGACGCCGACGTGGACGAGGATGCGTTCGAGGAGCGCGGATCGCAGACGCGACGGATCCTCGGTACCGACGTGGAGGTACACACGTTCGAAGCGGAGTTGGACGTAGACGTCGATCCCGACGACGTAGACATCGATCCCGATGACGTCGGTGCGGAGAACGCTGACGACGTCGACGCGGAGGACACCGACATCGATCCCGAGGGCGTCCCCGCCGACGGCGACGTCCCGGTACTCGTTCACTTCGGGACGGTCGAACACGGCGACGACGTCATCGCACTCGTCGGCATCCACCCGGCCGCCGTCGACGAGCAGGAGACGCTGCTCTCGCTGATGGAAACCACCGAACACTGAACGTCCGCTGGACAGTCGTCCAGTGGGCCGACGCCGGGTACATGCGATCGCCGCACGTTTTTAGTCTCGGCACGCGTCGTACCCGCACGATGAGTGAACCAGCGGACGATACCCACGCCGATCGTCGAGAGTACGATCCGGACGCGGACCACGCCTTCCCCGACGAGCGGCTCAACGCCGTTCTCGATCGGATCACGTCCGACCCCGAGATCACGACGTATCTCGAAGCCCAAAACGTCAACGCGGTCTCCCGAAAGGGGTACAACGACCACGGGACGAAACACATCGAGATCGTCCGAAACCGTGCGCTACAGCTCTATGAGCTGTTGAAACGCGGCGACGTCGAGTTCAACGGTGCGGGCGATCAGGGGCTCGACGAGGCGGACGAGCCCGTGATCCTCGCGCTCGCCGCGACGCTCCACGACATCGGCCACGTCGTCCACCGGGACGATCACTCCTACTACTCGCTTCCGCTGGCGGCGGACATCCTCGATCGGATCCTCGCGGAGTTCTACGAGACGCCCGCGGCGGTTCGCGTGAAGTCCGAAGTGCTCCACGCGATCCTCTGTCACCACATCGAGGAGGAGCCGCTCACTCGCGAGGCGGGCGTCATCCGGATCGCCGACGGGCTCGACATGGAACGCGGCCGCTCACGCGTCCCCTACGAGAAGGGCGGTCGCGGGATCAACACCATCTCCTCGCAGGCGATAGAGCGGGTCGTGTTGTGCGAGGGCGACCGCTCGCCGGTCAGAGTCGAGATACAGATGACCAACGCGGCCGGCGTGTACCAGGTCGACTCGCTGCTGAAAGCGAAAGTCGAGGGATCGATGCTCGAATCGGAGGTCAGGATCGTCGCGATCAACAGCAAAGAGAACGGCGACGGCGCGCTGGTCGAGCGCATCGAGCTGTGAGCTACTGGAACTCGTCGAGCCGACGCTGATCCGGTGGGATCGTCGATCGATCCGACTTCGACTCTACCCCGAGCAGTCGTGGAAGCGCCGTGTCCGCGAACGTGAGCGCGAGCACCAACACGATCGGCGCGAGAAACAGTCCGTGGAACCCGAACACGACGGGCCCGAAGATGTACGCCAGCATCAGGAGCCCGACGTGGGTCGTCTTCCCGCTGAAGTACGGTCGGAGGAGGATGTCCGGGATCGTGTCGACGACGACGACGGCGACCACCAGGAACCCTGCGATGTACACGAGCAGTCCGAGATCGTTGTTCAGGACGGTCGGCATCGCGGCCACACCTGCAAGCGGCAGATAGACGATCTTCATCCCGACGACGGGGATCAGACTCGCGATCCCGGTCAACGCGCCCGCAAGCGTTGGGTACGGCACCTCGATCGCGGCCGGTACCGCGAAGTTGTAGCCGACATACGTCGCGACCGCGATGAGCGATATCGCGATGACGTTGAGCAGGTTCCCGTACAGCACGGCCTCCAGTTCGGCGTCGGCGGCCTCCAGATACTCGCGGACGACCGCGTCGTCGTCGAACGTGAGCAGCCAATCGTGGAACCTCGAGCCGTCCAAAAGGAGATAGTAGGTGACGACGACCGTGATAAGTAGGTTCAACAGGAAGCCGGTGAGCGTCGTCGTCAGAAGCGCGGCGTGTTCGGCGACGAGCTCGATGACGGGGTCGAACTCCCCCGACCGGTACGTGGCGATCAGTCCGCTGACCGAGGGGTCAGAGAGGTCGGCCAAGCCGTCGGCCCACGTCCCGTCCGCTCCGACGGTCTCCGTGACGGGATACTGCTCGATGAACCGACGTGCCTCCACCATCACCAGCACGAGCGTGGCGCTCAACAGGACGATAAGCGGGATGCCGACCAGCGAGAGGGCCGTCGCGGCGCGAACCCGTGCGGGGAGTCGGAGCCGTGAGAGCCCGTGATAGAACCGCCGGGTCGAGTAGTAGAGGAACACGGACACGGTAAGCGCCGCGACGAACCGGTACGCGATGTAGCCGGTGATGCCGGCGACCGCCAACCCGAAGAGGGTCACGACGAATCGCTTCTCGTCCATGCGGGGTCGTTTCGGGGGATCGGCATAAACCATACGGGGAACTGGCCCCGAATCGCGACCGCGACCGAGCGGCGGTGCGGTCCCGCTCTCGACATACGACGGCTACTCGTCGCCGTTGACGCGCTCACGATGCGACAGCTGCTCGCGGTGGAGGGTGAGGATCATGTCGGCGAGCACGCCGAAGATGAGCAGCTGGATCCCGAGGATCGTCGCGCCGACGGCACCGACCGCGACGATCTCGTGACCGATCTCGTACACGAGCCACTCGTACAGCACGTAGAGGGTCATCACGGCACCGGCGGCCGTCGAGAGCGCGCCCACGGAACCGAAGTAGAACAGCGGGTTGTTCGTCTTCGCCTTCCGATACAGTTCGAGGAAGATCACGCCGCCGTCGCGGACCGGGTTGAGGTTCGTTGCGGAGCCGTCGGGACGTGGCCGATACGTGATCGGGACGACGCGAACCCGAGTCCGGTTTTTCACGCACTCCACCGCCAACTCCGTCTCGATCCCGAACCCGTCCGCGGTGAGGTTCGATCGGAGAAACGACTCGCGGGTGAACGCGCGGTACCCGGAGAGAATGTCTCGAAAGTTCTCGCCGTGGATGGCGCGAAAGGTGAGGTTGATGATCCGGTTTCCCACCTGATTCAGTCTCGTCATCGCACCCGGTCGCATGTCCGCGAATCGGTTCCCGATCACGTGTTCGGCGTCGCCGTCTATCAGTGGCTGCAGCATCGCGGACGCGTCCTCGGCGTCGTACGTGTCGTCGGCGTCGGCCATCAACACGTACGACTCGTCGATGTGGTCGCGAACGGCCTCGCGGACGGCTTGCCCCTTTCCCTGTCCGGACTGGCGCGCCACTCGGGCACCCGCCGTTCGAGCGATGGCCCGGGTGTCGTCCGTGGAGCCACCGTCCATGACGAGCACGTTCGGGAACCCCGCCTCCCGGAATCCCGAGACGACCTCCCCGACCGTCGCGGCCTCGTCCATCGTCGGGAGGAGGATGCAGACGTCGTCGTAGTCGCTCATTACGTGGCAGGTGTCGCGGGGGTCGCTAAACTCTGTCCCTCTTCGAGGGGACGACAGGGTCTCGAATCACCAATACGCTCATGTGGGGGACGTACGAACGTGTTAGCATGACACAATCCACGGGCGTTCACCGCGACGAACTACTCAGCGCTGCGCGGACCGCCGTCGGAGACGAGCTTCGAAGTCTCACGTACTTCACCGAGGAGAGCGTCGACCAGCTGTATCTCCGCAACGATCTGGATCGAACCGCGGACCTCGTCGGGTTCGCGGAGAGCGAGCGCCACGGGTTTCACGCACAGGCGCTGTACGCGAACACCCAGCTCGGCAACTATCGGTTCACCGTCCGGGTGTTCGACAACGGCTACCTCACGCGGGTGATCGCGAACGGGCACGGTATCTGGGTGACGACCGACTCCATGGAGATGGATCGGTTCGAAGAACTCGCGAGCGCGCTCGCCGCGATACTCCGGTCGTTCGATCCGGTGTGAGTCGCCGCCACCGGAGCGGTTAGTCGTCGTCAGCCGTCGGCGCGTCGTCGGCGACGTCCGCGGCGTCGGTCGCCGTCGCGGCGTCGTTCTCGATGCTCGGCGGGTACGACCCGCGATCGAGTTCGAGATCCGACTGCGGTCGAGCCATGCAGGTGAGCGCGTACTCCTCGGCCTCCTCGTCGGTGAACCCGCGAGCGGCCGGCTGGGTCACTTCGCCGTCGAGTATCTCGGCCGAACAGGCGAGACACATCCCGACGCGGCAGGAGTACTCCTGAGCGATCCCCTCGTCGAGACAGGCGGAGAGGATCGTCTCCGTGTCGGCCACCTCGATCGTCTCGCCGGTGCCGACGAACTCGACGGTGTACTCGGTCATACCGCGGAGTACCCGCCGACTCCTCAAAAAGGGTTCCCCTTGATCGCGTCGCCGTCGCGGGGACGGAAGGTGGGTGAGGCAGGTGAGGGAGGTGAGGGGCCGGTGCGGTTCACGTCGATCTGTCGAGGTCTATTTTTATAAGTGGGTGATAAATGCCGCAGTACGAATGTTCGCCACGCCCTCCATCGCACAGCTACCGACGTATCAGTTCCTGGGCGTCACCGTCGCCCGCGACGAACTGCTCCTGCTGGCGGCGCTGCTCGTCCTCTGGGCGACGCTCGGCAGATGGCTTTATAAGGACGCGAAAGATCGAGGCAGCGAGTGGGCGTGGCAGTGGGGGTTCGGAACGCCGCTGGCGGTGATCGCGGGCATCGACGTGATGTTACTGGTGGTCGTCATTTATTTGCTGGTGCGCGAGTCCGAGTAGCGCAGACTGCAAATTGTTCTCGGAGCGAGACGGTTGACCCGGCGAACGTCCACCATTACGATCTCCGGCAGAGGCGATCTGCCGACCTCGGCGCTGACATTTATAAATATATACACGTAATCACGACCACTTCGAGCGCATCGACGGTCTCGACGTCGAGACGTACTGAGCATTCGACGACGGGCACCGTTTTCCTCCCGCCCATCGCAACGACTAATCCCCCGCCGACCGCTCTCCGAGACAATGACCGAGAAAGTCACCGCACGAGCCCACCCGATCCAGGGGCTCGTCAAGTACCACGGGATGCGCGACGAGGAACTCCGACTGCCGTACCACGACAGCATCAGCCTCTGTACCGCGCCGACCGCGACGACGACGACCGTCGAGTGGGAGCCGGACGCGAGCGCGGACACGTACGTGATCGGTGGCGAGGACGTGACGGGTCGCGCGGCCGAGCGGATCGACGCCGTCGTCGACCACGTTCGCGAGCTCGCCGGCTTCGATCACGCGGTGCGGCTCGAAAGCGAGAACTCCTTCCCGTCGAACATCGGCTTCGGCTCGTCGTCGTCGGGCTTCGCGGCCGCGGCGCTCGCGCTCACCGAGGCCGCCGGTCTCGATCTCACCCTCCCCGAGATCTCCACCGTCGCCCGCCGCGGCTCCTCCTCCGCGGCCCGCGCGGTGACCGGCGCGTACTCCCGGCTCGACGCCGGGCTCAACGACGACGACTGTCGCTCGTACCGGCTCGACGTCGGCGTCGGCGAGGACGGGTTCGACCCCGAGGAGGACGTCCGGATCGTCGCCGCCCACGTTCCCGCTTATAAGGAGACGGAGGAGGCTCACCGCGAGGCCGCGGCCAGCCACATGATGCAGGCGCGGACCGCCCACGTCCAGGATCAACTCGTCGAGATGACCGACGCGCTGCGTGCGGGCTCGTTCGACCGTATCTTCGAGACCGCCGAGCACGACTCGCTGTCGCTGACGGCGACGACGATGACCGGACCCGCCGGCTGGGTGTACTGGCAGCCGGAGACGATCGCCGTGTTCAACGCGGTCCGTGAGCTCCAAGAGTCCGGCGTTCCGGTGTACTTCTCGACGGACACCGGTGCGTCCGTCTACGTCAACACCCGCGCCGACCACGTCGACGAGGTCGAATCGCGGATCGCGGAGATCGGGATCGACACCGACGTCTGGCGCGTGGGCGGCCCGGCGACGGTCCTCGACGGCTCCGAGTCGCTGTTTTAACTGACAGTACCGAGGGTCGCGCCCTCCCGTGCAGTCAGACCGGAAACGCCTCGGCCGCCTCCTCGCTCGTTACGTCGTCGTCCGCCGTGAGCAACTCGTCGAGTTCCTCGCGGATCCGTGCTTCGTCCATCTCCTGGCCGATGAACACGAGTCTGGTCCGTCGGTCGTCACTGTCGCCCCACTCGCCGATCGGGCCGGCCTGCACCGACGGGCCGGCCTGACTGACGCCGATGACGTCGTCGGTACCGGCGACGCGCGCGACGCCCTTCGCACGGATTATCGACCCGTCCCAGTCGCCGAGCCACGCCGCCAGCGACTCGGGATCGAACGGCATCTCCTCGCGATAGACGAACGACTCGACGCCGTGAGCGGCCGCCGCACCTTCGGTGTGATCGTGTGTGTGGGCATGCCCGTGGTCGTGGTCCGCGTCGTGGTCGTGGTCCGCGTCGTGGTCGTCGGCTTCCGCCTCGACGATCGCGCGTTTCCAGCCGGCGGAGCCTTTGGCGGTCTCGAAGTCGAACAGGCCGGTGTCGAGCACCGCGCCGGGATCGACCTCGGAATAGGTCGTCCGGATCCGCTTTGCTCTGGGGCCGAGCCGCTCCGCGACCGACTCGATCCGGTCGAGCACGTCGTCCGGCACCATGTCCGTCTTGTTCAACAGGAGGACGTCACAGAACTCGATCCCCTCGACGAGCACGTCCGCGAGCGGTCGACCCGTGTCCGTCCCCGCTTCCTCGGGGAGGTTCTCGCCGGCGTCGAACTCCTTCCAGAAGCCGTACGTGTCGAGCACCGTCACCATCGTGTCCAGCCGGAACCGTTCGGTGGGGTCGACGTCGGAGCTCTCCGTCCCCTCCGTGAACGCCTGCGCGATGGGGATCGGCTCGGAGATCCCCGACGACTCCACGAGAAGGTAGTCGAACTCCCGCGACGCGGCGAGATCGGCGGCCTCCGTCAGCAGGTCGTCCTGTAGCCGACAGCAGATGCAGCCGTTCGATAAGTCGATCACTCCTTCGTCGTCGTTCTCGCGGGCGACGAGCTCGGCGTCGACGTTCACCTCCCCCATGTCGTTGAGCACAACCGCGATCCGCCGGTCGCCGGGGTTCGTGAGCAGGTGGTTGACCAGCGTCGTCTTGCCGGCACCGAGATAGCCGCTGAGAACGGTGACTGGGATCCGGTCGTCGGTCATGCGACGGATCCACGCGTCCCGGATGTATCAAACGATCGATCGGATCGATCTCGTCCGGACGCGGCCGATCGTCCTCACTCGAGCGCCGCGGCCCTCACTCGAGCGCCGCGGCGAGCTTCTCGACCGGGTGCGGCGGCTCCGCCGCCGCGTCGTCTCTGTCCTCCAGTTGGCTCCGACAGGACGCGCCGGGGGCGACGACGACGTCGCCGTCGCTCTCGTCGACCAGATCGAACAGCATGCGGCTGATCGCCTTGCTCATCGAGTAGTGCTCCGCCTCGTAGCCGAACGAGCCGGCCATCCCACAACAGGAGGAGTCGAGCGGATCGACGCCGTAGCCCGCCCGACGCAACACGCCGACCGCGTGGTGATCCTTCTTCGTCGCCTTCTGATGACAGTGGCCGTGATACGTCAGGCGCTCGCCGGGCGCGTCGAACGAGAGCGTCTCGTCCAGACGGTGCGCGTCGACGTACTCCATGACGCCGTACGTGCGTGCCGCGACCGCGGCGACGTCGTCGTCCGGGACGTCGCTGGCTCCGCCGCCGAGCACGTCGAAGTAGTCGGACTGTAGCATGACGGCGTCGGACGGCTCGACGACGACGACGTCCCACCCAGTCTCCGCGTCGGGCGCGAGCGTCTCGACGGTGTCTCGGGCGATGGCGCGAGCCTCGTCGACCAGCCCCTTCGAGTAGGCCGGTCGCCCGCTCCCCTCGACGTCGGCGATCCGGACGTGGCAGTTCGCGGCCTCGAGCACGCGCACTGCGGCCTTTCCGGCACCCGGATTCGTGTACGTCGTGTACACGTCGGGGAACAACAGCACGTCTCGGTCGGCGTCGGTCCGCGGGACGCCCGCACCGCCGCGGGCCTCGAACCAGTCGGTCAGGCTCTCCGAGCGGAACTCGGGGAGCTTCCGCTCGCTGGCGACGCCGAGCGTCTTCTCCATGAGGAGGCGCGCGCCGGGTATCTTCGGCGCGGCGTTCGAAAGCGGGGCGAACGTCGACCCGAGGGGTGCGAGCGACTCGAAGTTGCCGAACAGCTTCGTCCGCAGGCTCGCGCCGTGTTCCCGGTGGTGGGCGTGTTCCACCTCGGTCTTCAGCTTCGCCATGTCCACCTCGCTCGGGCAGTCCATCGCACAGCCCTTACAGCCGACACACAGGTCCATCACCTCGGTGACGAACTCCTCGTCGGTCGGGTCCGCGGGGAGCTCGCCGGACATCGCGCCGCGGAGCATGTTCGCGCGCCCTCGGGTCGCCTGTATCTCCTCTTCGGCCGCCCGATACGTCGGACACATGACGCCGCCGGTCGTCTCCTGCGGGCCGCGACAGCCACCGCAGCCGTGACACAGCTCGACCATCCCCTGCATGCCGTTCTCGTTGGCCCACTCCAGGGCGGGATCGAAGCCGAGATCCAGCTCGTACTCCGGATCGAACCGGAGGTTCTCGCGCATGTCGAACTCGCCGCAGACGTTTCCGGGGTTGAGCAGCCAGTCGGGGTCGAACGCCGTCTTGAGCTCGCGGAACGACTCCCACAGGTCGTCGCCGTACAGCTTTCGGTTCCACTGCGTCCGCGCGCGGCCGTCGCCGTGTTCGCCGGAGACGGAGCCGCCGTACCGGACGACGGCGTCGGTCACGCGGTCCGCGATGTCGACCATCGCGTCCACGCCGTCGACGTCCTTGGTGTTTATCAGGGGGCGAATGTGGAGCACGCCGGGCCCGGCGTGCGCGTAGAAGGTGGCAAACGTGTCGTTGTCCGCCAGGATCTCCTGGAACTCCGCCGTGTACTCCGGGAGGTGCTCCGGCGGGATCGCACAGTCCTCGATGAAGGAGATGTGCTTCTCGTCGGAGGTCCGCGAGAGGAGGATCGGGAGCCCGGACTTGCGCATCTTCCAGAACCGGTCGCGCTCGTCGGGGTCGTGTGCTTCCATCGCGGCGAACGCGCGCCGCGGCTGGTCCGTCGTCGACTCCGCGCCCTCGCTCGGCTCCGCCGCAGGGGCCGACCCGTCCGCGAGCGTGTCCCCGACGCGGTCGGCGATCAGGTCCGCGACCTTCCGTTTTCCGTCGTCGTCGCCGTCGGCGTAGAACTCGACGAGCAACACGGAGTCGGTCCCGTCCGGAAGCGTGCCGACGAGCTCGCCGAACTCCGCGGTGTCGGCCGCGAGCCCGAGCAGCACGTCGTCCATCACCTCGACGGCGGCGGGGTCGTGTTCGAGGATCGGGGCGACGTCCTCCATCGCGTCGAGCAGGTCCTCGTAGGCCAACAGCGCGACCGCTTTCGTCTCCGGGATGTCCACGAGCGAGACGGTCGCCTCGGTGATCGTGGCGAGCGTTCCCTCGCTGCCCGCGAGCAGCCGACCGAGGTTGACGACGCCCGCCTCGCCGTACTCGCCGCGGTACTCCGCGAGCAGGCGGTCGAGGTTGTAGCCGGAGACGTTGCGTTTCATCTCGGGGAACCGCTCGTCGATCCGGTCGGTCTCCTCGTCGAGGATCCGAACGACCTCCGCGTGGATCCGAGAGAGGAGGTCGTCGGCGTCGGGGTCGGCCGACTCGCGAAGCTCCTCGACGGCGACGTCGCCGAACGTCGTCACCGTGCCGTCGGCCAGCACGACCTCCAGCTCCTCGACGTAGTGGTCCGTCTTGCCGTACTTCAGCGAGTGCGAGCCGGTGGAGTTGTTCCCGATCGCGCCGCCGATCGCGGACTTGTCGCGCCACGCGGGGTCGGGGGCGAACTTCAGGCCGTGCGGTTCGGCTGCCGCGTTGAGGTCGCCGACGTACGCTCCCGACTGGAGCCGCGCCGTCCGCGCGTCCGGATCGATCGAACGGATCTCGTCCAACGAGTGGGTCATATCGAGCACGACCGCCTCGTTGACGCTCTGGCCCGCGAGCGACGTGCCACCGCCGCGCGGGAGCACCGGGATCCCCTCCTCGTAGCAGTACTCGTGGACCGCCGCCACGTCCGCGGTCGATTCCGGGAGGACGACGCCGATCGGCGTGACGTCGTATGCGGAGGCGTCGGTCGCGTACAGCCGCCGCGAGTAGTCGTCGAACCGAACGTCGCCGTCGACGAGTCGATCGAGCGCCGTTACAAGATCCGGCCGTTCGACGTCGCCGCCCGTGTAATCGAAGTCGCTCCGATCCCGCGGGTCGGGATCGGGCGTGTGGGTTGCCATGGTTGTGCGTCTCGCTCAGGTGTTGAAAAGGTCTCGGACCGAGCGGAATCGGCCGCAACATGCGACGGATCGCGGGCGTCGCCGTCGTCGATCGGCCCGGAACGGCAGCGACAGCGTCCCGAGAGCGACTCGAGACGATATTCGAGGATGGCGGAGGCGATATTCGAGGATGGCGGAGGCGATATCCGAAGACGGCGGAGACGATAGCCGAAGACGGCGGGGTGGAGACAAAGAATCAAATGGCCGCCATCGAAAGGTCGCGTATGACGCGTGCAACCACGTCGACGTTTACCGATCGGCTCGACGATCTCGACGTCGCCGTCAGCGAGGGTCCACCCGACCAGTGCGCGCCGCTGATCGAGGAGGCGGCAGGCGACCCGGCCGTGGGCGTTCCGTTCGACAGCCCGGAGCTGACGCTTCCCGACCGGATCGACACGGCCCCGACAGCTGCCGACCTCCGCGGGGCACACACGGGGGTCACCGGAGCGTCGCTCGGCATCGCGGCGTACGGGAGCGTCGCGATCGAGGCCGACCCGGCGGGCACCGAGCCGGTGAGCCTCTTCGTCGACCGACACGTCGTCGTGCTCCGCGAGTCCGACGTCGTCCCCGACATGGCCGACGCCTTCGAGTGGCTCGGTCCGCGGGCGCGCGACGACGCGATCGACGTCGTGTTCGCGACCGGCCCGAGCGCGACCGCGGACATGGGCGGACTCGTACAGGGGGCACACGGCCCCAAGGAGGTCCACGTCGTGTTGATCGCGGGCGAGGGTGACGGGGAGTCCGCTGCCGACTCCGATGGGATGGCGCGATGAAAAGCGACGTCGACACGGCGGCGCGGATCCGCGAGCTGATGGCGACGGAGGGGGACGCCGTCGCCGAGAACACCCGCGGATTCAACGCCGGCCGCTATGAGTCGACCGGGCGGCTCGACGACTACGAGGAGCTGAAAGCCGAGGCGCGGGCGATAAAGGAGGACGCGATCGGTCGCCTCCCGGAGCTCATCGCGGAAATGAAAGGGAGCGTCGAGGCCAACGGCGGCACCGTGTACGTCGCCGACGACGCCGCGGACGCGAACCGGTACGTCCGGGAGGTGGTCGACGAGCGTGACGGCGACCGACTCGTCAAGTCCAAATCGATGACCTCGGAGGAGATCGAGGTGAACGAGGCGCTCGAGGCCGACGGCGTCGACGTCGTCGAGACGGACCTCGGCGAGTGGGTCCTGCAGATCGCCGACGAGGAGCCGTCCCACATCGTCGCGCCCGCGCTTCACAAGTCCCGCGAGGCGATCGCCGACCTGTTCAACGAGCGGTTCGATCCCGACGAGCCGTTGGAGACCGCCGAGGAGCTGACGATGTTCGCCCGCGAGCGGCTCGGCGAGCTGATCGAGGGCGCGGACGTCGGGATGACGGGCGCGAACTTCATCGCGGCCGACTCCGGGACCATGCTCCTGGTCACCAGCGAGGGCAACGCCCGGAAGACGGTGACCGCGACGGACACCCACGTCGCGGTCGCGGGCGTCGAGAAGCTCGTTCCCTCCGTCGAGTCGTTCTCGCCGTTCGTCGAGCTGATCGGTCGCTCGGGGACGGGACAGGACGTCACCTCCTACACCTCCACGCTGACGCCGCCGGTCGACTCGCCGGTGCCCGACTTCGAGACGGACTCGACACCGATCGCGGGGGACGACGCCGCTTCCGACGCCGGCCGCGACTTTCACCTCGTGTTGATCGACAACGGGCGCATGGCGATGCGCGAGGACGACCAGCTGCGCGAGACGCTGTACTGCATCCGGTGTTCGGCGTGTTCGAACGCCTGTGGCAACTTCCAGAGCGTCGGCGGCCACGCGTTCGGCGGCGAGACGTACTCCGGCGGGATCGCCACCGGCTGGGAGACGGGCATCGAGGGTCTCGACGTCGCCGCCGAGTTCAACGACCTCTGTACGGGCTGTTCGCGCTGCGTCCCCGCCTGTCCGGTCGGCATCGACATCCCGTGGATCAACACGGTCGTCCGCGACCGGATCAACCGCGGGGAGGCGACCGAGCGGCAGGTCGACTGGGTGTTCGAGGAGCTGGTGCCCGACGAGGAGCCCGCCGGACTCGACCTCGGCGCGCGGATCGTCGGCAACTACGAGACGCTCGCGAAGCTCGGGAGCCGCACCGCGCCGATCACTAACCGGACGGCGAACGCGGCCCCCGTCCGAGCGCTCCTCGAACGCGTCGCGGGCATCGACCGCCGCCGCGATCTCCCCGAGTTCGCCCGCGAACCGTTCGTCGACTGGTTCGAGGCCCGCGGCGGCGCGGCGGTACCGCCCGAGTCGGCGGCACGCGAGGCGGTCGTCTACCCCGACACGGCGACGAACTACGCCGACGTGGCACGTGGGAAGGCGACGGTCCGCGCGCTCGAGGCGCTCGACGTCCACGTCCACGTCCCCGACCTGCCGGGCAGCGGTCGTCCGCCGCTCTCACAGGGGATGGTCGACACCGCGGACGCCGCCGCGCACGACGTGTACGCCGGGCTCGCAGCGCACGTCGACGCCGGCCGCGACGTGGTGGTCATCGAGCCGAGCGACCTCGCGCTGTTCCGCCGTGAGTACGGGAAGTTCCTCCCCGAGGCCTCCCACGAGCGACTCGCCGAGGCGAGCTACGACGTCATGGAGTACGTGTACGGACTGATCGACAACGGGGCGGATCCGGAGGCGCTCCGCGCGCCCGACGGCGTCGACGCCGAACACGGGATCGCGTACCACCCGCACTGTCAGGGCCGCACCGTCGGTGTCGGCGCGTACGCGACGGCGGTGTTAGCGGAGCTCGGCTACGACGTGCTCGTCTCCGACACGGAGTGTTGCGGGATGGCCGGCTCCTTCGGCTACAAGCGCGACTACTACGAACTGAGCATGGACGTCGGCGAGCCGCTCGTCGAGCAGTTCGGCGAGACCGACAGGACGGTCGTCGCCGCCGGCACGTCCTGCGGCGAGCAGCTCGACGCCCTGTTAGGCTCGCCCGTGCGGCATCCGGTGGAGCTCATCGCGCCGCGCTCGTGACACGGCGGGCCCCCGCGCTCGCAGTCGGGTCCGGGCTCACGGTCGGGTCCGGGATCGATCGGCCCGTCTAGATGACGTCGTCCGGCTCGTGGTCCGCGATCATCCGCCGGACCGTCGCCGCGTACTCCGCTTCCAGTTCGGCGTCGGCGACCGCGCCGAGGTCGTCGGGGCTGACCTCGAGAGCCGCCGTCGTATCCCGCACGTCGCCGAAGCTCGTGAGCGCCCGCTCCTTGCGGTAGTACCGCGCACCGTCCGGCGTCGCGTAGGTGAGGATGATCAGGTTCTGCTCGTCGTCGGAGTACGTCCGCTCGACCAGCCACACCCGGAGGGTGTCCGCGTTCGCCTCGTTCATACCCGATCGATCTGTGTCCGCTCTCAAGTCCGTATCGGCCCGGATCCGGCGGTCGCTACTCGTTGTCCGGACTGCTCGGATGGTAGTCGGTGTCGTACTGGCCCGGGTTCCCGTCGACGCGGTCCGGGTTGATCCGGCCGGCGAGGAGCATGAAGTCGAGAACGGTGCAGTACAGCATCGCCTCGACGACCGGTACCGCCCGCGGCGGGAGGACGGGGTCGTGGCGGCCGACGACCTGTATCTCCTTCTCCTCGCCGGTCTCCCAGTCGGCCGAGCGCTGCGGTTTCGGGATCGAGGTGGGCGCGTGCCACGTGGCCTCGCCGTAGATCGGCTCGCCGGTCGTGATCCCGCCCTGGATCCCGCCGTGGTCGTTGCCGACGGGGACCGGGTCGCCCGTCTCGCTTTCGACGTGGTCGAACGACTCGCCGTCGTCGAACGTCCAGTCCTCGTTGCGCTGCTTGCCGGTCACGTCGCTGGCCGCCTTCCCGAGCCCGAACTCGACGGCGGTCGTGGCCGGGATCGAGAACATCGCTTGCCCGAGCCGGGAGGGGAACCCGTCGAACCGCGGCGCGCCGAGCCCGCGCGGGACGCCGCGGCACTCGAAGTAGATGGAGCCGCCGATCGAGTCGCCCTCCTCCTGGTACTCCTCGATCAGCGTCTGCATCTCGGCCGCCGCCGCCGGGTCCGCACACCGGACGTCGTTCTCCTCGCTGCGGTCGAGGATCTGTTGGAAGCTCACGTCGTCGGCCTCGACGTCGCCGATCCGGTTGACGTGGGCTTTGATCTCGACGTCGTACTCGGCGGCGTCGAGGACCTGTTCGGCGACCGCGCCCGCGGCGACCCAGTTTACCGTCTCCCGGGCCGACGAGCGCCCGCCGCCGCCCCAGTTCCGCGTGCCGAACTTCGCGGAGTAGGTGTAGTCGCCGTGCGAGGGGCGCGGCGCGGTGACGTACGGCTCGTACTTGCCCGAGCGCGCGTCCTTGTTCTGGATCACCATCCCGATCGGCGTGCCGGTGGTGTAGCCGTCCTGCACGCCGGAGTTGACCGTCACCTCGTCGGGCTCCCCTCGGGACGTCGTGATCATCGACTGACCGGGCTTGCGCCGGTCGAGCTGTGCCTGGATCGCGTCCTCGTCGAGCTCGACGCCCGCGGGACAGCCGGAGACGGTGACGCCCATCGCCTCGCCGTGGCTCTCGCCGTACGTGGTCACCTGAAAGAGGCGACCGAACCTGTTCCCGTTCATACCCCTACCTGTAGTCGGGGGCATTTAGGGGTTACAATCCGTGCAAGCGGGGGTCCACCGCCGCGGACCGATCGGACGGACGTCACGGCTCCGGTCGCGACCCGAGCTCGAGTTCGACCGTCTCCTCGGAGCCGCCGCGCCACACGGTGACGTCGATGACGTCGCCGGGACGCGTCTCCAGCGCGAGGAACCGGGAGAGGTCGGCGTTGGAAACGATCCGGGTGTCGTCGAGCGCGACGACCGTGTCGCCGCCGGTCGGGACGGTCGCCCCCTCGACGGCGGCCTCGCCGTCGGCCCCTCGCAGGACGCCGTCCGACGGGCCGCCCGCCGGCACCTCGGCGACGTACACGCCGCGGGCCTCGGGCAGGTCGTTGGCCTCCGCGAGGAGCGGCTCGACCGCCAGTACGCTCACGCCCATGTACGAATGCTCGTAGCTCCCCGTCTCGATCAGTTCGGGGACGACCTCCCTGACGAGGTTCGCCGAGACGCCGAAGCCGACGTTCTCTCCCTGCGTCGCGGTCGCAACGGCGATCACGTTCCCGTCCAACGTCACGATCGGGCCGCCGCTGTTTCCGGGGTTCAACGCGGCGTCCGTCTGGACCGCGTCCGCGATGGAGAACCGTCCGACCGCGGTCGCGGTCGCGGGGATGGTTCGGTTGCGACCGCTGACGATCCCCTGGGTCGCGGTCCCCGACAGTCCGAGCGGCGAGCCGACGACGAGCACCTCGGTGCCGGTCGGCGGGGTCTCCTCGGCGAGCGGGAGCGGGCCGCCCGGCAGGCTCGCGTCGGTCTCCACGACCGCGAGGTCGCTGTACGGGTCCCGACCGACGACCGACGCGTCCAGCCATCGCCCGTCGGACGCCTGCACGCGAACCCTGTCCGGCTCCGCCAGGACGTGGTCGTTCGTCACGACGTAGTCGCCGCCGTACCGGAAACCCGACCCTTGTCCGGCCCGTCCGCCGCCGTCGCCGAAGAGCGCTTCGGACTGGTCCTCGACGTACGTCTGTACCCGAGCAACCGACGGCGAGACCGCCTCGTACACCGCCTCGTAGTCGGCGTCCGATCCGACGCGCGTGACCTCCGTCGCCTCGGGCGGAGCGGACGCTTCCCCGTCGACGCCGACCCGTCCGCCCTCGCCGGTCGGTGCGAGACAGCCGGCCGTGGCCGCGATCGCTGCCCCGACGCCGAGGAACTGACGCCGCGTTCGTTCCATGGATGAACGTGGGAACACAGTCGGTTAAACGCCGCGACGGAGTCACGCGATCGAGACGGTGGTCGCGGGCGAACCGTCAAATCCCGTGCCGCCCAATGATACGACATGACACGACGAACCGCTCGATGTCCGGCCCCGGACTGCGGGTTCAGCGACGTCCCGTCGCTCGTCGCGGCACACGTCAACGGGACGGAAGGCCCCGAACACGACTGGGCGCGGCTCCCGTACGACGGCCCCGGAGAGTTCCTCGCGACGGTCCGCGAGGGAGACGGTGAGGGCCCCCCCGAAGCACGCAACGATCCGCAGGCGGCGACCGTCGACCCTGACGAAACGGATGGCGATCCCGCGGACGCTGCCGTCGACCCTGACGAAACGGATGAGGATCTCGCGGACGCTGCCGTCGACCCTGACGAGGCGACGGCTGCCCACCGTATCGACCCGGAACCGGTGTTCCGGGCGGTCGACATCGTCCGCGAGCGGGTCGCGGACGTCGAGGACCTCGACGCGCTCGACGTCGCCGAGTTGGCGGACCTGTTCGTGGCGTTCTCCGTGCTCGCGAGCGAGGCGGGAACCGTCCGAAGTGACGTGCGGGCCGCGATCATCGATCGGATCGACGAGGAACGCGAGATCGACGGCGAGCTCGGATCGGTCGGTCGATCGATGTCGACCAGGCGCTCGCTTCGGAACGAGTCGACGGTCCGGAAGGCGTTGTTTCACGCCGGGATCGACCCGCGCGACGCCGAGTCGTTCGATCCCGACCTCCTCGCCGAGCTGATCGACGACGCCGACGTCGGGGTCGAGGAGGACGACGTCTTCGAGACGAGCGAGTCGGACCACGTCCGTCGGACGGACGTCGACGAGACCGCGTTCGAGAACCGATGACGTCCGCCGGAGAGGCGGGCGATCCGGACAGTGGAGCGACACGTCCCGCCCCGCCGACGGTCGATGAGTCGGTACGGATCGGCGGGCTCCGGCTGAACAACCGGCTGTACCGCGCACCCCTCCTCGAGTGCGCCGGGAACGGCGACGACGCGGTCGACCGACTGATCGCGGAGCTCGAACCCGCCGCGGCCGCGGGAGTCGGCTTCGTCCATCAGGGCGCGACGATCGTCCGCGGCGAGGGCGGCTGTGCCGCGCCGGGCATGACTCGGGTTCACGACCCGGCGTTCGTCGCGGAGCTCGAACGCCTCACGGACGCGATCCACGCCCACGACTCCCGGATCGCGATCCAACTCGAACACGGGGGGCTCCGCTCGATGGAGGCGTGGCACGCCGGCTACCGGCGTGCGAATCCGGGGGTCAACCAGCTCGCCGTCTCGGAGCCTCCCTGTCCCCTTCGCGCGCTCGACCGGCTCGGGTTCCTCGACCTCTCGCCGCACGTGCTCACGACGGCGGAGGTCGAAGCGCTCGCGGCCGACTTCGGTCGTGCCGCGGCCCGCGCGGTCGACGCCGGCTACGACGCGGTCCACGTCGCCGGCGCGAACATGGGGATCGCCCAGCAGTTCCTCTCCCCGTTTTACAACCGCCGTGACGACCGGTTCGGGGTCGACCCCGCGGTCGGTGCCGGAACCGCGTTCCTCGAACTCGTCGCCGAGGCGGTCCGGGCGCGCGCCGGCGACGTTCCCCTGCTGACCAAGGTCCCGTCCGAGCGACCGACGCTTCCCGGGATCGGTCCGCATCTGAGCGACGACGACGCGGTCCGCGCGTGCGACCGCCTGGTCGCGGTCGGGTTCGACGCGGTCGTCCCGGTCCGGACGAGCGTCTTCTGGGACATGAGCGTCGTCCGCGGGGAGTTCCCGACCGCGGCGTGGCGCGACTCGCGGTTCCGGGACGGGTACCGCGAGGCGTTCGGGTCGCTCCCGCGCGCGGCAGCGATCGCGGTCGGCAACTGGGCGGAGTCGTTCGTATACGGGTTCGAACCCGGCTGGAACCGCGACCTCTGTCGCCGGGTGCGCGAGCGCGTCGACGCTCCCGTGCTGTGTGAGGGTGGACTTCGCGAGCGGGCACAACTCGACGACGCGCTGGCCGGCGACGCCGACCTCGTCGGAATGGGTCGGCCCTTCTACGCGGAGCCGGAGCTCCCCGCGCGGCTGCTCGGCGCGGACACCGATCCCGGCGTCGACGTCGTCTGTGAGAACTGTAACAACTGCGCCGTCGCACAGGCCGCCGGCGAGTCCGGGATCTGTCGCACGCCCTCCGTGCTGGCGCGTGCCGGGCGACTCCGGAAACACGGCGCGTACGATCGCTCGTCGGGGCCCGAACGAACGAGTGACCGAGACGACCGGAATTATAAGTGAGACGGACGTCGCCGCCGGGACTTTATAGGAGAGACCGACGTCGCCGCCGGGACTTTATAAGCGAGACGGACGTACGCCAGCTGTGCGCAAACGATTGACCTCGGATCTCGGCGTGTACGCCCTCTCCGGGGTGTTCTCGCTCGTCGTCTTCGTCGTCGCGCTGTGGATCCTCTCGACGACGCTGCCCGACGGGCTCGGTGACCGACAGCTCGCAGGGCTCGTGGTCGGCTATCTCCTGTTCGTCGGCGTGTACGCCGTCGCGTGGTTCATTTATACGGGGATCGACGCCCGAGAGGACGTCTGAGCCGGCGGATCAGTGCGTCCGGGAACGCGGTGCGTCCGGGAACGGGGGATGGCTGAGATCCTCGCCCACGGCCCGTCCGCAACCGCCACGCTTTATTTATCCCCCCGAGTACCGGCGACATGGACCAGTTGCGGCAGTCGCTCCTCGACGCGCCGATCATCGAGAAAGGCGAGTACCAGTACTTCGTCCACCCCATCAGCGACGGCGTTCCCATGCTGAAGCCCGAGCTCCTCCGCGAGATAGTCATCCGGATCATCCGGAAGGCGGAGTTGGAGAACGTCGACAAGATCGTTACGCCCGCGGCGATGGGCATCCACATCTCCACGGCGCTCTCCCTGATGACCGACATCCCCCTCGTCGTCATCCGGAAGCGACAGTACGGGCTCGACGGCGAGGTCCCGCTGTTTCAGGAGACCGGCTACTCCGAGTCGGAGATGTACATCAACGACGTCGAGGAGGGCGACCGCGTGCTCGTGCTCGACGACGTGCTCTCGACGGGCGGCACGATGAAGGCCATCCTCGACGCGCTCACGAACGAGGTCGGCGCGGACGTCGTCGACGTCGTCGCCGTGATAAAGAAGGCGGGCGACAACGAGCTCGACCACACCGACTACACCGTGAAGACGCTCATCAACGTCACCGTCGAGGACGGCGAGGTCGTCATCGTCGACGCGCAGGGTGACGACTGAGCGGGAGTTAGGACGGCCCGTCCACCTCACCGACACGCCCGTCCGACTCACCAACGGCGCTCCACCAAACACTTATCCGTCGGAGCTGTCGGCACGGTATGGCCCTCACTGATCGCCGAGACGCGCGTACCGTCGGCGTCGCCGCTGCGAGCGGTACCGCCGCGTACGTGCTCGGCTACCTGCTCGTGTACGTCACACAGCGCCGCGGCGTCGAAGAGCGGTTGAGCGCGTTCAACTTCATGGTCGACCTGTTCGGTAGCGACCCGATCCCCGCGTGGCAGGGCGTCGGCTGGCTGTTTTACAACGCGCACTTCGTCGACACCGAGATTCCGGGATTCGGCGGGACGCGCGTCGAGAACTTCATCGCCGCCTCCGACGACGGGACGTTGACCCTTCTGTATCTCGTCCCGCCGGTCCTGTTGCTCGGGGCCGGGTTCGCGGCGGCGTTCGTCGCCGACGTCGACGACCTCGGCGACGGGGTTCCGATCGGCGCGCTCGTGACCGTCGCGTACCTCCCGCTCGCCGTCGTCGGCGCGGTCGCGTTCGCGTACTCGATCGGGGACGGGTCGATACGGCCGGATCTCGTGACGGCCGTGCTCCTCGCCGGGGTCGTGTATCCGGCGCTGTTCGGGGCGGTGGGCGGCGCGCTCGCCGGCGTCGTCGCAGGCGACTCCTGACCGGGTCGTCGTTTTTAACCGGGGGACCGCCGTAGCCGATCGCATGCAGCTCTCCGAATACGTCCGACGCCTCGACGACCGACTCGACACCGACGCGTACGCCGACGTCGACGCCAGCGCGAACGGGCTACAGGTCGGCCCGGCGGAGGGGACGGTCGACCGCGTCGCGTTCGCGGTCGACGCCGCGACGGAGACGATCGCCGCGGCCGCGGACGCCGGCGCGGACGTCCTCGTTACCCATCACGGGATCTCGTGGGGCGGGATCGACCGCGTCACCGGCCGCGAGTACGACCGGATCGCGGCGCTCGTCGACGCGGAGACGGCCCTGTACGTCTCCCACCTCCCGCTCGACGGACACCCCGAACTCGGCAACGCCGCCGGGGTCGGCGATGCGATCGGCCTCGTCGACCGCCGACCGTTCGGCGAGCTCGGCCCGGTGACGATCGGGACGGTCGGTGGGCTCGACGAGCCCGTCTCCCCGACGGCGCTCCGCGAGCAACTGGACGAGTTCGAGGGGAGCACGACGGACACTCGGGTGCTCCCGTTCGGTCCGGAGCGGATCGAGCGCGTCGCGGTCGTCACGGGCTCCGGAACCGACTGGCTCGACGAGGCGGTCGACGCCGGCGCGGACGCGCTCGTCACCGGCGAGGGGAAAGGACAGGTGTATCACGACGCACGAGAGGCGGGGATCTCGGTGTTTCTGGCCGGCCACTACGCGACGGAGACGTTCGGCGTCCGGGCGCTCCAGGCGCTCACCGCGGAGTGGGACGTCGACACGACGTACGTGAGTCGTCCGACCGGGCTGTAGTCCCTGCCCGCGCGGCCCCGCCCCGTCGCGAACGGGGAGCGAGCGGCGACATCCTCAAGCGCGGCGCGCCCCAGTGTCAGACCGTGAACCCCCGTCTCGCGGGTGACGTCGTCCGACCCGTTCTCCTCGTCGCGGTCGCGACGCTGCTCATCGTTGCGATCGCCGGCGCGTGGCCGCCCCTGGTCGCCGTCGAGACGGGAAGCATGGAGCCGACCGTCGAGCGCGGCGACCTCGTGGTCGTCACCGCGACCGACCGGTTCCCGTGGGGCGGGGTGAGCGCGGGCGACGAGCCCGTTCGAGCCGCCCCCGCGGACGGCGGCGGCGACGTGATCGTCTTCTCGGTCCCGGACGACGACGGGCCGCCGATCCTCCACCGCGTCGCGTTCGCGGTCGAGGCGGGCGAGGACTGGACCCGTCGTGGCGACGACGGCCTGATCGGCGGCGACTGTCGGGAACTCCGACACTGCCCGGCCCCTCACGACGGCTACGTCACGCGTGGCGACGCCAACGACGAGTACGACCAGAGCGCCGGGATCGCGCCGGTCGTCCGACCGGAGTGGATCCACTCGAAAGCGCTCGTGTCGCTCCCGTCGCTCGGCTGGCCGCGGCTCGGTTTCGATCTCGCGGTCTCCCGCGTCGGCGTCGCTCCCGTCCTCCTCGTCGTCGGGGGCGGGACGGCGCTCCTCGGCGGTGTCGGGTTCGTCCTCCTCGGACGCCTTCGCAACGACCTGCGGCGTGACGCGTGAGTCCCCGTCCCCGCTTACGTCGCGATATCCCCGCCCCCGCTTACGTCGCGATGTCCCCGTCCCCGCTTACGTCGCGATGTCCCCGTCCCCGCTTACGTCGCGATGTCCCCGTCCCCGCTTACGTCGCGATGTCCGCGCGTTCGAAGAGCGCGGCGGCGAGGAGGAGGAACACCAACGCGGCGGCGACGAGCAGTAACGCGTCGAGGGCCTCCACCTCGTTCCGGACCAGGATCGCGGCGGGATCGAAGTACCTGGGGAACATGACGTCTCCCAGCCGGTCGTACTCCGTCTCGCGCGTCAACGCTTCGAGCATGTACATCACCGCGATGCCGGCGAACGCCAGTATCTGTGCACGGCGAGCCGACTCGACGACGACGGACAACAGCAGTCCGAACGAGACACACGCCAGCAGGTACGGTATCGAGACGACGTGGAGGACCGCCAGCCAGTAGAGATCGACCGCCTCGTCGATGAGCGCCGCACCGACGACCACGCCGAGATACGTCGCGAGGGAGACGAAGACGACGTCGGGGACCATCGAGAGGAACTTCTCGGCGACGATCCGTCGCCGCGGTAGCGGCGTCATGAGCAGGATATCGATGGTTCCCTGCTCGCGTTCGCCCGCGATCAGCGTCGCGGCCGCGTACGCGAGGTACGCGCCGACGAGCAGCGTCCAGATGAGCCCGTACACCTCGAGCACGAGGAACCCCTCGATCGTCGTTATCGGCACCGCCTCGCCGCCGAACGCCGCCATCAGCGCGTCGGGCAGCGCCTCCATGTACTCCTCGAAGTCCGCCCCCGCCGCCTCGATCGACGGGAATATCAGCACGACCAGCACGACGAATCCGAACATCCCGCCCGCGACCCCGACCATCTGCTTGAACTGTCGTCGCGCCTCGAAGCGTGCCAACTCAATCATCGCGGTAGAAGTGGAGGAATACGTCCTCGAGCGTCGTTTCTCGGATCGTTACGTCGACGATATCGTAGGCGGCCAATCGCGTGAGAAGCCGGTCGTAGTCGTGGGTGACGACCAGTTCCATCGTCGTGCCGTCGACGTCGACCCGCTCCGCGCCGTCGAACTCGAAGTCGGCCGGATCGAAGCCCCCCTCGGCTTCAGCGGTCACGACCTTCCCGCTCTTCCGCATCAGGGTCCGAATGTCCTCGACGGCGACCATCTCCCCGTTCCGGATGATCCCGACGCGGTCGGCTATCTTCTGGACCTCGCCGAGCACGTGCGACGAGAAGAAGATCGTCGTTCCGTCGGCACACTCCTCTCGTACGAACTCGTACACCGTCCGTTGCATGAGCGGGTCGAGCCCCGATGTCGGCTCGTCCATCACGACGAGATCGGGGTCGTGCATGAACGCCAGGATGAACGCGAGCTTCTTTTTGTTCCCCGTCGAGTACTCGCCGACTGGCTTCGCCAGCGGCGGGGTGAAAAGCTCCGACAGCTCCGCTCGCCTGCTTCCCCCCCTGACCGCCTCGAAGTAGTCGAGTATCTCCGTGCCGGTTCGCCCCTCGTGGAACGATCCCTCGGCCGAGATGTAACCGATGCGCCGCTTCGCCTCGATGAGTTCGGACTCCGTGCGCGCGTCGAGTCCGAGGAGCTCGATACGGTCGGCGTCGGACCGCAGGAACCCGAGCATCGCCCGGATGACGGTCGACTTCCCGGCCCCGTTCGGCCCGAGAAAGCCGAACACCTCGCCGGCCCCGACGCGGAACGAGACGTCGTCGACCGCGAGGAAGTCGCCGTATCGCTTCGTGAGCCCGTCGACGACGATCTGATCGAACATGGCTTTACACGAAGCGCCTCCCGTAGAACCACCAGCCACCGGCCACCACGAACAGGAGCACGGCGACCGTGACCACGACCTCGGTGAGCGGCAGATCGCCGTCGGCGGCGTCGGTCACGCTCACGCCGACCGTCGAGGGTCGCATGGTCGCCGGATCGCCGTCGGGATCGATGTACTCGATCTCGACGACCGCGGGGAACCGACTCTCGGGGGCGTCGTCGTCGACGTCGAGGTCGAACGCGACGCGATCGGTCTCGCCGGGGGCCAAGCCGTCAACGACCGTCGTCCGGAACTCGCTTTCGAGCGGCTCCTCGACGACGATCCGGACGCGAACCTCGGTGATCGGATCGTCCCGTCGGTTGGTGACGTCGAGTGTGAGGGTCCCGCTCTCGCCGGCGGCGAAGGCGGCTCCGACGGGGGCGACGTCGACCGCGTCACGGCGCTCCGCGACGGCCACTCGGGCGGGCAGGGTCGTCGATCGGTCGGTGTCTGCCGCCGTCCGATAGCTCGCGGTCACGTCGAGCCGCTGTGGAACCGGATCGGCCTCGGACGGGACGACGCCACGGAACCTGAACGAGGCGTTCTCGTCGGGGGCCAGATCGCCGACGGCGTAGGTCGGGCTGGCGAGTTCGATCCGAGCATCGCCGACGGAGAGGACCACGTCCTCGACGGGCGCAGGGCCCTCGTTGGTGACGGTCCCGCGGATCGTTCCTCGCTCCCCGACCCTGAGCGTCGACTCGTTGACCGTCAACGAGAACGCCTGTTCGTCGGCCGGTCGGAGGCCGACCGACAGTCCGTCTCGCTCGGTCGCGACGCCGTCGCGGTCCGTGAACCGGACGGTGCCGGCGAGCGTGACGTTCCGAACCGAAGCCGACGGACGTATGGAGGCGTCGAACGCGACCGTCGCGTTCTCGCCCGGATCGAGGCGGTCGATCCGAGCCGTGTTTCGCGGTCCGTCGCCGAGGGTCACGTCGGAGGTCGTCGACTCGAGTTCGAGGGTGGTCTCGCGTGCCGGCTCGTTCCCGACGTTCGTGACCTCGGCGAGCAGCGTTCCGCTGTCGCCGACCTGCACGTCGCTTTCGACCGTTCGGACGTCGAAGCGCGCGCCGTCGGCGACGACGACGTCGACCGACGTTCGCACGGTCCGCGTTCGCTCCTGGACGACGCTGCTTCCCGGTGCGTACATCGACGTGTACGAGTAGCGCACGCGGACGTCGATGGAGTGCTCGCCGGGGGCGACGTCGTCCGGAACGGTGATCCCGAGCGGCACGTCCCGAACGCCACCGTCGGGGACGGACCCGATCGACTGTCGCCGTGTGGAGACGTCGAACGGACCGGCATCAGTCACCTCGACGGAGACGGCTCGGGCGGTCGTCACGGTGTCGCGCTGGGTGACGGCACCGCTCCGGACGCTCCCGTCGTTCGCGATCTGAAGGGTCAACTGTGCGTCGGTTCCCGGCTCCACCTCCGGCTCCGGAACGTACACGTCGATGTCCGGCTCTCCGCTGACGTACTCTCCCTCCTGTGCGGCGGCGAGGCCGGCGGCCGTCAGGGCGACGACGAGCACGGCTACGACGGCGAGGACCGTTCGAGAGGGCATCTACACGCTCCTGTGTCGGTCGTGACGGCCACCGATCGAGACGACAGGACCGACGGATGAACCGTGCGTTCGAATCATCTGTGTTGTCACGTTTCTCAGAGAACACGTATATATCTAGTCGGAGGTTCTCGACGAGTCGTGCCGTGAGCGGGCTGTGGTCTCGAGGTCTGCAACTCCGCGTGTGTGCTCGAGAACACGCACGAACGTCGACATCGGTCCTGCTATCCCTCTGTATGGATGCACGATCGTGTGTGTCCGGCGCGGACGGACCGTAATCTGTTTTACCCCCCGCTTGGAACCCATGAGCGGTATGACTGTCACCATCGTCGGCTCCCAACTGGGAGACGAGGGCAAGGGCGCGCTCGTCGACCGGTGGGGAGGGGACGCGGACGTCGTAGTCCGTTATCAAGGCGGCGATAACGCCGGCCACACCGTCGTCGAAGGCGGCGAGGAGTACAAACTATCCCTGGTCCCGAGCGGCGCGGTCAGGGACAAAGTCGGGATCCTCGGCAACGGCTGTGTCGTCAATCCTCGGACGCTGTTCTCCGAGATCGACGACCTCCGTGACCGGGGGCTCGAACCGGACGTCCGGATCGCTCGGCGCGCGCACGTGATCCTCCCGTATCACCGAGTCCTCGACGGCATCGAGGAGGAGGTCAAAGCGGACGACGAGTCGGGCGTCGAGGTCGGCACCACCGGCCGCGGGATCGGTCCCACCTACGAGGACAAGGCGGGTCGCCGGGGCGTCCGGATCGGGGACCTCCTCGATCCCGAGGTGCTCCGCGAGCGACTGGCGTACGCCGTCCCGCAGAAACGGGCCGTCGTCGAGGACATCTACGGACTCGACATCGAGGGAACCGACCGCGAGGACGCGTTCGACGTCGACGCCCTTCACGAGGAGTTCGTCGAGATCGGCGAGCGGCTCGCCGATGAGGGGATGACCGTCAACTGCAGCGACTACCTGTACCGCCGCCACGAGGCCGGCGACCGGATCCTGTTCGAGGGCGCACAGGGGACCTCGATCGACATCGACCACGGGAACTACCCGTTCGTCACGTCCTCGAATCCGACGGCGGGCGGCGCGGCCGTCGGCTCCGGCGTGGGCGTCACCACGGTCGGCGACGGCGAGGTCGTCGGCATCGTGAAGGCGTACCTCTCGCGGGTCGGCTCCGGACCGCTCCCGACGGAGTTGGACGGCGACGAGCGGGAGGAGGCGCTCGCCGACGAGATCCGCGAGAAGGGCGGGGAGTTCGGCACCGTCACCGGTCGCCCGCGCCGGATCGGGTGGCTCGACCTCCCGATGCTCCGGCACGCCGCGCGCGTCTCCGGCTTCACGGGCCTCGCGGTCAACCACGTCGACGTGCTCGCCGGGCTCGAGGAGCTACAGGTGTGTACCGGCTACGAGCTCGACGGCGAGGAGATCGACACCGTCCCCACGACGACGGAGCGCTGGGCGCGCTGTGACCCCGTCTACCGCGAGTTCGACACGTGGGAGGAAGTCGACTGGACCGCGGTCGCCGCGGACGGATACGACGCCCTTCCCGAAGCGACGCGAGAGTACCTGGAGTTCCTCGCCGCCGAGGTCGACGCCGACGTGTACGCCGTCGGGGTCGGCCCCGACCGCGAGGAGACGATCGAGCTCGTCAATCCGTTCGAGTCGTCCGCGTCCGAGTAGTCGGCGTTCGATCGTCGTTGTCGAGTCGCCAGCGTCGATCCGTCGGTTTCGATCCGTCGACTTCGATCCGTCGACTTCGATCCGTCGACTCCGCGGTCACACATCGTCGGTGATCACGTGCCCCCGGTATCACGTGTCCTCGATACCGCCAGTCGAGAGCAGCGTCTCGTATCGCGTTCCGGTCTGCTTGAACCGTTCGACGGTGTCGAGACTGGTGTACGGGTACGGGAGACGGTCCGTCGCGAGCTCCGTGATCCACTCGTCGACGCGGTCGGGATCGCGGCCATGGACCATCGTGAAGAGGGTGAACGGCCAGCCACGCTCCGGCCGTGCCGGCCTGTGGTAACACTTCGTGACGTGGGGACACTCGCTCGCACGGGCTCCCGCCTCGTCGATTTCGTCGGACGGGACGTCCCATGCGACCAGACGGTTGTGTCGGAACCCCACCGCTCGGTGGTCAATGACGAGTCCGAGCCGCTTGATGAATCCGGCCGCGACCAGCGACTCGATCGCGTCGACGATCTCGTCAGCGTCGACCGAGAGGTCGTCAGCGACGTCCGCGTACGGCGTGGTCGTGATCGGGAACCCGTCCTGTATCGCCTCCAGGAGGCGACGGTCGAGCGTGGAGAGCTCTCCGTCGTGGGGAGAGTGAGGGGAAGTAGGAGCACTGCGTACGTCGCGGCTCGTCGCGGACGACCCATCGCGACCGGGGCTCGTCGCGGTACCCTCCCGATCGGTCTCGAGCGGAGGATCGATCTCGAGCGGAGAACTGTCGGCCGTCCGGTCCCCGATCACCGGGAACTGGAGATCGAGTGCGTACTCCGTTCGCTTGGGAAGATTCAGCGGATCGTATCCCGTCCTGTCGGCGATCTCGTCGAGGATCGCGTTCCTGCGTGCCCGCGACTCGGCGGTCACCACGAACCACACGTTCCACTCGTGGTCCCGACGGTAGTTGTGTGTGACCTCCGGGTAGCCGTTGACGACGTCGACGACCGTCCCGAGCGCGTCGTTCGGGACGCGGAGCGCCGCGAGCGTCGACGACCCGATCGCCGACGGGTCGAGCACCGGACCGAGCCGTCGGACGAGCTCGCGACGGTCGAGGTCGCGAACGCGCTCGACGATCGCGGCGGGTTCGATCGACGTCGACTCGTCGTCCGGAACACACGATCCGTCGTCCGCGGTGTCCGACGCGACGGCTCGACCGACTGCGTCCGAGAGGGAGTCGAACGGACGTCTTCGGACGGGGAAGCCGCTCTGGAGTCCGTCGAGGAGAACCGCGTCGACGTCGTCCACGTCGGACCGCCAGTCGTTCGCGGCGTTCGCGCCACTCATGACGATCCCAACGAGGACAGTGAAGGAAGCGGTTCGTATCCATTATGCACCCTTTTAAATCCTCATCATCGGACACATCTGGTTCCGATCGCGGTCAATACGGACACAGCGGCGATCGATAGCGGGAGTGAGTGTTGCAGTCCGCCGGTCGGGATACGGTATTTAAATAGCCGTGAGCGACGGCGACAAACGCTTATAAGCGAACGACGCGGCGGCGCGCGAGGGAGTCAGGGGCGGTCGCCGAGCGGTTCCGGCGACCGTCCCTGACGAGGCTGGGGAGGCGTGAGGCGCGGTGCTGTGCGGGGTGGGACTCAAAGGGGCAGCCGCGAGGGCGAAGCCCGCCGCAGCAAGCACCGCACCGGGCTGTGTGGAGAGGGGCG
>NZ_JBLWMN010000011.1:0-104083 GCF_048380895.1 Halorubrum rarum | reverse complement strand
GACCGCCCCTGACTCCCTCGCGCGAGGCCGTTCGCGGCCTGACGGCCGCTCACGGGCGCACAGGGCGAGAGCGAGGCTCTCGCTTGCAGCCGGCGCGTCGCGCCGGCGACGCCACCGCATGCGTTCTTTATAAATAACCATCGACGTCGCTCACGGCCGTTTAAATACTATATCACGACCGGCGAACTGCAACACCAACTCCCGATATCGATCGCTGCTGTGTCCGTACTGATCGCGGTCGGAACCAGATGTATGAGGTGTTGAGCAGTCCAACAGAGCCCGAAGTGCATGTCGTCGTGGACTCGCTCGGACCGCATCGATCGGTTGGACCGTATCGGCTCGCTCGCATCGTTCGGGCTCCGTTCGTGGGCCCGTTGAAACGTTCACTCGGGTTCGACTCAACCGTATCACTTTTTGCGTCTCTCCGTCGAAGTCGACGGTATGCGCAACGCCAAGATCGTCTGTACGCTGGGTCCAGCGTCCGACGACCGAGAATCGATCCGATCCCTCGCCGACGCGGGGATGTCCGTCGTCCGACTCAACGCCAGCCACGGGACGACCGACCACCGTGAGACGGTCATCGAACGCGTCCGGGCGGTCGACGACGCGATCGACGAGCCGCTCGCGGTGATGGTCGATTTAAAAGGTCCTGAGATCCGAACCGCCGAGATAGACGAGTCGATCCACCTCGACGCCGACAGCGAGGTCCTGTTCGTGGCGGACGACACCGCGACGCCTGACCGCGTGGGACTCACCCATTCGATCGAGGCGACCGAACCGGGGGACGTCGTCCTCCTCGACGACGGCCGGATCGAGTGCCGCGTCGAGCGTGTCTCCGAGGAGGGCGTCGTCGCCACCGTGCTGTCCGGCGGGACGCTCGGGTCCCGAAAGGGCGTCAACCTCCCGGGCGTCGACATCGACGTCGATCTGATCACGTCGGGTGATGAGGACGAGCTCCGGCTCGCGGCCCGTGCCGAGGCGGACTTCGTCGCCGCCTCGTTCGTCCGGGACGCCGCCGACGTCTACCGGATCGCGGATCGGTTAGAGGAGTACGGCGGCGACGACATCCCGGTCATCGCGAAGATCGAGCGGGCCGGCGCGGTCGACAACCTCGACGGAATCATCGCCGCCGCCGACGGCGTGATGGTCGCTCGCGGTGATCTGGGCGTGGAGTGTCCCTTGGAGGACGTCCCCATGATCCAAAAGCGGATCATCCGCAAGTGCGTCAACGCGGGCGTCCCGGTGATCACGGCGACGGAGATGCTCGACTCGATGGTCCACTCGCGGCGGCCGACCCGTGCGGAGGCGTCGGACGTCGCCAACGCGGTCCTCGACGGGACCGACGCGGTGATGCTCTCCGGAGAGACCGCCATCGGCGACGACCCCACGAACGTCGTCGAGACGATGGACCGGATCGTCCGCGAGATCGAATCCAGCGAGGAGTACGCCGAGACACGCGAACAGCGCGTCCCGCCCGCGAACGACGAGTCGCGGACGGAGGCGCTCGCGCGGTCGGCGCGGTACCTCGCGCGTGACATCGGCGCGTCCGCGGTCGTTGCCGTTTCCGAGTCCGGCTACACCGCCCGGAAGACGGCGATGTTCCGGCCGGGCGTCCCGGTCGTCGCCACCACACCGAACGAGCGCGTGTACCGCCAGCTCGCGCTGTCGTGGGGCGTCCAGCCGGTCACGACCGAGTACGCACGCGACATGGAGGCCGTCCTCGACAACGCGGTCGACGCCGCCTTCGACGCCGGCGGCGCGGAATCCGGCGACACTCTCGTCGTCCTCTCCGGGATGATGACGGAGCTTGAGGGGACGAACACGACGAACACCCTCAAGGTCCATGTCGCCGCCGAGACGATCGTCACGGGGAAGGGTGCGGTGGCCGGTCGTGTCGCCGCACCGGTTCACCGAACGACCGATGGCGACCTCTCGGCGGTTCCGGACGGGTCGATCGTCGCGCTCGATGCCGAGTTCGACGGGGAGTTCGACGGGGACCTCGGTCGGATCGCGGGCGTGATGGACGCCCGGCCCGGAATGACCGGCTATCCGGCCGTCGTCGCCCGCGAGCTCGGCGTACCGATGGTCTCGGGGGCGGCGCTTCCGGACGCTGTCGCCGACGGGACCGTCCTCACCGTCGACGGCGAGCGCGGCGTCGTCTACGAGGGTGACATCACGCACGCGAACCGCCGATAGAGCCGCGAGCGCCGCCACGCGAACCTGATGCCGCCGCGCGCACCGGAACCATCACGTGCACCGAGTGCCGGGATAGCCGCCCTACCCGCCAGCCATTTATCGCCGACTCCCCTACCGACGTGCATGAGCAGCGACGACACCCGCAGTCGGGCGAACGAGGTTCGGGATGCCGACGACGCGGACGACGAGCGCGAGTGGCGCTTCGGCGTCGACGACGTCGGCCCCGACGGGGTGACGGAGGACACCGCGACCCCCGAGACGGAGCCGATCGAGCCCGGAACGATCGTACCCGAACACGCCGTCTTCGTCGTGCTCGGGGTCGCGCTCACCGTCGGTGTGCTCCTGTTCGGATTTTAAAAGGGACCGCTTTTAAGAGGGACCGCCACAGCCGTGGTCGGCGTTGAACACTCGGATCGTACCACAACTTATTCCGGCCGAAGCCGTAGGGGGCGGTATGGACGTGTTCCTGCAGGCGGACCTGTTCGGTCCCGAGACCCTCCCCTTGCTCCTTTTAACGGCGGGACTACTGTTGTCGATGGCCGAGGCGATCGCGCCCGGAGCGAACTTCATCGTGGTCGGGATCGCGCTGATCGGGGCCGGGCTCACGGGACTCGCACTGGCGGCGCTCGGCGTCGCCGGAACGCTTCTCATCCTCCTGATGGGCGTGTTCACGCTCGTGTTCGGTGCGGCTGCGTTCTACGGCTACCACGAGTTCGACCTGTACGGCGGCAAGGGACAACAACAGACGAGCGACCGCGACTCGTTAAAAGGGAAGCTGGGGACGGTCACCGAAACCGTGACCGTGAGCGGTGGCGAGGTGAAGCTACAGGGCGGGGGGTTCAATCCGTACTACTCCGCGCGGTCGCTCGAGGGAACGATCGAGGAGGGCGAGGAGGTGATGGTCGTGGACCCCGGCGGCGGCAACGTCGTCACGGTCGAGTCGATGGGCTACGTCGAGGACGACATCGACCGCGAGCTCGCCGCGGACCGGGCCAGAAAGGAGGCGAGCGAGCGAGGCGACGACGCCGAGACGTCGACGGAGGGCGAGAGGACCGAGGCGGAGACGACGGGAGTCGACGACCCCGAGACCGAGACCGAACGAACCGACTGAGAAGAGAGCCGACGTTAGGCGTCGGTTCTCCGGGCGTCTCCGCGAAGGGCACTTATAAACAGCTGAACTATCAAGGCTGTCGGGCGAGTGTTTCTCCGATCTCTGGAATCTGGTGGGGTTTATACCTTCACTGGGGTCGTTCGTTCAGGTAGAGGGAGACACAATGTCAACGAAAGCACGAAACGAGTTCGGCGGGGAGTTCGGTGGCGTATCGCTGCGGGGAGAGGCCCACTCGCTGTCGGCGCTGTTCATCGTCGCGTTGCGGGCGCTGATCGGCGGGATGATCCTCTTTGCGGGCATCGGGAAGGTGCAGGGATGGCCGTTCGATGCGAGCGGGTACTTGGTCCACGGCGTGGATTCGGCCAGTCCGGTGAGCGGCCTGTTCGCCGCCATGGCCGGCAGCCCGCTGCTCATGGAGATCATCAACGTCGTCATCCCCATCACGCAGGTGCTCATCGGCGTCGCGCTCATCGCGGGCGCGTTCGTCCGACTCGCCGCGCTCGGCGGCGCGCTCCAGATGCTCATGTTCTACCTCGGCGGCTGGGAGGGCGAACTGCTCGCGCTGTTCGACTCGACGCTCATCTACGCGATCGTGTTCCTCACGGTCGCCGCCTTCGGCGCGGGCCGCATCCTCGGCGTCGACGCCTACATCGAACGCCTCGACGTCGGCGGCCAACCCCTCGTCGAACGCTACCCCAAACTCCAGTACCTCCTCGGGTAACCGGGTACTGGCACACCACCCGAACGGGGTGTGAAACTCACCCACTGCGATCTTTTCAAGCCGTCCCGGTCCCCTTTTCAACTGAAACGGTAGCGCGGAGTCTCCGAGAGAGGGATGGGTGTACGCGTCGCGTTACTCATCGACGATCTCGGTGAACCGTCGAGCAAGCCATCGTAAGTCGATTCCGGACCATCATCGTCTCGGAGTCGAAACGAGAACACGAACGGCAGGACACAGCAGCGAAACGCAAGCGAAAAGGCTCAGTTCTCCACTTCGGCGGCGTCGTCGATCCGCATCGTCCCGAGCTTGTCGATCGTTTCATCGAGCTTATCGTCGAGTTCGTCGACGAACTCGTGGGTGCGCTCCGTCGTGATCGCTCCCTGGCTCGACGGCTCGATGAGGTTCTCCTCCTCGAGGACGCGGAGCGAGTATCGAACCTTGTGATGCGGGTAGCCGGTCTCGTTCGACATCTTCACGATACCGATCGGTTCGTTCTCGATGACCATTCTCAGCACCTGTAAGTGCCGTTCCAGCATGTCTACTTCCTTCTCAAGTCGATCTATCATGGCATATGTTAACTTGTCACCGCGCCTTTTAAAAGTTGCTGTCGACGCCCGCGACAGAACCGCTTGATCTGAACATGTGTCGTGCGAGTAGTTAACGGTTCGGTTCCCGGCGGCACACCTCTCGAGGATCCATGAACGTCCGTCAGCGGCCGTGAACGTCCGATAACCGTTCGTCGGACGCGCCACTCGATCACGTCGAAACATCTGTGAACGACCGCGGACATGGATCGACCCCGCGTTCTCCGAGTCCATCCGGGCGTCCGTGTCGGTCGCCGGAGCGGGTTCGACTCTGCCCGGTTCGCTAGCGCTCCGATCGGCGTCCGGGCGTCCACGCGCCGTCGAACTCGCGGTGCGTGAACGGCTTCGCGTCGTCGCCCGCGTACGTGGCGACGAGGTGACCGTCGCCCTCCAGGTAGTATTTATACGTCGTCAGCCCCGCGAGCCCGACCGGACCGCGAGCGTGGATCTTCCCGGTCGAGATGCCGACCTCGGCCCCGAGGCCGTAGCGGTAGCCGTCCGCGAACCGCGTTGAGGCGTTGTGGAACACGCTGGCGGCGTCGACGCCGGTCATGAACGTCTCGGCCGTCTCCGCGTCCTCGGTGAGGATCGACTCGGTGTGTTTCGAGCCGTTCTCGTTGACGTGCTCGACCGCCTCGTACACGCCGTCGACGACCTTGATCGACAGTTCGAGGTCGCCGTACTCGGTCGTCCAATCGTCGGCCGTCGCCGCACCGACGTCGACGATGTCGCGGGTACGCTCGTCGCCACGGAGTTCGACGCCCTCCGACTCGTACCGCTCCACGACGCCGGGGAGGAACGCCTCGGCGACCGCCTCGTCGACGAGGAGCGTCTCGACCGCGTTACAGACGGCCGGGTACTGGACCTTCGCGTCGAGGGCGACGTCCTCGGCGGTCGGGAGGTCGGCGTCACGGTCGACGTACACGTGACAGATTCCCTCCGTGTGGCCCAACACGGGGATCTGCGTGTTGTCCTGGATGTACGAGACGAACTCCGAGGAGCCTCTCGGCATCACCAGATCGACCAGATCGTCCAGTTCCAACAGGCGGTCGACCGCCTCGTGGGCCTCGATCAACTGCGCCCAACCGCCGGGAACGCCGTCGCTTGGCCCGCCCCCGTCGCCGCCCGATGCGACGTCGCTTGGTCCGTCCCCGTCGACGTCCGATGCGACGTCGGCGACCGCCTCTCGAACGGTCTCGTAGAGGACCCGATTGGACGCGCTCGCCTCGCTACCGCCCTTGAGGATGACCGCGTTCCCCGACTTCAACGCGAGCGCCGCGATCTGGACCAGCGCGTCCGGTCGCGACTCGAAGACGGTCGCCACGACGCCGATGGGTACGGCGACCCGGTACAGTTCGAGGCCCTCGTCGAGCTCGCGTGCCGCCAGCGTCTCGCCGAGCGGGTCCTCCTGTTCGGCGACGGATTCGACCATCCCCGCGATGCTCTCCACCTTCGTCGCGTCGAGCTTCAGGCGATCGACGAGCGCCTCCGTGTACTCGCCGCGAGCGAGCATCTCCTCCGCCTCCGCGACGTCCTCGGCGTTGGCGGCGAGGATCTCAGCCTCGTGGTCGCGGATCGCGTCGGCGATCGCGTTCAGCGCCGCGTTCCGCGTCTCCTCGTCGACGTTCGCGAGGCGCAACGCGGCGCGTCGGGCCGCCCTGACCTGTGCGTCGGTGTCGTCCGCGACGGTGTCGTTCGCTTCGACCTCCGTGTCGGTGTCGTGATCGGTGTCAGTCATGGGTGGTCTCCGTGTCTTCCGTGCGTTTCGTGGCGTCCGATCCCGCGGAGTCCTCGCTCGCCGGGACGAACAGCGTCCCTACGGGCTCCCCGCTCGCGATCCGCTTCAATACGTTCGTCTCGGCCGACCCGGCGATGATCGCCGGGATCCCGTGTGCGCTCACGTCGCGAGCGCCTTCGACTTTGGTTCGGATGCCGCCGAACGCCGCGGTCGTGCTCTCCGAGACTATCCGCTCGATCGTGTCGTCGTTCGTGTTCACCACGCCGATCAGCTCGGCGTCGGCGTCGCGTTTCGGGTTCCCCGTGTACACGCCGTCGACGTCCGTCAGCGTGGTGAGGAGGTCGACATCGAGCCCGGTCGCGATCGACGCCGACAGCATGTCGTTGTCGCCGATCTGGAGCTCGTCGATCCCGACCGCGTCGTTCTCGTTGATGATCGGGACGACGTCCCACTCGAGGAGCGTCTCGATCGTGTTCCGGAAGTTCCGGAACCGCTCGGGAGTGTCGAGGTCCTGTCCGGTCAGGAGGATCTGTGCGACCGTCTGGTCGTAGCGGTCGAAGCTCTGCGTGTAGTGGCGCATCAGATGACTCTGACCGACTGTCGACAGCGCCTGCGTCTCCTCTATCGTCTCTCGAGTCTCGCCCGCCACGGGCGGTTCGTCGCTCTGGTTGATCCGGCCGATTCCGGCCCCGACCGCACCCGAGGACACCAACACGACGTCCTTGTCGCGGTCCCGGAGGTCCATGATGTCCGCGACGAGCTTGTCGAGCTTGACGCGGTCGAGCCGCGAGTCGTCGTCGGTGAGGGAGTTCGTCCCGGCCTTGACGAGCACTCGCTGTGCGCTTGCGGCACGCTCTCTCGCCCGGCGTTCGGTCCCCGAGTCGACCGCTGCGACGGCGTCGCTCGCGTCGGCGGCTCCCGACTCACTCATCCTCGAAGGCCTCCGCCAGTTCCGCAGAGCGGCGCTTCGCCGCGGCGACGGCGTCGACGACCGCCTCGTCGGCGTCGCTGTCCCACAGGACGTCCATCCCTTCGATGGTCGTCCCGTTCGGCGAGCAGACGGCGTCGATCAGCTCGTCGACGCTCCGGTCGTCGCGAAGCACCGTCTCGGCCGCACCTTTAAACGTCTGTGCGGCCAGCGTCTCCGCCTGTTCGGGGTCGAGTCCGCCCTCAACGCCGGCCTCCTTCATGGCGTCGATGAGGTAGAACGCGAACGCGGGACCGCTCCCGTTGACCGCGGTCGAGACGTCCATCAGCTCCTCGTCGACCTCGACGAACTCGCCGACGTCGTCGAGCAGGTCCCGGACCTCGTCGGTGAGTCCCTCGGTCGTCGCCGCCGCGGCCATGTCTCCGGTCTCGGCCGCGAGGTTCGGCATGATCCTGACGACCGTCGCGTCCGTCCGCGCGGCCGCGAACGAACGCGGGACGCCGGCCGCCAGCGTGACGAGAGTCTGGTCCGACGAGAGGTCGAGATCGGACAGCACCGCCTCCGCGACGGTCGGCTTGACCGCGAGTACGACGACGTCGTCCCGTTTCGCGGCCGCGACGTCGTCGGTCGTCTCCGAGGCGTCGTCCGCGAGCGCCGCGAGCGCCTCTGGATCGAGGTCGATCGCCGTCACGTGATGCCGACCGGTCCGTCCGAGGCCCTTCACGAGGGCCCCACCCATGTTTCCACAGCCGATAACGCTCACCCGTGTCATCTCGTCACTACGAAGCGGTTTGAGCGACATACCACCTGCGGTTTCGGTCCGCCAGCAGCGTGGATCGGCGGGTCGATCGCCGACATCGGCCGCCTCGGTCGCCGACATCGGCCGCCTCGGTCGCCGACATCGGCCGCCTCGATCGCCGACATCGACCGCCTCAACCGTCCATATCGACCGCCTCAATCGTCGATATCGGCCGTCCGTCGGAGCCGCGCCACGATCGGTTCGGGGGCGACCGACTCCGCGACCCGGACGTCCTCGGGCGTGACCGCACCGACCGCCCGGCCCGCGACGACGTACGCTGAGAGGACGACGATCGGGAGCACGACAGCGACCACGAACCGATCGGGGACCAGCCGGACGACGACCCATCCCGCGGCGAGCGCGGGGAGCCACGCGGCGATCACGCGGCCCAGCGCGGGCGAGAACGGATGGATCCGGCGGTAGTAGTACACCTCCGCCAGCGCCGCGACCCCCGACAGCGACAGCGCGAGCATCGTGCCGAGCCCCGCACCGAGGATGCCGTATCGCGGGACGAGCAGGACGCTGAAGACGACGTTGGCGACGAGCAGGATCCCTGAGTTGATAAACACGAGCCGGGAGTAGCCGAGCCCCTGGAGGAGTGCGCCGTCCGGGCCGCCCGCGGCGATGCTGATGAGGTACCCGACGACCAACGCGAGGACGACGCCGCTGGCGACGGCGTACTGGGGCGTGAACACGATCGAGAGGTACACCTCCGCGCCGAGCACGAGGATCGCGGCGAACGGGAGGGAGAGTCCGAGCACCCATCGGGTCGCCGTCCGATAGCGCTGTTCGACCGCGTTCCCGTCCCGGCGCTCCTCCGCGATCAGCGGCTTGAAGATCGGGGCCAGCGAGGAGAAGAACACGAGCAGGTTCGCCGCGAGCATGTAGCCGACGCGATAGATCCCGACGTCCGCCGACGAGAGGAAGTAGCCGACGACGAAGTAGTCGACCTGTCCCATCACGACGTAGATGACGCCCGCGAGCGCGAGCGGCACGCCGTACCAGAGCACCTCGCGGAACGAGGTCCACGCCGTCCGAGCCCCTTTCAGTGCGTCGTGGCGGACGAGGAGCACGACCCCGAGCGTGATCGAGACGCCCAGCCCGATCACGTACCCGCCGACGACGCCGAGGAGCCCGTAGCCGGCGATAAGCAGGGTCGCGGTGGCGAGCAGCCGGACCGTCGGTCGGGTGACGTCGCGGACGTACACCCGATACTTGAGGCGCTTGATCCCGGCGTAGGCAGCGAGCAGCCCGTTGAACACGGCCAGAAGCGGGAGCGCGATCGCGAGCATCCGGAGCGCGGTCGCGAGCGCGGGCTCGCCGAACAGCGCCGCGAGGAAGTCCGCGCCGACGTACATCGCCGTTCCCGTGGCCAACGAGGTAACGAGGAGGAGCCCGAACACCTGCAGCGTGACGCCGCGGGCCTTTCCGGGTTCGTCGCGGGCGAGGTACTGCGGGACGAAGTAGTCGATGGCGCGGTGGAGCCCGGCGCTCGCGAACACTTGAAGGAGGTGTAACACCGAGGTCGCCAGCACGAACAGTCCGTACACGCCGGGGCTCACCAGCCGCGTAATGAGCGCGACGACGAGGAAGCCGAACGCCTTCTTGATTATCTCCCCGCCGAAGGTGATCCCGCCCTGTTCTGCCATCGTCTCGTCGGACCGATCGTCCGGCTCCGGCCGGTCCGGTTCCGGCCGATCCGGCTCCGGCCGATCTGACTCCGGCCGATCTGACTCCGGCCGATCTGACTCCGGCCGATCCGGCTCCGACGACGCTGACTCATCGGACGGCTCCGTCTCGTCGCTCGGGGACATTTACGGGTTCCTGACGACCTCCACGTCGTAGTCGGTGACCCGTGCAGCCGCCTCGCCGACGCCGGAGAACACGACGGTGAACGGCCAGCGGTCGCCCTCGGTCACGTCGTCGAGGTGTTCGACGGTGGTGTCCAGTACCTCCTCGTCGTCGCCGTAGAACTCGACGCGAACCTCGAGGTACGTGATCGCCTCGTCGCGCGTCCGCTCGACGATTCCCTCGACGGCGACCGTCTCCTCGTCGGTTCCGACGTGCTCGCGGACGAGTTCGCTCTCGACGACCCGCGCGGGCGGCCCGTCATCGTCCCGGGTATCGTCCTCGTCGTCGGGACCGAGGACTGGGGCCGAACAGCCGGCGAGCGCGGTCGACGCGATGGTCCCGGCGGTCGAGAGGAGACGACGACGACGCATTCGTTACCTAAGCGTGGCGGGGCACGGTAATAAGGAACCGGGCACGCCGCCACGGAGCGGCACGGGTTCGACGCGTCTCACCGTCCATCCACCGTTCCGGCGGTGATCCGTGCGAACCCGACGAGCGCACGCTCCGTCCGCGCGTCACGACACCGCTCGTGGACGCGCTCGTGGGCAGCCAGTGCACGTTCGTCGAGTAGTTCGACCGGCGACTCCGGACGCCCGCGACCGCGGCCCGGAGGCGTTCCGAGCCGGACGAGACCCGCGAAAGCGGGATTGAGGCATCGACCGATCGTGTGTGTGCTGCGAGCGAACCCCGCCACGCAGACGCGGCCGTCGTCCGCGTTCGTCTCGTCTCTCCCAGCCACGATCCGACACCAGTCGTCGACGACCGCGGCAGGGTCGTCGAACATGCCGGTGACGAACGTCGCGAGAACCGCGTCGACCTCGCCCGCGGGAGCGATCGTCCGCGGGAGATCGGCGAACGCGACCGGTGGAGCGGCCGCGTCCGCGAGAGCGACGTGGACGTTCCCCCAGCCCGCGGCCGCGATACGGTCGCGTGCCCGAGCGACGACCCCGGACGAGACGTCGAGGCCGATCACGGTTCCCTCGGGACCGACGCGATCCCGGAGGTAGGGGAGGTTCGATCCGGTGCCACACCCCATCTCGACGACGACGTCGCCGCGGCCGGGATCGAGAGCGTCGACGATCCGCTCGCGGAGCCCGGCCACGAGCGGCGTGTCGGTGGCGATCCGGTCGTAGGAGTCGGCGTACCGAGTGTAGTGGCGTGCGGCTCGAAGCGCACTCATGCGGTGTCGTTCGGGCCGTGGAACAAAAACCACCCGTGCGTCGAACTCACCCGATCTCGTCGACGTCCGTCTCGGCGACGAACCGACGGACGCCGAGGTACGTCGCGACCGCGATGGCGACGTAGACGGCGACGGTGAGCGAGATCGCGGCGTCGGCGCTGTCGATAGCGAGCCGGGCGACCGCGTTCGTCGGGCCGCCGGCCATAGCGGTCGCACCGCCGAACAGCGCGAGAACGGCGATCGAGTACAGCAGCTGTGCGGCCCGTCGGTCCGGCGCGACCAGCGCGATCGCGGTCGCGACACCGACGACGATCGCCGTGAACGCCGTCATCAGGAGGAGGATCGAGCCGACGTTCGCGACCGGGGTCCCGTTCGCCTCCAGCAGGAGCAGCCACAGCAGCGCCTGTCCGGGCGCGATCGCGACCGCGGCGAGCGCCTTCCCGTCGACGATCTCCGGCAGCGTCACGGGTGTGACCCGGAGCAGCTCCAAGGTCCCTCGGTCGATCTCCTCGGTGATCGAGTCGACCGCGATCGAGCCGGAGATGAACACGGGCAGGAAGACGAGGAGGGGGATCAGAACGGTGTACGTGAACGCGAAGTAGGGGCTCGACCCGGTCCGGTCGGGAAGCGGAAGCGGCTGCTCGCTCACGAACGCGGCGCGGTCGGCCCGCTCGGCGCGCTCGTACGTCGTGAGTAGCTCCCGGAGCTGAACGACGATCACCGTCGTCTCCACGTTCGAGTCCGGAACGGTCGCCGTCACCGATATCCCGCCGCCGTCGTCGTGCTGTGCCACCACAACCGCGTCGGCGGCGCTGCGATCGAACGCCTCACGAGCCGCCCGTGGCTCCTCGTACCGCGTTACCGACGTCCCGGGCACTTCGTCGGCCGCGCGTTCGAGATCGGCGACCGCGTCGCCCGCGCCCGCGACCTCGATCTCCGCGCCCGCGACCCCGGCCGGGTCGTACATCGAGACGAGCCCGACGACGAGAAACGAGGAGAACGCGGCGATGAACAGCTGGATCCCGATCGCAAGCAGGATCGTCTTCTCGGTGCGGAGCCCGGCGAGCTCTCGTTTCGCGATCGTCAGTCGGCTATCCATGGAGACTCACCACCCCCACGTTGTACGCCGCGTGGATCAGCGTCGCCAACGCGAGCGTGACGGCGTAGTACGCTCGGCTCCGGCTCGCGCCGACCGCGGCGACGACGGTGGCGAACCCGTGGAGCGCGAGCGGCGCGAGGAGGAGTCCGACGGCGACGAGCGGCGAGAGATCGCCGAGCCCGGCGACCGAGCCGAACGCCGCCCGGCCAACGTACAGCTCCGTGAGCCCCACTGCCTGCACGACCGCGGTCGCCTTCTCCGCGAGGAAGAAGCCGAGCCCGGACGCGAGCCCGACCGCGACGGCGACGCGATCGGTCCGTGCGAACACGTCGCGCTCGAAACCGGCGTACAGGTGGACGCTCTTCGCGAGCTCCTCGATGAACGCGATCGTCACGAGCAACACCGGGATCGAGACGGTCACCGGCAGCGCGAAGAGGACGGCGACCGCCAACAGCTCGGCGACGAACACGAACGGGATCGTACACGCCGTGAGCGCTGCGACCGCGCCGAGCGCGCGGATCCGGGGACGGCGAGCAGTGTCGTTCGCGACCGGGATCGCGGAGAGCCGCACCGCAAGCGAGTCGAGGAACTTCCGCGGGACCGGCTTCTGGGTGAACATGTCCTCCTCGCGGTAGACGCCGAGTCCGAGCACGAACAGCAGCCCCGCACTCACGAGGGGCGGTCCGGTCGAGAAGAGGAACTGCCCGACCGAAACCATCTCTCCCTGCAGGTCGAACACGACGAGCGTCAGCGGCGAGACCAGCGCGACGGGCGTCACGTTCGTGAACACCGCGGGGACGAACGCGTACGTCGTGAGGAACACGCTCACCGCGACGGTGACGAACGTGAGCTCCTTGAACGACCGCGCGAACATCGCGCCGACGAACGTCGCCGCGAGGAACGCGACGGCGATCGGAAGGATCGCCAGCACGGAGACGATCCCACCGCCGACCAGGAGCGCGATCAGCGTCGTCACCGCGACCGCGGCCGCGACGTACGGCAGCGTCTTCCCGACGACGATGTCGACCGGTGCGAGCGGCGACACCAAGAGGAGCTCGCCGCGCCGGTTGATGCGCTCGTTGAGCACCGACGAGCCGTACGCCTGGATGAGGACGTTCATCGGAACGAGGAACGCGAACGCCAACACGAGCGAGACGAACGGGAAGGGCGGGGTGATCCCACCCGGCGAACCGACCGACTCGGCCCCGAACGCGCCGCCGCCGATCGACGGGACCGCGAAGCCGCCGTCATCGCCCTCGGCGTCTCCCCCACCGGTCCCGTCAGAGCCACCGTCGAGATCGGCTCCGTCCCCGTCGGATGTCTCACCGTCCCCGTCGGATGTCTCACCGTCCCCGTCGGATGTCTCGTCGTTCCCGTCGTCTCGATCGATCGCGTCACCGTCGGAGCGGTCGTCCGAGGCGGTCGTGTCTTCGTCGCCACCGAGCGTCGCCTCCCCGGTGACGCCGCCGGTCCGATCGACGTACCGGAGCGTGACCGTGACCGGGAACGCGGCCGTCCCGTTCGTCTCGGCGGCGAGCAGTCGCTCGTTGTGAGCCTCGACGGCCTCGCGGAACTCCGCGGCCGCGGCCTCCCCTTTCTGCGTGTCCGTCGCCCGAACGTGGACGGCGTCTCGGTCGCCGTGCACGACGAGGAGATCGACGTCGTCGCCGAGTTCGGCTCCCGCCGCCGGCACCGGCGTGAGCGCGGGCTCGTCGGCCACCGCCTCGGCGTACGGGGAGTCGTCGTCGACGCCGACCCGGTAGATGTCGCGGTCGACGTCGAGCCCGGCGACGCCGGCCGCGAGCCCGACGCCGACGATCGCTCCCGCGACCGCGAGGATCGCGAGGGCGGCGACCGCGGTCCGCCGGTCGAGCCCACCCGTGACCCCCGACGCCTCCCAGCGAGCGACGCGCAGGACGTTCCGGAGCCGGTCTCTCACTCGCCTTCCTCCTCGACGCCGGGTGGAGCGTCCGCGTCACCCGTCCGACGTCCGGGCATGGGTCGGCCGACGACGTCGAGAAACACGTCCTCCAGACTCGGCTCTCGCGTCCGAATGTCGACGACCTCACCGCCCGCGGCGGCGGCGGTCTCGCGGACGCGCTCGACGGCGTCCATCGCGGGCACGACCGTTCGGTGTCGGTCGCCGACCTCCTCGGAGGCGACGGCGGCTCGCGGCTCAGCACCGGGGTCGACCGCGTCGTCCGCGGCGAGCGACACCGGGACGTCGGTGAACACGTGATACGTCGTCTCGCCGTGGCGCTCGCGGATTCCGTCGACGGTGCCGCGGGCGACGATCCGCCCCTCGTTCATGATGACGACGCGGTCGCACACCGACTCGACGTGATACAGGTTGTGCGCGGAGAACACGACCGTCTTTCCCGCCGCGCTGAGTTCGCGAGTGAACGCCAGCACGGCGTTGGTCGTCAGCGGATCCAGTCCGGAGGCCGGCTCGTCGTAGACGAGCACGTCGGGGTCGTTGACGAGCGACCGCGCGATCGCGACCTTGCGTTTCATCCCCTTCGACATGTCGCCGAGGCGGCGCTCGCGGTGGCCGAGTTCGAGCCGGTCGAGCGCCGTCTCGATCCGTTCGGCGGCGACGTCGTTCGGGACGTCGTACAGGTCCGCGAAGAATCCGAGGTACGACAGGGGCGTCATCTCCTCGTACAGCGGCGACTCCTCCGGGAGAAAGCCGAGTTGTCGGCGCATCTCCGGGTCCGAGGAGTCGTAGCCGGCGACGCGGGCCTCACCGGACGTGGGCTCGATGAGGCCGGCGAGCGTCTTCAGCGTCGTCGTCTTGCCGGCCCCGTTCGGGCCGACGATGCCGAACACCTCTCCGTCGTCGACGGAGAAGCTGCTGTCGACGACGGCCGAGAAGTCGCCGTACGTCTTCTCCAGCTCCCGTACCTCGATCATACGACGGCGTCCGCCTCCCGCCGAGTTAAACCCACGGCCGCGGCTATCACCGACGAGAACGACGGGTCGACGGCGGACGCGCTCACACGCGCCGGAACGCGCCGAGCCGCGTCCCGTCCAGCAGGTACGCGTCACCGGACGCGAGCCCTTCGGGGAGGAACGGCGAGAGGAACGACTGCCCGTCGACGTTGATCCACGTCCCGCCGGAGCGCTCGTTGAACGCCGGGAACACGACGAGTTCGGGCGGATCGCGGGCGGCGGCTTCGCGCGCACCGACGGCGGGGTGTTCGTCCCCCTCGGCGCTCGCGTGGTCGGCGAACACCGACGCGTCCGCCGGTCCACGCAGCCACGCGCGCTCGACGCGGGAGCCGCCGACCGCGTCGGACAGTCGGACCTGCGGGTGTTCGTGACCCAGACAGACCACGTCCGCGGCCACGACCTCCGGGGCCGGCCACGTATGGCCGTGAACGATCCCGACGCCCCCGGACTCGTCGCCGTCACCGTCGGCGGACGCCCCGCCGAGAATCCCGCCGGCCGGACCGACGACGTCGAGGTCGTCCGCGAACGCCTCCGCGACGCCCGCGTCGTGGTTCCCCTCGACGAGCGTCATCGGGACGCGTTCGGTCACGCTCTCGATGAGCGCCGTCAACTCGGCGCGCTCGTCGCCCTCGGGGGCCGCGATCCGATGGGCGAGGTCGCCGAGCACGACGAGTCGGTCGGCGTCCGTCTCCCCGAGCAGCCGGTGGATCCGGTCGCGTCGCTCGCCGTCCCGCGGGTCGAGATCGACGCCGCGCTCGTATCGGAGCCCGATCTCGATGCCGGCGTGGACGTCGGCGACGAGCAGCGCGCGTTCGTCGCCGAGATCCGCGACCGCGGCCGGTTCGCCGACGACCGGCTCGACGCGCGCCATCAGATCGCTTTCAACACGCCGTCGCTCGGCTCGTAACACTTCCCGCCCATCAGCGCGTCCTCGATGGCCCCCGCCACGTCGCTCGCGTCCGCACCGTACTCGGCGACGACCGCGTCGACGACCGCGTCGTGAGCCGCCCCGTCGCCGTCGTCCAGCGACTCCATCGTCTCGACGACGACCGTTTCGAGATCGATGTCGTCGGCGGGCTCGCTCGCTTCGTCGCCGGCGTCCGTTTCGTCGCCCGCGGACCCGGACGCAGCGGGGTCGTCGCCCTCGACCGGTTCGTCCGCGTCGGTGCCGGCGTCGTCCTCGGGCACCGACTCGGGACCGGGCGCGTCGATGTCGGCTTCGCCGGGGTCGTCGACCTCGGACCCCGTCGAGAACTCCGTCCCGAACTCCGATTCGATCTCCTCGCGCTCGTCGTCGTCCATCTCGTACATCTCGCCCGAGAGGGTCGCCTCCGCGTCGTCCGCATCGTTCGCATCCCCCGTCTCCCCCGTGTCGTCGAAGTCACCGAGACCGACGTCGTCGCCGGCTTCCGGTGACCCCGTCGGCTCCTGCTCGGGGACGGAGGAGCCGGCGTCGGACGTGGCTTCGTCTCCCTGCTCGGGCTCTGAGTCGGGCTCGGGCTCAGGCTCCGGCTCCGGCTCCGGTTCCGGCTCAGGCTCCGGCTCCGATTTGGGTTCGGGCTCAGGCTCCGGCTCCGTCTCCGAGTCCGGCTCCGGCTCGGGCTCGGGATCCGGTTCGTCGTCGTCGAGCGTCTCGCCCGCCGCACCGTCCGTCTCACCTGCCCCGTCGACCGCCGTCGCCTCCACGGTCACGTCCGTCTCGGGGAGCGGACCGACGGTGACCTCGCCGCCCTCGTTCGGCGCGAGGTCGGGTCGTCGGACCTCCTCGCGGTCGCCCGCGATCAGTTCGAGGGCGTCGACGGCGAGCCGCCGGATCGCCTCGACGTACGCAGGCGTGGTGTCGTAGTGCTCGAGTGCACGAGGGATTCCCGCCGCGATCGACGCCGGTGCACCACCGGCCTCCAGGGCATAGCGAAGGTCCTCGCCGCGCAGGGCCGACTCCTGAGCCAGCCGGAACACCGCGAGGCGGTCGAGCGTCGACGCCGCGGCGGAGACGACCCACCGGTCCCGCGTGTCGGCGTCGACCTCGTTGATGCTCTCGGGCCGGACGGAGGTGAACACCCGATCGGAGTCGTCGGGCTCGAACGTCCGGGCCTTCCCCGTCAACGCGACGAACGTCGGCGGGTCCGCGCGCTCGAGGAACGTCTGCGCGTCCGGCTGGTACTGACCGGCGTAGGTGACGAACGCGCCGGAGGGGTCGACGATCCGGCCGCGACGCGTGTCGTCGTTGATCCGCTCGACCTCGGTGAGCACGCCCGCGACGAACAGGCGGTTGACGCGCGCGCCGGTCGGCGTGACCACGTAGTTCGGGGCTCGCTCCTCGTCGCTCTCGGAGTACGACAGTGACGCGTCGTCGAACTCGGCGGCGAACGGGCGGTAGGCGACCTCCCGTGCACCCGGGCCGTCGTCGCTCATTCGGCCACCTCCGCGAGCGCCTCGCGGGCGGCATCGGCCGGATCGTCGTCGGCGAGCTCGAACTCCGCGGCGTCGAGGTTCGCGCCGTAGTCGTCGACGGAGAGGTTCCCCCGAACGCGGTAGGCGCGTCCGACGAGCGTCTCCGCGATCGAGTCGGCGACGACCTCCTTGTCCATCGCGTCCTTCGCGGCCGCGAGCGCGTCCGACAGGCCGCCGCCGTACACCTCGGCGGTGAGCTCGTCGTCGAGTACGACGGTGACCGTGTCGGTGCCGTCGTCGAGGATCGCTTTCACCCGGAGGTCGTCCTCGGTGTCGACCTCGCCGTGGCTCCGACACTGACCGCCCTGTGCGACCCGTCCGCACTCCGGACAGCGCTCGATGAGCCCCGAGCCGTCCCGGATCTCGAGGACGTTCCCGACGACCTCGACGTCGAACATCCCGCCCGACCCGACCGCGTCGGCGACGGAGAGTCGGGGCGCGTCCTCGGCGACCTCGACCGGGTCCGGAAGCGGCGTGGTCTCGGTGAACTCGGTGAGGTTGATCGAGGGAACGCCGCGGAACTCCCGGACGTACACGTCCTCGATCCGGAGGTCGGCCCCGGGCTCGACCTCGGGGCGGGGGTTCCAGTCCGTGAAGGGGAGCTTCGCGGTCTCGTCGCCGAGGACGCCCTCGCGGATCACGGTCTCCCCGTCGCGCCCGGAGATCGTCTTCTCCTCGGCTTCGAGGATCCGAACCTCGACGTTTCGGCCGCGGTCGCCGGCCCTGATGTCGACGAGGCTCCGGTCGCCGCCGATCGTTTGGTCGACCGCGACCGTCTCGTCGGCGACCGCGACGGTCGTCGACTCGTTTACGTTGAGCTCCGGCCTGCCGTCCCACTCGCGGACGCCGGCGTTGCCGATCGTCAGCGAGTCGCCCGGCTCGAAGCCGAAATCCTGCCATGCGGTGTACGAGATCACGCCGGTGTCGTCGGCGATCTCACCCTCCCGGATCGTGATGTCGTCGCCCTGATAGCGGATCGTTCGGGTCCCCGCGGAGAGCACCCGGACGGTGACCGTCACGCTCCCGTGGTCGGTGGTTATCTCACCGACGTCGACGGTGTCCGGCGTCGGCGACGAACCGCCGCCTCCGCCGCCGTGTTTCCGGCGAACGCTCTGTTTTGCCTCGTCGATCGGGACGCTGTACTCCAGTAGGTTCCGTAGGTCGGCCTCGACCTCCTCTTTGTCTACGCCGAGGTCGGAGGCGAGCTCCTCGGCATGGTCGTTGACGTCCATCGGACCGAGGTTCGACGCGACCACACAAAAGGTTGCCCACGATTATCCCGCGCGTCGGCACACCTAAGCGGCTCCCGCACAGAGCGATCCGCATGTCAGCAGTCGACATCGACACCCACGTCACGGACGACCGCACGGTGATCGACGTGAACGGGACGCGCGACGTCGCCATCGTCGCCCGGTCGGCGGCCGGGGAGCGAGTGTTCCTTCCCCCGGAGGGGTTCGACGAGGACCTCGAGCCGTCGACGTACCGATCCCCGTACCAGAGCGCTTACAGCCGGAGCGACGACACCGAGAGCCCGTACCGCGAGGCACCGGAGAGCACGCGCGGCGTCATCGAGACGGCGGAGGGGTTCCGCGTCCTCTACGACGAGCCCGTCACGGAGATCGACGTGTATCGGGAGATCTGAGCCGGACCGACCCCCTGGAAACGACACGGCGAGCCGACTACGCGACGTCCTCGTACACCTCGAGGGTGTCCTCTGCGACCGCGGACCAGTCCCGGCGCTCGTACTCCGGCAGCGACTCGCGGTCGAGCGCCTCGTCGAGCCCGTCGACGATCGACTCGGAGTCCGGAACCACCTCGACGAGACAGCCCTCCGGCAGGATCTCGGCGGCCCCGCAGCGCGTCGAGACGACCTGCGTCCCGGCCTCCAACGCCTCCGTGATCGTGATGCCGAACGGCTCGGCGAGCGACGGCGAGACGAACGCGTCGGCGGCGGCGTAGTAGTCGCCGAGCTCCGCCTCGGGGACGTAGCCGACGAACTCGACGCGGTCATCGATGCCGACCAGCTCGACGAACCGCTTCAGCTGTTCGGTCTGGTGACCGGACCCGCCGACGACGAGCGTGGGGTCGTCCCGCCGGAGCTTCTTCATCGCGTACAGCAGGTGCGAGATCCCCTTCTGGTCGGTGTGTCGGCCGACGAAAAAGAGCATCTCGCCGTCGATCCCGAGGTCCGCACGCACGTCCGTGCCGGAGAACTCCGGCGTCGAGAACCCGTTGTACACGACCCGCGAATCGGCGTCGTACAGTTCGCGAATGTCCTCGCGGACGATCTCGCTGACCGCGATGTTGCAGTCGGCGGCGTTCGCCAGCCGCCGCTCCGCCTCCACCTCCCGCTGTGGCGGGTCGATGTTGCGGTCGCTCGCCAGGGAGTGGAACGACGACACCCACGTCGCGTCCGACGCCTGCGCGGCGCTCCGACCCGGTCCGTAGCCGAACCAGTCGTGGGTGTGGACGACGTCGTACTCCGGAGCCAGTTCGACGAACCGGTCCGAGAGGCGACCGACCCGGGTCGCGATGTCCCCCTTGCCCGTCTCGACCCCTTCGACGCCCGGCTCGTCCGCCGGGGCGAGTTCGGCGGGCAACACGAGCTTCGCGTCGACGCCGAGGTCGTCGCGCAGTCCGGAGAACAGCTCGCCGACGTGGACGTCGAGCCCGCCGGTGATGTTCGGCGGATACCCCCATCCTAACATGAGAACGCTCGGTGACATACCGCTCCGTTGTTCGGGTCGCTACTTAGGTGTGGCTCACCCGAACGCGCCGAGGCTCGACTGGAGCTCCCGATCGCGCGGCTCGTCAGTCAGCTCGTAACCGACGAGGTCCCTGGCGTCGACCGCGTACGACGAGCCGCCGCGGTCGAGGACCAGCACCCGGCCCGTCCACCCGCGGACCTCGCCCGCGGCCATCGTCTCCGCGACCGGTCGGTCCGCGAGCGCGAGCCCGTGATCGAACGCGTACGTCTCGATCGGGTCGAACCGGTCGAGCACCGCCCGCCACGCGTCGTCGTCGACCGACCGGCCCAGTCCGGCGATCTTCGTCGGGACGCGCACGCGGCCGACGAGGTCGTCCGCGCTCGCCAACTCCGCCTCGACCTCGCGGGCGACCCGTCCGTCCGGGAACGTTCGGAGGTGTGCCGCCCGGTCCGCGCCCTGCTCGCGGAGCCGGGTGTCGAGCCGCCACTCGCGGGTCACGCCGACCTTGAACACGTCCGGCGCGAACGCGGCGAGGTACATCGCATGTGTGTCGTGACAGTCCATCTCGTCTTTCAGACACGTCCCGGTACAGCGGGCACACACCCAGACGTCCGTGTGAGCGTCGCAGTACGGTGCGTCCCCGTTCCCGCAGGCGAGGTGCTCGCCGTCGTGGATCGTCCCCGCACAGTGGCGGTCGCCGAGTCCGAACGCGAGCTCGGTTCCCGGACCCGCGTCGACGTACTCAACGTCTCCGTCGGACGCGACGTAGAACCCGCCCGCGATGGCGTCTCCACTGATGCCGTTTTGATCCCCGGGAACCCCCGTGTCGTACCCGACTACCTGCACGGAACGAGGTACGCGAACCGTCGACTTAGGGGTGCCGTTCGATCGACGGTCGGGATCCCGATCGTGGTCGCTAACGGCCGAAGGGTGGGAGACGTGCGGATCCGCGCGGACGGCGGATGGATCGAGGACGGACCGAGGACGGACCGAGGACGGACCGAGGACGGACCGGCCACGCTCACGTTTCCGACCGGCCAACGTGCGGAGTTCACCGCGTATACGCAGGACGCGGACCCCGACGGTGACCACCGCGCTATCGTCTGGTGCTACGGCGATAAACGGCCGTTTACGCAGGCTCTCGGGACGGAGACGCTGGATCTACGGGCATCGACGACGTACGAGGCGACGTGGTCGGACCCGCCGAGCGGGGAGTTTCGGACCGTCGACGAACTCGTCGCGGCGGACACCTCGGACCGCACGAGCGCAACGGTCGTCGTCGAGTGACCGGGATCCGTTTATAAGTAGTCGGTAAAATCGACGGTCCCCGCGCTCGGCTCGCGGGTCCCCTCGATAACGGCTCGGATCGCCTCGGCGACGGCGTCCGGGTCGGCGTCGGTCGTGTCGATCTCGTAGACGTTCTCCATGCCGTGTTCGGCGACCGCCTCCGAGAGGATCACGTCGAGCGCCTCCGACTCCGCGTTCTCCCGCACCTTCGTCTCGGGCTCGCCGCGCTCGACGAGCCGGTGTGCTAGCCGGTCAGGATGACAGCGTAACACGACCACGCGGTCTGCCTCGAACCGGTGAGCGAGATGTGAGTCGAGCACACCCGACCAGTCGCCGAGGCGTTCGGCGATCGCCTCCAGGTCCGCGACGAGGGTGTCCCGCTCCTCGTCGCGCTCCGTCCACAGCTCGTCGTTCCCCTTGATCAGGTCGTTGAGGTGGACGACGTCGTACTCGTCGACCAACAGCGCCGTCGCGGTCGACTTGCCGGTTCCGGGGGTGCCGGTGACCGCGACGCGGTCGGCGACGGTCCGCGCGCCGTCGGTGCCTCGTCCGCCACCGTCGTCTCGAGCGTGGTCCGCGTCTCGAGCATCGCCCTCGTCCCGTCTCACGCGTGAACACCGAGGTCCAGGTCCGCGAGCGTCTCGTTGAGCCGGTCGACCGCCTCGCGGGTCCCCTCGCGGGTCCCGGTCGAGATCCGCACGCAGGTCGGCAGCCCGAACGAGGAGCAGTCGCGGACGATGACCCCGTTCCGCTGGGCGGCCTCGGCGACCGCCTCGGCGTCGCCGACCTCCGCGAGCACGAAGTTACCGGCGGAGTCGTAGGTGTCGGCGTCGAGCTCGCTCGCGATGTGCTCGCGCGCCCAGCGCGCGCTGTCGACGGACGTTTGGACGTGGTCGTCGTCGTCGAGCGCCGCCAGCGCGGCACGGCAGGCGAGCTCGCTCGCGGCGAACGGCGTGTTGACGCGAGCGTACGCGTCGCTCCACTCGTTCGGGACGACCGCGTAGCCGACCCGGAGCCCGGCGAGCCCGTACGCCTTCGAGAACGTCCGCAGGACGGCGACGTCGTCGCGGTCCTCGAGCAGGCTCACGGCGCTGTCGGTCGCCGCGAACTCCCCGTACGCCTCGTCGACGACGACGAGCGTCTCGGCGGCCGTGGCGTCCGCGAGCGCGCGTACCTCGTCGAGGGACATGACGGATCCGGACGGGTTGTGCGGTGACGTGACGTAGACGATCCGCTCGCCCGCGTACGCCGAGAGGACGGTTTCGGCGGTCTGCTCGAAGTCGTCGTCCGCGGAGAGCTCGTACGCGTTCACCCCGCCGTGGTGATACCGCGAGGACATCCCGTAGTAGGCGAACCCGGGCTCGGGAACGAGGATCCGATCGTCCGGCTCCAGCATGGCGCGGGAGAGGTAGTCGATCGAGCCGTCCGCGCCGGGCGAGAGCCACACCTGCTCGTGGTCGACGCCCCACTCCGCGGCGATCCGGGCCGTCAGATCGGCGTGGGAGGCTTTCGGATAGACGCTGATCCCGTCGGCGTGCTCGCGGATCGCGGCGACGGCGTCCGGGCTCGCGCCGTGCGGGTTCTCGTTCGAGGAGAGCTTGATCAGGTCGTCGGGGTCGAGTCCGAGGTCGCGAGCGACCTCCTCGATGCCCCGACCCGGCACGTACGCCGAGTGCGTGGAGAGATCCCGTGGCTGCATACCCCGCTCTCGGCGACCGCCGGCCTTAAGAGTGATTGAACGGGGCCGAGACGCCGACTCGATCGCCGGCCGATCCCCGACCGTTCCGACATCGGTTGCTTATAAGGAGCGCCGGGGTGGACAACGCTGTATGAGTCTGATCCATGCGGTGATGTGGTCGCTCCACGTCGGATTCGCGATACTGTGGACCGGCAGCGTGCTGTTCGTGACCGTTGCGGTGCTTCCCCCGGCGACCCGCGGGGAGATCGGCGCGGACGCCATCGGCCACGTCGTCGGCCGCCTGCGCTGGATCACCCGGATCGCCGCGGTCGCGTTCGTGGTCTCCGGCGGCCACATGGCCGGGAACGTGTACACCGTCGAGACGCTCACCGGCACTGGATCCGGTCACCTCGTGTTGACGATGATCGTCCTCTGGCTGCTGATCACGGGACTCGTCGAGGCGGCAGGCGGCAAGCTGACTCGCGGTCTCGACACGGGCAACGTCCGGGGTCCCGCCCGAGCGGCGAAACCGTTCTTCTACGGCGCGGCCGCACTCTCCGTGGTGCTGATCGTCACCGCGGGGCTGCTGGCGAATCCGTTCGGGTTATAAGTGATCTCGCGGAGGCGACGCGCGCTCTCGGGATCCGGGGCGGTGGCTCATACGACGGCCCGGCTCATACGACGGCCCGACTCACACGAACGGGACGCCGACCGCGTCGGTCACGCCCGCGAACGGCAGGACCGTAAGCACGAGGATCGCCGATCCCCACGCGATGAATCCGATGATCCCGGCGTTCAGCCACGACGTCCCGTAGCGGCGTCGAATCACCCAGATCCACGCGATGAGTGGGATGAACTCTCCGACGACTGGCACCCACGACAGCAACAGCTCTGAGACACCCCAGACGATCGCGCCGACGAGCGCAGTGAACACGGCGTGACCGTACTCCTTGGTGCCGGTGACGACGCTGGCAGCGATGAAGATCGCGAGCCCTCCGACCAACAGGCTCACGAGAAAGGCGACGAGCGACCCGATGAGACTCATGTCCGAGCCGTTCGACCGAAGCCACTTCATCATATCGTACCCTGGACGCGGCACGACCGACCTCCCCTCGCCGGCATCGACCCGCAGTGACGTGGACCGAACCCGTCGACCGCGAGCGGATCGTCCCGTGGAGATCGGAAGGGCAGGCCATATAAGCCCACACCCCCTATGTAAGGTAGGTGCAGTCGCTTCCGCCCGCGTCGCGACGACCGGTTCGACCCCACCAACCCACCCTATCAACAATGTCAGGCCGTGTGTTCCGACTTCACTCGACGCTCGAACTGCCACTCGAAGACGTAGAGGCGTACTTCGAAGAAGACCCCGATCTTCCCCCGGAGATCGACGACATCGACATCACGCGTCGAAACAACACCCTCATCATCAAAGCGATCTCCGACGATGAGACGATCAGCAAGTACACACCGACCGCACAGCTGAAAGCGTCGGTTACAGAGACTCGCGTGTACGAGGAGGAACCCCCACGAGCCGGCGGCCCGCAGTGGATGGACGACGAGGAGGAGGAGATCCCCTCCGAGCTCGTCGAGTTCGCCTGTTTCAAGGGCGACCGAGAGACCGTGCTCCAGAACACCGCGCTGCAGTATCCGATGTTCTTGGTGTTGCGCGAACTGGCGACGCGCGCTGAAAAGGGGACCCTGACCGCGATCACCGAGGAGAACGACGAACTCGAGGCGACGCGGATCGTGGAGGGTGAAGCGCGACCCGCGAGCGTCGAGGTCGTCGAGAGTCCGCAGGGCGCGGGCGACGGCGACGGCGGCGTCAACTGGCGGGACAACAAGTTCATCAGCGATTGAAGTTACAGATAATCTCTGTGAAAATCCGGCCTAAGACTCCGCGAGATTAAATCCCTGCGTCGCCATGCTCTGAGTCGATCACACTTCTCCGAGTAGGTGCGCGTCCCGTGTTTGAGTCGGTCAATAAGTTTTGTCTGCGTGATCCTCAAAATGGCAGAGAATCGCTCTCACTGCTTTCTCAGGAATTAGCAGGGCCCTCTCGGATAGGATAAACGTTGGTCAGGGCGTACTCGATAAGCACTATGTCAGGAAGGATGAGTCGCTGAAGGTCAAGCAGAGACGCGACTACATCAATGGAATCTCAAAGCGGTTCCGACGGTCACGAGAATCTGTTCTTAGGAACGTCTCTTTTCTTTGATTTCAAAGAGGTGTCCCTCAGTTCCTCATCAAACTCCTCATAGATCTTCAACTGTAACTCTTGGCACGCCTCATACATCTCATTAGCCTCCTGATTCGAGGCCATATACTCCGCATGAGCAACTTCACATCGGATCTGTTTGTAGGCGCGGTTCCACCGGTCATATTCATCCATCGTTCTGAAGTCACAACTGAGATGTTGATCGAAGTAGTTGAAGGCCTGGCCTAATGGGACATACTCCCCATCATCAGTCATAAGTTCTTCCGCACGCTTCTCGCTATATTCTTGCTCTAAGAGAGTGAGACAAGCATGTTTCACCCAAATCTCGAAAAGGCGCTGAGCGTTGAGGACAGCAAGATTATATTCGCGCAGTGATATTTTGTTGAGAGTTTCTGATTCTAACTCTTGGTAAAGAGGTAGTTCCTTCTCTGTTCTCAAGAAGCCCCGAATTGCCTCTTCTTCCCCTTGCTCAATCGTCGATCCGAATCCCTCAAAAGGAGAATTAGAGTAGTGATACATCACTTCCTTCTCTTCGCCATCTTCTTTGAACTCCTTTATACCGAATGAGAATATCTCATAGGGAAGGAGATTTCTCATCCAGTAGCTCACTTTAACATACTTATAGACCCTGAGAAAGCGATTTATAGCGGTGACAGCCGCTTCTACGATGAAACCACGAAAGTCATCTGTGTTACTTCCGCCGTGATATACGACGCTATCGGGGGGAGATTTTTCAATTCGCTCCTCTGGGATTTCATCAATTAATCTTTCGTCAAAGTGGACACGAACAGCCGTCTCAGATACATTCCCAAGTCGATCTCCAATCATCTGACCGGCGATAACGGGACCTCCTGACTTCTTTGGAATCTTCTTGAAATAGATAGCTGCTGGAATCCCGTCTAACCCAACTCGATATGGTTCTGATTCTCCTTCGAGCGAGTCCTTTACTTGCAAGAGATACGGTATACGGAAATCGACGAAGATCTCCTTAATATCCATGGGACGACATTCGTATCTTCGCAGTATAAACATTCGTGGCCGATGACACTCTCCCTTCTCTCACGGCACTCTATCTCGTTCTCAGCAAGTTCAGCTATTAACAAACGATCTCTATTGATCATAGGCCGACATGAGCGGGTTTCTACTGAATCTCACTGAGAAAAGACAGTTTGAGCAGACTCATGGCTCTCGCTCGCCGCTCTTAACTGGTTATGGACCTTTTAGCCGTCTCAAGACAGAGGACCATCGACGAGTTCTCCGGCGAAATTCGATTCAAGATCACAAGACAGGAACCCTCCCAGTTCATGTCTCTATGATATAAATAAAATAAACAATATGTCTTAAATAAATATGTGAATTGTATGTCTGTTCCCTGACTACATGATTTTTTTGACCGAAGAATGCTTAACAAATCATCTCGACGTCCTCGACGACGGCTCTCTCGAACCGAGCAGCTCACTTCTTACGATCGACCACGGAGCCGCCCGAAGGAGACCACCGCCCCGAACGCCCGAGCCGATGCGATCCGCGTCGTCTGACGCCCGCAGGTTCGGGAAAGAAGCGCCGGATCGTACAGACGGATACCCGTCCGCACTGAGAATGAATCAATCGAATGTGGTCTCCACTCAGCGGCTTTCGCGATCTCGCCGAACCGAAGAACGTGACGCTCATCAGTGCGACACACGGGGTCAACGAGTTCTTCTCGATCGCGATCCCACCGATCATTCCGTTTCTGGTCGCCGATCTCGACATCACCTACACCGAAGGAGGACTTCTCTTGACCGTCTTCTTCGTGATGTACTCCGTGTTCCAGCTCCCGGCCGGCGTGATCGCGGACCGAATCGGAAAGAAACGGCTCCTCGTCGGCGGGCTGATCGGGATGGTCCTCGGACTGTACCTCGCCTCGATGGCCGACAGCTACGAGGCGCTCGTGGCGTCCCAGGTCATCGCCGGGATCAGCGGGAGCACCTACCACCCGACGGGGATGTCGCTCATCAGCGACTTCGAGACCGGCTCGACGGAGGGGAAGGCGATGGGCGTGTTCGGGTTCTTCGGGATGGCGGGCGTCGCGGGCGCACCGCTCGTGATCGGCGGGCTCGCAGGGGTCCTCGACTGGCGGTTCGGGCTCGCCGTCGCCGCGACGCTCGGACTCGTGTTCACGCTCGTGTTCGCGGTGCTGTTCTCGGAACCGGAGTCGAGATCCCCAGACGTCGCTGGGAGTGACACCGGCCCAACCAGCGCCGACGCCGACGATCGGGCGCTCGACGACCGCGACGTCGGAGACGGTACCGCTCCCGGATCTCGGTCGACCATCGAACGGCTTCGTGCCGGCGTGACGGGAGTGCTTCGCGTTCCGTTGACCGCGACGGTGCTCCTGCTCCTCGTGATGACCGTTCTCGTTTCGCTCCAGACGCGTGCGATCATGACGTTTACGACGTCGTACGTCGCCGACACGACGGGGGGGACGGCGACGCTCGGCAACGCCGTCTTCTTCGTCATGCTCGTTTCGGGCAGCGTCTCGTCGCTGTGGGCGGGGAGTCTCGCCGACCGAGTCCACCGCGGCCTCCTCGGGGTCGGCGTCTCCGTCGCGACGGCCGTGCTGTTGGTCGTGACGTATCTCCTCGTGAGCGGGAGCGGAGCGCTTCCGGAGGAACTCCTCGTCGGGGCGCTCGTCGTGCTGTTCTTCGTCATCGGGCTGGCGATGTACGCCTGCGTTCCGGTGAAGAACGCGATCATCTCCTCGGAAGCCGAACGGGAGTTCAGCGGGAGCCTCTTCGGACTGACCCAGACCTCCTCCGCCGTCGGGAGCGCCTCCGGACCGGCCGTGTTCGGGTTCCTCGCGACGGAGTTCGGACTGGCCATCGCCTATCCGCTTATCGGCAGCGTCAGCCTGCTCATCGGTGCCGCGTTCCTACTTTTGTCACGCGACACGTAGGCACCGAACTGGAGACGCCGTACCGCTGCCGATTTACGGGCGGTTGACGTACCGGGTCCAATGACCGACGCCTGGGTGAGTCTCTTTTCGGGGGGTAAGGACTCCTCGTGGGCGCTGTATCGCGCGCTCGAGGAGGGACTCGACGTCTCCCGGCTGCTCACCGTCCATCCCGAGGGCGACTCGTACATGTACCACACGCCGGCGACGCGTCTCGCCGGGCTCGCAGCCGAGAGCATCGGGATCGAGCTCGTCGAGGTCGCGCCGGACGATTTCGGTGCCGACGACGTCGACGACGCCGGCGCGCAAGGTGACGCCGAGCTCGAACCGATGGAGGCGGCGATTCGCGACCTCGCCGCCGACGTCGACCTCGCCGGGGTCACGGCCGGCGCGGTCGAAAGCGAGTTCCAGACGAGCCGGATCCAGGGGATGTGCGACCGGCTCGGGATCGACCTCTTTGCGCCGCTGTGGCAGGCGGACCCGGTCGACCTCGCCGAGGCGATGTTCGACGCGGGCTTCGAGATCCGGATCGTGCAGGTCGCCGCCTACGGACTCGACGAGTCCTGGCTCGGCCGCCGGTACGACGAGGAAGCCCTCGCGGAGCTCCTCGAACTGCGCGAGGAGTACGGCGTGCACCCGCTCGGCGAGGGCGGCGAGTTCGAGACGTACGTCGTCGACGGCCCGCACATGGACCGCCGGATCGACTTCGCGTACGAGGTCGTCTGGGAGGGCGATCGCGGGCACGTCCTCGTGACGGACGCGACCTTGGAGCCGTAGCGAGCGCGGTTCGCGTTACGCGTCCCCGTCGGACGCCTCGTCTGCAGCCGCCAGCGTCGCCAGCGAGATGGTGTTCGGCAACAGCTCGTCGAGGGTGTACTCGCTCGTCTCCCCGTCGCCCTCGTCACAGACGATCGCGAGGTCACCGTCCGCGAACTCCGCGAGGGTCTGCCGGCACATTCCGCAGGGCGTGACCCCGTCGCGAGCGCCGGAGACGACGACGAGGCGTTCGAACTCCTCGTGCCCGTTCTTGACGGCCTCGGCGATCGCGACCTCCTCGGCGTGGAGGCTGTTCGAGTAGTTGGCGTTCTCGATGTTACAGCCGGTGTAGACGGTTCCGTCGGCGGTCAAGAGCGCGGCACCGACACGGTACTCCGAGTACGGGACGTAGGCGTCCGCGAGCACGTCTCGCGCGGCCGTCAGCAGTTCATCCATATCCCTCGGTGCGGCGGCGTTCGGATAAGCGTACCACATGTCCGTCCGACCGCGAGGGGACGGGACGCGGTCTGGCAGTGTGCGGTATGTAGTGTGGTGTGGCAGTGTACGGTATGTAGTGTGGTTTGGCAGTGTACGGTATGTAGTGTGGTCTGGCAGTGTTACGGTATGTAGTGCGGTCTGGCAGTGTTACGGTATGTAGTGCGGTCTGGCAGTGTGCGGTGTACTGTGTGACGCCCACGATCGCGGTCGGTAAACTTACCGGACCGCTCCGTCTACGGACGACCGATGGTCGACGACGACCGATCCAACGATGCCGCCGCTCCGCGCGGGGATGGCGACCGACCCGACGGTGGGCGAATCCCCGACGGTGACGTCATCGAAGCGATCGAGTCCACGACGCTCGCGGTGGCTCGCGAGGAGCTCACGACCACGTTCGAGTATCAGGTCCAGCGGCTCCGGGAGATCGACAACAAAGCCATCGAGATACTCAAGGCGAACCTTCTTCTGATCGGCATCGTCGTCACCGGCGGCTCCGTGCTCGTCCAGACCGAGCTCCCCGTCGCAGTCCTCGTGAACGCGTTCACGGTGACCGGCGGGCTGTTACTGCTCGTCTCGACGGGGCTAGCCTCCGTGACGTACACGTCGTCGAACCTTCGGGGCGGTCTCGACGCCGACGCCGTCGAGGCGGCGATCGACGCCGATATCGCGGAACGAGGCGGTCGACAGCCGGATCCGACGTTCGAGGAGCGCCTGTTGCGGAGCTACGCTCGGTGGATCTCCTACAACGCCCGGATGATCGCCGTCAACGACATCCTGGTGACGGTGACCGTTCTCCTCGTGTTCGTCGCGTTCGTCTACGTGGTCGCGGGCGTTATCGCCGCCGCGCTGGATCCGACGTTCCTCGTCTCCGCCGCGGCGTTCGTCCTCGTCTCCATCGTCATGAGTTCGTTCACGTGGATCGCCTACCACATGGATCACATCGGCCCGGAGCCGGACCACCTCTCGGGAACGTTTCGCGGGGTCCGACTCTCGAAGGGAGCCAGCCGTCGTCGAGGCCTCTCGACGCTCCGTGACATGCTCGGTCGGTCGCCCTCGGATCCCGACGATTCGGAGGAGTGACCGTTCGCGGCCGTCACGCGGGGTGGCGCTTCGCCGGAGCCGCCCGCACGCTTCGCGTTACCGTCCGGTGTCGTACTTGTACGTCGCCGTCTCGGGGTCGATCCCGAAGTCCTCAGGCGACTCGGTCGACTCCGATTCGACGTCGTCAGCCTCCGCCGGCGCGTTCTTAAACGCGTCCCGCAGCCGGTCCGCCATCACGAACTCGTCGACATCGATCCGGAGCCCGACGACGTCCTCGTCGACCGTCTCGCGTTTCGTGGCCAGTCTCTCACGAAGCGGGTCCGGGAGGTCATCGTCGTCGAGGGGGGTGAAACCGAACTGCGTGAGGTAGTCGGCCTGATCGGTCAACACGTACACGGTCTCGAACCCGTCCGCTGCGGCGGTGTCGACGAGCCGCTCGACGACGTGTGCGCCGACGCCGTGGCCGCGCCACGACGGCAACACGCCGATCCCGGTGAGTTCGATCAGCTCGTCGCCGTCCGCCGTCTTGTGGATCCGGAGTCTGCCGAAGCCGGCGCGTTCGCTCGACTTCTCGTCGACCGCGATCACGTAGTCCCGCGAGCGAAAGGCGGCGTCGTCGAGCCCCATGCGCTCGATCTCGTCCAGTAACCACGCCTCATCCCGGTTCTTGGCGTCGCGGACGTACATGGACGCGCCTACGACCCCCATCCAGAAAACGGTTCCCACGCGACTGTGCCCCACGACCTCGATGCCGTACTCCCCACGACCTCGATGCCGTACTCCCCACGACCTCGATGCCGCTACTGGTTTGCCGAGCGTTCGTCGAGCGCGACCGGGATCGATCGGGAAGCGACGTCGCCCGCGAACGCCTCGCCGTCCGCTTCCAGCGTCGCGAACGTGTCGTAATGGATCGGAACCACGAGGTCGGGGCCCATCCGCTCCGCCAGATCGGCGGTCGCGTGACGGTCGGACACGATCCCGCCGCCGCCGATGTTGCCGAGGAAGACGTCGACGTCGAGCTCCGCGAAGCCGTCGAGCGCGTCGGAGTCGCCGGGCCAGAAGACGGTTCGACCGCCAAGCGACAACAGGAACCCGCAGCCGAGCCCCGGCGGATGCGTGAACGTCCCGTCGTCGTCCGCGTTCGGCCCCTCCGGATCGTTGTAGGCGGCGACCGACCAGACCGTCGCGTCCGCCGAGGGGTCGGTACGATGGTTACCGACGTCGACGCACGCCTCGTCGTCGACGCGAACCACGTCGAAGTCGACCGCGAGGTCGTCGACCGGCTCCACGTCCCGATCGATGCCGGCGGCGTCGACGGCCTCGTAGATCACCAGCGTCGCGTCCTCGTTCGCGACCGACCGGATCCCGTCGGGATCGTAGTGGTGATCGTGGGTGACGACGACGAGGTCGCCGTCGCGGGCCCAGTAGTCGTCCAACACGCCGTATCGCCCCGGGTCCGTGTACGCGACGAACCCGCCCGCCGTCTCTATCCGGGCGGTCGCGTAGCCGAGCCACTCCACCGTGAGGTCGTCGTATCGAACGGTCATATCGATCGGTGCGCTCGCACCGCCTTGAGCGTGGCCATCGACGGCGTTACCCGCCGTCATCGACGGGTGGTCGTCTCGCGTCGTCGATGATCGACCGGAAGCTCGGGTATCCCGCTCGGCCGGTCACGTCGCGTAACACGGAGAGGTGGCGTCCATCGAGGACGTTCGGGGTCGCCGCGAACTCCACGACCCTCCGGTCGCCGCCGTCGCTGATCAGCGGGAACAACCCCCTCTCGTGATCGGAGGCGTGGAACCGGTCCCACGACGCGGCGACGTCGTACTCCTCGGGAGCGAACTCCGCGATCGAGCGGCCGATCAGTCCCTCCACGGTCTCCGTCCCGAACAGGTCGACTGCGGCGGGATTGACGTCGACGTACCGCCCGTCGTCGTCGGCGATCACCATCGCGTCCATCGCGCCCTCGAAGGCGGCCCGAAACAGTTGGTCCCGCTCGTGGCGTTCGGTGACGTCGCGGGCGAACACGAACTGCCCGGCGGCCGACGGGTACGCTCGAACGTCGTATCGAGTCCCGTCGACCGTCGTCTCGATCGCGGTCCGCTCCCCACGGTCCATCGACCGGATCAGTTCGCGTTCGAGGTCGGTCCCGGAGATCGCGGGAACGTCGGACAGCCCCCTCCCGAGCACGGACTCCCGAGAAGCGCCGAACAGGTCCTCGGCGGCGCGGTTGCAGTAGACGAGACTCCGATCGGGGTTGATCGCGAAGACCGCCTCCGAGACGTCGTCGAGCACCGGCGGGACCCGCCCTGTGATCGTTCGTCCGATCCGGCCGTCGCGCCGCTCGTTCGCGATCCGACGGATACGGGACGCGAGCAGCGCCTCATCTCCCGGCGCGTTTCGGGGAACGTATTCGACTCGGTCCGACGCGAGCAGCCCCCGGACCGTCGACTCGGAGAGCCGGTCGGCATACACGACGACCGACGGGAGATCGACACGGTCGAGGGCCGCCTCGACCGACTCCACGACGTCGGTTGCGTCGTCGCGGGCGACGACGACGGTCGATTCGGCGGTATCCGTCTCGGGTATCTCCGAGACCGACTCGACCGTGATGACCTCGTCACCCGTCGACGTGAGCACGTCCACGAGCGCGTGTTCACGTTCGGAGTCGTCCACGACGAGCACGACGGGAGGGTCGGAATCCATCACCCACCGATACTGTCGCCGTTCATTTCAATTGTCGGTCGACGTTCGACGTTCGAATTCACGCTTTGACGTTCGAGATCACGCCTCTGACGGCCCCTCGGAGCCTCCCGCGAGACGCTCGACCCGGTCGAGCGTGTCGGCGTCGCCGACCCCTTTGTCGTCTCGAACACCGACGAATCGGGGGAATCGGAGCGCGTAGCCCGAGGAGTAGGTCGGCGAGGTCTGGATCTCCTCGTAGCCGACTTCGACGACGACCGACGGGCGGATCGAGAGCTCCGTTCCGGACTCCCCGACGACGTGCTGTTCGAGTCGCTCGGTCAGGGCCGCCAGCTCCTCGTCGGTCACCCCGGTCGCGACCTTCCCGATCGTCGCGTACCCGTCGTGGTCGCCGTCGAGAGCGCCGCCGTCGTGGTCGTCGTCGAGAGCGCCACGAGCGCGGGCTCGCTCCCGCGTACCGTTCTCGTCGCGGACCGCGAGCAGGAAGGTGCCGAACAGCTCCGCTCGCCGTCCCTCGCCCCACTCCGCACCGACGACGACCGCGTCGAGCGTCTCCACGTCCGGCTTCCGCTTCAGCCAGCTCCGACCGCGGTCGCCCGGCGTATACGTCGATCGGGGATCCTTCAGCATGATCCCCTCGTGACCGGCGTCGAGCGCGTTCGCCTCGATCCGCTCGATCGCCTCGACGTCGTCGACGGTTCGGACCGCCGCGGCGGCCTCGGGGAGGACACCTGCCAACCGATCGTGGCGGACCCGGAACGGCTCCTCGAGGAGATCGCTTCCGTCGGCGTGGAGACAGTCGAACGCGTGGAGCCGAAGGGTCACGGTCTCGCGCATCCGGTCGACGTCGTGCTTTCGCCGAAAGCGTCGGAGCACCTCCTGGAACGGGAGGGGATCGCCGCCGTCGTCGACCGCCACCACTTCCCCGTCGAGGATGACCGGCACGTCGACTCGATCGGCGACGTACTCGACGATCTCCGGCAACGCGGCCGTGACCTCGTCCATGTTTCGCGAGTAGATCCGGGGTCCCAACCCGCTCGCCGCACCCGTCGAGTCGGGCGGCACGTAATGGATCTGGACGCGTGCACCGTCGAACTTCGTCTCGACCGCGACCTCGCCGAACTCCGCCACGGCGTCGCCCGCGGTCCCGGCCTGCGCGAGCATCGCCTGTACCGGGCGGCCGACGACCAGTCGTTCCGCGTGTAGCCCCGACACGCCCTCGTCGCGGGCGAGCACGGCGACGTGCCCGTAGTCGTTCGTCACCTGCAACGCGCGTTCGACCGCCGCGATCCGGTCGGCCGTCGCGTGGGTGACGGGTCCGTCTTCAGTGACCGCTCCGTCTTCAGTGACCGCTCCGTCGTCCGGATGGGTGCCGCCGTCCGATCTCCCGTCGACGTCACCGTCAACACCCCTCGCGGCCGGATCGGCGAGGAACGCCTCCGCGATCGCGTCCCGAACCGTCCCCTCGCCGACGCCGATCCGCATCTCGCCGAGCACGAGCCGCGCGAGGAGCTTCGCCTCCGCCGGATCCGTCCGGTTGAACAGTCCGAACAGGACGTCGAGCTTGCGCGATTCGCTTCCGTCTCCGTCGACCGCGGCCAGCTCGCGGAGCCGGTCGTCGACCTCGGAGACCGTGAGCGACTCGGTCCCGCCGGCGAACGCCGAGAGTCCGCGCTGGCCGCCCAACTCGAACGCCGCGGCGACCGCACCGATCTCGCCCCGCTCGGCGAGTCGGTCCTCGACGTCCTCCTTCGTCACGTTCGGGCCCGCAGCGCGGGCGATCGCCTCGCGACACAGCGCGGGACCGACGTCGAGCGTTCGAGTGTCGTGTGCCGGGAACACGCGCCCGAGCAGGAACCGGGTGGCCGTGGCGAGCTCGTCGTCCGAGTCCGCGGAGGGACCGCCGCCCGCATCCACGAGGAGGTCGGCGACCGCCGCCGTCGTTTCGAGGTCGGCCGGCTCCGCTTCGAGCCGCTCGACCCGATCGGCGAGCACGGAGAGTTGCATACGCCGACTCCATCGTCCCCGCTCAAAAACGCCCCGGTGCGGCGGCTCCCTCCGGCCCCATCGTCGGATCCGAATCGACGACCACGTCGTCGAGCAGCGATGTCCGCGTCACCGTGTGGCCGGTGACGACCGCGTCACCGTGTGGTGACACTCACCGAACGCGGGATCGGTCGCCGCCCTTTTTAATATCCGGAGCCGTCGACCCGGTCATGAGCACGGATCCGGACCTCGCTTCGGGCGTTCGAGACGCCCTCGACGTCGACGCCGACGCGTTCGCGGCACGCGCCGAGGAGGAGGCGGAGGTCGTCAAACAGGGACTCGGAGACGGCACGTTCGACAATCAGCAGTCGATCGTCGGCTTCGAGTACGAGTTCTACGCGGTCGCTGACGGCCGCTGGAGCGAGGAGTCGAGAGCCGGCGAATACGCGCTGATGCGCGTCCCACGGCGACTGCTGGAGCTGATGGGGTTCGAGAAGGAGCTCGGCCTACACAACGCCGAGATGTCCACGAGTCCACAGCCGCTTTCGGACCACGGACTTCGTGCCCAGCTCGCGGAGGTCCGCGCGCGACTGGAGGCCGCCGAGAACACCGCGGGCGTCGAGGGAATGCGGCTCGTCTCCGACGGGATCTGGACGATTCCGCCGGCCGGCGAGACCGCACGCGGATACCTCACCGACAGCGTCGAGGTCGACGGCGTCACCATCGCCGCCAACATGAGCGACGCCGTTCGCTATCACGCGATGGCGAACACGGGGACCGACGGGTCCGCGTCGGTCACCATGGAGGCACCCGGCGTGTCGCTGGCGGCGGACACGGTGATGCCGGAGAGTCTCATCACCTCGATACAGCCGCACTATCAGGTCGCACAGGCGGAGACGCTCCCGGTTCACTTCCGATACGCGCTCCGGATCGCGGGGCCGCTGTTGGCGCTCGGCGTCAACTCCCCCTTCTTCCCACCGGATCTGTACGACGACGACTGGGACGGCGAGCGCGTGCTCGTGGAGGGTGCCCAGGCGAACCGAGTCCACGTGTTCGAGTCGGTGCTCAACGCGCGAACGGCCGACGACAAGGTCCGGTTCCCGCGGGACGTACACGACGTCGAGGAGGCCGTCGACCGGATCGCGAGCGACGACACGATCGTTCCGATGCCCGACGGCGACGGAAGCGACCGCTTCGACGACGCGTTCGCCACGTTCCGAACGAAACACGGCACGTATTGGCGGTGGGTTCGCCCGGTGTTCGAAGGCGCGAGCCGGTCGAGCGCGAACGCCCGGATCGAGTTCCGGCCTATCGCCGCACAGCCGACCGTTCGCGACTCGATCGCCTTTCAGGCCGCCTTCGCCGGGCTGATGGAGGCGCTCCCGCGGCGAGAACACCCCGTGATCGGCCTCGACTGGACGGTCGCTCGGGACAACTTCTACCGCGCGGTCGCCGACGGGCTCGACGCCGACCTCGAATGGCTCGGGCACGACGGCAGGCGAACCCACGACACGGACGCCGTCTACGACGATCTTCTCGATCACGCGGCCGCCGGGCTCCGCACCGCGGGTTGTTCGTCGTCGGAAGCGGAGTCGTGGCTCGCGCCGCTCCGGTGGCGCGTCGAGAACCGGACCACGCCAGCGAGTTGGAAGCGCGACCGGGTCCGATCGCGGCTCGCCGCCGGTGAGGGGTTCGAGGAGGCCGTTCACGGAACCCAACGCGAGTACATCGGAACGCAAGCGGAGACGTTCGTGGACGGCGGGTTCTCGGCGTGGTAGAACGGGAGGATTTGGAGACGAGAGAACGGACGGGAGGCGACGTAGGCGAACGGACGGGAGGCGGAGACGTACAGGTCTCAGCTGTCGCGACGATGGCCGAGCGGTTTCTTCCGATCGACTTCGACCTCGACGTGGATCGAGTCGGGGAAGTCGCGACCCACGACCGCCCGTGCGATGTCGTCGGAGCCGTGGATCTCCATCGAGCGTTTATATACCGTGTAGCTCCACGGGGCGAACTCCTCGCCCGTTCGGAGCCGTTTATATAAGGGGACGCGGACGGTTTCGGACGGGTCGGCGTGTGGGCCCTTACACTCCGCACCCTTCCGTTCGATCGTCGATTTGAGATCTCCGACGGTCTCCGTGAGGACGTCGTGGTCGCCCGACTGGAACGTGAGTTTCGTGACGAAGGTCATGACTGGGGGTCGTCCGTGGATGGTCGCCCGAGGCCTAAAAACGCATCTACCGGCACGTCGGCTGGGAGAGCGACGCACGACCTGCCGGTTCGGTGCGTCTCCGTCCACACGCGCCTCCGTCCGCTTCGGAGCATCCGTGCGAGCGTGGCTCGTGACACGCGTGGCGGGCGACAACGACATATATACGACGTTGTACGCGTCGGATACGGGGCCACAGAGCGACGGAGAGCGGCGGAAACCCGCGAGGAACCGGCGAGTCCGACACCCTCTTTAACGGGGGTAGCTTACCTGACGGTAATGACGGTCGAAGCGACCAGCGCTGGAGCCATCCTCTTCCGCGACACCCGCGGTGAACGGGAGTACTTACTCCTGAAGAGCCGACCGGGGGACTGGGAGTTCCCCAAAGGCGGGGTCGAGGGGGACGAGGAGCTCCAGCAGACGGCTATCAGGGAGGTGTCAGAGGAGGCCGGAATCGAGGATTTCCGGCTGATCGACGGCTTCCGCGAGGAGTACGACTACGTGTTCGAGGCGAACGGAAACACCATCCACAAGACGGTGCACCTGTTCATCGCTCGCTCGTTCGAGGCGAGCGCCGAACTCTCGAAGGAACACCGCGACCTGCAGTGGCGCGACTACGACCAGGCGATCAACACGATCACCCAGGACGGCCCCCGCGAGATCTTCGAGGAGGCCCACGAGTACCTCGACGAGCGGAAAGACGAGGAGTCGGGCGAGTACGTTTAACATCCTCCCCGCCCTGAACAGTAGTTGCCGAATCAGTTCGTATCAGCCAACGATCTGTGTTTATATGACTGATAAAGAACTATATAAATAGAACTCACCGAGTTCGACGATACATAGCCTCGACATGTGCTGTATTGAGAGGCTCGGCAACTACTGTAAAGACGGGAATTTCTCCTTCGTTCTTGCGTAGCACATTGTTGATAGAGCCCTCTGGCGACTTTGAGATGAGCACAACGGAGTAAGACCTTGTGTTACAGCAGCTCTGACGGCCAGCTACTGAGTGGGATTAGCAACGGAACACCGATTCAACCTTCATCAGAAGAGCGACCTACATCATACGACATCTGAGATTCTAGAAAACTGAATGGAATGTGTGGTAAGCGTGATTGAATTATTGTACTCGTTGTAAATCTCTTTCTCGATCATCCCGCCGTCCCGGTCACGATACTGGAGGTTGTGCCACCAGATATGTTTTCGAACTTCGTCATCGTTGAGGTCCCCATACTTGGTCAACACGTCAAATAACACCTCTGCGAAATAGAGATCGTCAAGCTCTGGCAGATCCGGGGAAGGATTACTTGGCGAAGGGAACTCGTTCGGGAAGACAACGACATCAGGAATGACGCTACCTTCATCCGTAACCGCACCTGCCGGCGGGTCTCGGATGATCATATAGCTAGGGTACGCTTCCTGATTGAATCCCCACCGAACAGCGCGGTTGATCACCTCATTCAAGCGAGATGCGGGAGATTTGGTATTCCGAGCGTTTCGCTCAGACCAGAGCATCAGAATATTCGTGTTGGAGGGAACGAGCAGATGACCGATTGATTGTCCTTCTCCACCTTTAACGTCCATTGCGAACGTCTCATCATTATCCAAAAGACGCCCTTTGAAATCGATTCGTTCACTCCCTCGCTGGTCAACGTATGTGAGGTAGCCTTCTTCTTGCGCTGGTTCGAGGAATACGTCTCGCACAATGTCCTCGTTATCCGCGCCGTGTCCCTGTCGGTATTTGCCGCCGAGAGAGAACACGGCATCCCTTAGCTCTCGGTTATAATCCTGCGGGGAGATAGACTCCTCGTCGAATATCTCTGGGTGTTCCTCGTGGAGGTGTTCGACAACCTGTTTCACTTCTTCGAGCGTTGCTTCTCTGTCTTCAGTCCCTAAGTCAGTAAATCCGAGACTCTCAGTCCAAGGATCGTTATATACCACATAAGAATACGGTTGCTATCGGTAAATAAACAATAAATCCGCAAATACCGATACATAGGTGAATGGCGTGCTATTCTATTCCTAATATTAGAACCGAGGACCGGCTAAAGAGACAGATGTATCGAAAAGTACCCCGAACCAGAAGGGGATCTGGATCACTATTGCCACCGTCACCATCTCGCAGAAGAGCTACAAGATAATGGGTACTTCCGTAAACGAGAAGATCTTCTCTCTGACGGGACGAATCTTACTGACTTCGCATAGAGCCAATTTAGCTCTCACTCCCGTCCAGCTTCTAGAAAATAGCTCAGAATTCGGTTATCGAGTGCTGTTCAAGCGGAGAGAGTCGTTCTTCGATAACCTCGCTAAATTCCTCGTTCAACTCATAACCGACACACTCGCGGCCAAGGTCAAGAGCTGCGTACGCAGTCGTTCCACTTCCAAAGAAGGGATCAAGAACCTTGTCCCCAGGGTCTGAAGACACTTCGACAATTCGGCTGATAAGCGAAATCGGATACGGTGCCTTGTGTAACACGTTCTGGCCCACAGAGCCGCGCTTCACCGGGTGACGCCACAAGTTCCCCAATCGGTGTCCTTCCTCAACTGCTGGATCTTCCTTCCCGTTAGAACCCTGCTCCGGGTTGAACTTATGCCCCTTGTTCTTCGAGAGATAGACAACATACTCCTTCTTGTTCACAACGTTTCTCTCAGTCATCCCGGCAATAGCCGTCGGCTTGTACCACGTTATCATATCCTGAAGGATGAACCCGAGATCTTCAGCCCGTTCAGCAATATGATACGGGAGAAGCTGGAGTTGTCCCCTTTCCATCACCGTATCGACGACAACCCACATTGTGCCATCAGCTGCGAGTTTGTCATAGCATTCAGTCCAGACCTTCTCCATCCGGTCATGGTACAGCTCATACGACTCGTCAGCTGTCCCAATCTGTTCTTCGTGACCGTAATCCTTCAAATCCCAGTACGGTGGCGACGTAATAACCGACTGTATAGAACCGTCGTCGACGGCTTGCATATCCTCACTGGACGTCCAATGAATCTCCAGTCCCTCGAACGATTCAATACCAGACATCACGCCACCTCACGTCTAACCGTCTCAATGTCAAGGACTTCTAAAACTCGACCATCTCCTTCGACTGTTTCATGGAAAGAGCTGTCACCACCAACAAGGTACACGGTCTCTCCTTCACTAGAGCCGACGAGAACACAACGACGAAGAGCTTCCTTCATCGGGAGGGGACCGATCTGGTCTACGGACTGGTCGTCAGACTGTGTGCGATCTTCGTCAAGCCAAACGTTCCCCGGATCTTTCCCTTCTGAATTGTACCGCTGAACCGACGTATCGTGATACGAGCTATTTCCTTCTTTTCGCTCCCCGCCCCACTCATGGCCTTGGTACACGTGAGATACGCGGATTCTGTCCTTGTGGAACTGGTACTCTCGCTTGTTGCGAACAAAGAAAAGAATCTCATCATACGCACTCTCCATGTCACCACCGCGGTCTTCCCACGTGTGAAGAGAAATCATGTTTTTTAGCGTGAGATCAGACTCTTCGCGGGCGAAATCCGCTGTCGCCATTGAGACCGGCCACAATCGCCCGTCTTGGTACTCGTTCGGTGCAATAACCCAGAGAGTCTCATCATCAGTCATCCGCTCATAGATAGACTGCCAAAGACCCCTCGTCTTATCTAACAAATCGTCTAACGAAGAAGCATCCGAAACGCAGCCGGAGAGGTCAACAACGTACATCTGGTTATCTACTCCATCTGTAACCGGGGAACTTGAGTGCTTCATCTTTTCTATGATTACATAGGTTATCACCTATGCATAGGTAAATAAGTATGTATAGCTTATCACCGACGCTATCAAACTCTCGGGCAATGGGGTTGACGCTGACGGACGCGAAGCGAAAAATTCTCTCTCTACTCGAAGAAGAACCCAAACACGGCTACCTACTCGCAAAAGACCTCGGCGTACAGGGGTCTACCATTTACGAACACCTAGAGCAGTTAGAAGACGCCGGCTACATCACCGGAGAACAAGACGGGCGACGGAAAGTATACTCACTCACCGAACGAGGAGAACTCACCCTCGCCGCAGAACGAGCAGGCCAATCCGAGGACGAAAACTAACGAACCCACTCTTATCAATCGAAATCGTGGTGGAAATATCTCCCGTCAAAGTCGTGCGCAGTCGCTTGAGTCACAGCGTTACGCCGGCGAATCTATTGGAGCAGGTCAGCTGCGATCGATTCCGACCCAAACACATACCGCGGAATCATTCGTGTCGGGCACCGCTAACGCGGTGTCCTTGTCCTCTTCGACTCGACAGCGACAATTCAACAGTATCAACAATCTCCTACTGAAGAGCGTTCTCCTAGATCCCCCGTAAATCGCCGCAGCGGCCACAGTGAGTGCGGAGACGCATCGACCGCCATGCATCGCGTTTTTTTGATCGGAGCGAGTGATGCATGGCTGCCGGAAGGATCGTATTCGTAGCCGCCGGGCTCGTCGGTTCGAGATCCCGTATGAATGGTGGACGAGCGGGCTTGCCCGGCGTACCGGCACGGGGTATCCCGGTTGCCTTCTCCACCCCGCGACCCGACGAGCGACGGGCGTTCAGCGATGGGCTGCTCGCTTCCGCGCCTGACCCGTTGCCGCCGACGAACCACGACGGATCGCTCCTGCGAGCGAGCGTCGTGGACCGCTGTCCCCGTCGGACGAGGCTTCCACGTTGGCTTCCGAGGCCCGCGCCGGCCGGTCCGGACGTGCCCGGTGTTCGGTCCCCGCTGAAGACTACCTCACGGGTGACGAGCGGGGCCTAACCGCCCGACCTAGTCCGTTCGGGAGTACACGAGTCCGACATAAGGGCCTTTCGTTCGTCGGTCCCGCCGGCTCGTGAACGCGGACCGACCTATTCGAGCAGTTCCCGTGCGTACAGCCCCGCACAGACTGGTATCGGTATCGCGGCCGCGATCACCGCGAGCGAGTGCCACTCGATCCAGCGGTACGTCGCCGGGAAGCCGAACCGGACGGTCGGATCGATCGAGAGCTCCCAGACGACCGCGAGCAGAACCGTCGAGACGCCGAGGACGACGACGACGCCGGCCAGCGTCCCGGGGTCGACGTTCCCTCGCTCGATGGACGCGAACACGACCGCGCTGAGAAGCGCGAACAGTCCGACGCCGCCGGCACCGATCGGGCCCGCGGCGTAGTACGCGAGGATCAGGTCCTGCTGCTCCGCGATGACGACGTACGGTGCGACGAGGACGAGCACCGTGACGACGGAGGCACCGATCCCGGCCACGCGAGCGAGCTCGCGAACGTTCATACCGGGCGGTCGGTCGGAGACGCGGTAAAAGGACCGGATTCCGGTCGCCGTCGCCGCGTCCCTCGCCCCCGGGTTCCCGGCGGAGGCACTCTCACTGAACGGTCACGAGCGGACGCGTTCGTGTCCGGGTGCCCGCTCACGCTCGGCCGCGCTCGGGAGAGAACGCCTGGACCACCTGCCGGTGTGCGCTCCCGTTGGAGGCGACGAGTCCGGTCGCGCCGGGAACCCACCGATTCCCGTGAACGTCGGTAACCGTCCCGCCGGCGGCCCTGACGAGGCCGACGCCGCCGACCGTGTCCCACGGGTCGAGCTGGACCGTCGACACCGCGGCGTCCAGTTCCCCGCTCGCGACCGACGCGAGCGCGGACTGCGCACAACCGACCCGGCGATAGTCACCGAACTCCTCGAAGATCGTTTCGATCGCTCGCCGATGGTGCCGTCGAGCGCGGTCTGAGAAGCCGAAGACGGGGTTGATCGTGAACGATGACGGGTCCTCGCGGTCGCTGACTCGGATCGGCTCTCCGTTCCGTCTCGCGACCGGCTCGGTTCCGGACGGTGCATCGTCGACGCGCTCTTTTCCCACCGCGCTGCGGCTCCCGTCGAGTGCGGCCGCGGTGTACGTATCGCCGACGACCGGAAGGTGGGTCACGGCGGCGACGGGTTCGCCGTCGCGAGTGGCGGCGACCGCGACGGCCCAGACGCCTCCGCCGGCGACGTAGTTGTTCGTCCCGTCGATCGGGTCGACAACCCACGCGTACCCCTCCGCGGGAACGTCCTTGCGTGCGTCGCCCTCCTCGCCCACGAGCGGGACGTCGGGAGCGACCGACGCGAGCGACTCCGCGACACGACGTTGGGCCGCCCTATCGATCCGAGTCACGCGGTCGAATCGACCCGACTTCGTCTCGACGTCGAGTTCGGTCCGAAACCCGTCGAGGGCGACCGACGCGCCCTCCTCGGCGGCGACGATCAACGCGTCGAGAGCTCCGCTTTCATCCATACTTCCGACAGCGGTCGGGAGAAGGAAACGCTTCGGATCGGAGCCGTCACGGTTCTTTTAGGCCTGATCGAACCCCGCCGGCGGTCACTGTATCCGGTCGAACACGACGACGTGGTCCGTCTCTGCGGCGTGTTCGTCCGCGAACTCCGCCGCATCGGCGACGGTGTCGAGAACCCGTTCGGTTCGACACTCTCGACAGACCACGTGGAACGACCGCTGGGTGGTGTCCATGTCGGCCGTTGAGACCGACGCCCGTGTAGTTATTGGGTGCTTACCCGCGCCTCGTGGCTCATCACTCGTCGGACGGCTCGAACCGATCGAGCGCGATTCCGAGCATGTCCGAGCTCACCGGCTGGAACTCCGCTCGCTCGTGTGCCGGAAGGTACTGTCGGACGCCGTTCCACGACGCCCGCGCGTATCGGGCGTCGAGCAGCACGCGAACGCCGCGCTCGTTCGGTCCGCGGATCACCCGACCGACGGCCTGCCGCGCCTTCCGGACCGCAGGCACCGTGAGCGCGGTCTCGAACCCCGACTCGAACCGGCGGTCGTAGGCGGCCACGACGGCCCGGGTCCTCGGCCGGGCGGTGTTGATGATGGGGACCCCGCAGACGACCGCGGCGGCGAGGCGATCCCCACGATAGTCGACTCCCTCCGTGAGCGTCCCCCGGAGACTGGTGACGAGCACCTTCCCGTCGTCGGCGAAGAACTCCGATTTGAGCGCCTCCGTCTCCCTGTCGCCGGAGGACTCGTCGATCAACACCGGCTTGTCGAGCCGTCGCCGGAGCTCGTCGGCGATCCACGTCGCCTCGGCGTAGTTCGGAGCGCCGACGAGGACGTTCCCGTCCCGTCGAGCCACCTCGACTATCGCGTCGACGTGTGCGACCCGCGTGTCGTTGTCCTCGCCCGGTACACCGCGGTTCCCGTGGGTGAACTTCGGGGCGTCGACCGCGAAGCTCGCCCGGTTCTCCTCGGGGAAGGTGAGTCCATAGGTCCGCTCGACCACCGGTCTGCCGCTCCGTTCGAGGTGATCCAGCCCGGTCACGTCGCGGAACACGTCCATCGGCTCCAACGTTGCGCTCATCAGCACTCCGCCGCCGAACTCACCGAGTCTGCTCCCGATCGGCTCGCTCGGGAGGCAGTTGTACAGCGCGAGGCTCCCGTTGTACGCGCGCCGCCAGGAGTCCGGCGGCGCGGTCTCGTCGAACGTCCGTTCCAGGTCGATCGCCCGGAAGAACTCCTCGTGACCCTCCCTGTGCCACGCGTTGAGCGTCCGGCCGACGCCGGGCGCGGCGCGGCGCTTGTCGTCGTCCTCCAGCGAGTCCAACACCCGCTTGACGACCGCGCCGACCTCCGGAGCACGAGCCCACACTCGATCGTGGTACCCCTCTCCGTTCGCCCACGTCGTGATCTCGTCTTCGGCGGGCTCTTCGGGGTCGCGAAGGGGGATCTCCTCGTCCTCGAGCTCCCTCATCGACGCCCGCCAATCCGGTCGCTCCCGGTCGAGATACGCGGTTACGCGCCGGTCCAACTCGCCGCGGAGGTCGCTCACGAACGACCGAACGCGTTGCAACTCCTCGATCGTAACGTCGCTGTCGTCGAGTTCGCCGCGAACGAGGCCGGCGTTCTCCGATTCGGCTCCCTCCCGCTCGAACTCGACCGGCTGGACCACGCGGGTGATCTCCGCCTCCGCGTCCCGCAGGCTGGCGTCCGCCACGGCGTCGCTCACGAGGTCCCGAACCCGCGGTTCGAGCATGTGTGCCTCGTCGCAGACGACGAAGGTTGACTCGTCGAGCAGCGCGCCCGTGAACGTCGCCGTCGTCGTCGGATCGAACGCGTGGTAGTAGTTCCCGATGACGACCTCGACCTCGGGAACGAGCGCACCCATGATCGAATGGGGACAGCTCCCGTGGCCGGCCGCGAGTCGGACGAGCTCCGTCGGGTCGACGTGACCCCGATCGGTGAGATCGAACGGGACGGCCTCCGCCGGGTCGCCGTCCTCCGGCAGGTCGTCGAGGAATCCGGCGTAGAACGGACAGAACTCGGTGTCGCGGAACTCCTCGGTGTCGGGGCGGTACGGCGTCGGCTCGCCGTCGACGGTGAGGTAGTCGGCCGATCCGGAGTCGGAACCCGGCCCGTCCGGCGTCCCCGTCGCAGTGCCCGAGTCCATCAGTCCGAGCTGTTGGCTCCGGGCCTCGCTCACGAGGTTCGACGTCGTCGTCGGTCCGCCGTCGCCGACGAGGTTTCGAGTGCGATCCCGAAGCCCCTCACACCGTTCGTACACGTTCTCGCGGTCGATCCCGGCGCGGTTCTCCCGAGCGTACGGGCAGACGTCCGCCTTCCCGACGAGGGTGAGTCCGGATATCGGGTCGTACTCGTCGGGGAGGTTCTCGTTGATCGCTTGGAGGTCCGTCTCGAACTGGCGGAGCTGCTGTTTGACGCTGGTGAGCACGAACACGCGCTCGAACCCGGAGTCCGGATCGCGAACGCGGTCCAATCCGGCGGTTAACGCGAGCATCGTCTTACCGGTTCCACAGGCACCCTCCAGTGCGAGGAACCCGCCGTCCTCGGCGGCGTCGATCGCGGCGTCGATACCGTCGGCCTGTTCGGGGTACGGCTCCTCGTGGCCGAAGACGTCGGCCCACGGCGGCGCGTCGGTCACTACGCCGGGGTTGTGCCCGACCGGGTTTAAACCTTCAGAGCGCCGGTCACTCATCCCTCGGCGCGACGGCTCCGCCCGCACCGGCCGCAGTGGCACCGCCGGGCAGTCGACCGGCTATGTGGAGAACACCGAGGACGACTGCGACGGCGACGACGCCGACCGCACCGGCGACAAAGGCGGCGTCGAAGCTCGCGCGCTCCGCGGCGAAGCCCACCGCGCCGCTGCCGGTCGCTTCGAGGAACATCGCGAACCCGCTGAACACGGCGTAGGCGCTGGCGCGGTTGTCCGCGGGCAGCGATTCGAGCATGAAGGTGTCGATGGCGGGGAACATCGCGTGGATAGTCGCGCCCAGAAGGACCGTGACGCCGACGAGTGCGATCGCTCCCTCGGCGACGACGAGCGCGCCGAGCGCGACCGCGAACGAGACCATGATCCCGAGCAGGTAGGGGACGTGCGGGAGCCGATCCGCGAGTCGCCCGCCGAACCAGAACGCCGGGAGGCCCGCGGCGAAGACGACGGTGAGCAGGCCGTTCGCGAGCGTCTCGGAGACGCCCTTCGTCCCCACGAGATACGTCACGTAGAAGTTGAACACGCCCTGCCAGACGAACCCCGGCGCGGCGACGACGACGACTCCGACGAGGATCAGCGGCCAGTAGTCGAGCGCCGACCGGAAGTCCCGGTCCGCTCCGGCGGATTCGGGCAGCGGATTCCGGCGAACGACGACGACGAGTACCGCCGTCACCGCCAGCGCGGCCATCGCGAGCAGGTGGAACACGCCGCTCCATCCGGCGACGTACAACACCGCGACGACGATCCCCGGAGCGAGGACCGCCGCCAGCTGGCTCGCGGCACCGTGGATCCCGATCGCCCGTCCGCGGGCACCCGGAAACAGCTCCGCGACCAGCGGGACCGCGGCGACGAAGTACGCGCCCGAGGCGAGTCCGATGAGCAGCGCGCCGGCTTGAAGGGCCCGTATCGACTCGGCGGACCCGGTAAACGCGGCCGCCCCCGCGAGCGCGACGCCGGATCCGAGCACGACGTGGTGTCGAGGGACCTTCGTGAGCAGGTAGCCGACGGGGATCCGCGGCAGCGCGGAGCCGACCCACACGAGCGTCGTCACGGAGCCGACGACCGCGGTGCTCACGGCGAACTCCGCGCCGATTGTCGGCACGAGCGGCGCGAAGCCGACCCGACCGAGGTTGACGAGGAAGACGAGCCCGCAGAGGGTCCCGAAGAGCCGGCGTGTCACGTGTTCGTCTCGGCGGGCTGCCGTGACAAGGGTTGCGAAGCCACCGTTGGTCTCCCCGGACAGCTCCGCGTCTCGGTTGCCGGCCGCCTTTTATCCGAGCCACCCCGAGACCACCCATGCGCGTGAGCGTCATCGGCGGCAGTACCGTTCCGCCGGACACGGCAGCCGTCGCGGAGGAACTGGGCGAACGACTCGCGAGCCGCGGGCACACGGTCGTCTGTGGTGGGCTCGGCGGCGTGATGGAAGCCGTCTGTCGCGGTGCGCGCGAGGCCGGTGGAGAGACGGTCGGGATCCTCCCGACGGATCGACGTGACGACGCCAATTCGCACGTGACGACGCCGATAGCGACCGGACTCGGCCACGCCCGCAACGCGCTCGTCGTGATGAACGGGGACGCCGCGGTCGCGGTCGACGGGTCATATGGCACGCTGTCGGAGATCGGCCTCGCGCTCGCACACGGCCGACCGGTGGCCGGTCTCGACAGCCACGACGTCGATGGCGTCGAGCCGGTCGACTCGCCCGCCGAAGCGATCGAGTACGTGGAACGACGGGTCGAGTGAGGCGAACGGTCAGCGAGACGGGCGGTCAGCGAGACGGGCGGTCAGCGAGACGGGCGGTCAGCGATCCCGTGGGCCGTCCTCGTCCCGGCGCGAATCGGCGTCCTCGCGCTCGGCGTCGATCGCCGCGACGTTTCGGAAGCGGTCGGACTCCTCGTCGTCCCGCGTGCCTCCGTCGGAACCGTCGTCACGTTTCTCGTCGCGCTCGCGGTGTGGGTCGTAGCGATCGTACGCGGAGCGGTCGTCCGTCTCGGCCGACGCCTCGTCGAGCGAACCGTAGTACCGATCGGACCGACCGTTGACGAGGTACAGCGAGAGGTAGCCGAACCCCATCGCGCTGAGGACGAACGTGACGAGTCCGCCGAGCACCGGGACGAGGTCTATCGTCGCCCACGTGACCGCGCCGACGACGAGCCCGGTGCCGGACGCCGGCACCGGGCGGCCGTCCAAGGCCGACTGAAGCCACGCGCCGAGAGAGACGATCGCGACCGTGGTCGCGCCCAATCCGAGGATCGCGACGACGATCAGTCCGGGAATGACCACGAGAAGGCCCACGATCGTGATCGCGAGCAGGATCGTCGCCGCGATCAGAGCCACGTACGCGATGACGCCGTACACGAACGCCTCGCCCGGATGCTCGTGGACGTACTCGACGCCGTCCGCGGTGAAATCCGGAGCGATCGCCATCACGACCGCGCCGATGAGGCTCAAGATCACGGCGCTGAAGACGAGCTCGAACGTCGCGCCGACGATGATATCTCCGGCGGTCTGCCGCGGCGGTTGAACGGTCGCGAGGCGGAGGAGATCGGGGAGCTGTCCGACGAGGGCTACGTCGTGTGGAGGGACCATACGCCGGGATCAGACCGACTCGTGAAACGTGTTCCCCATTCGATGGCGGTTGGCGTGACTGATCCGCGCCGGTAGTGGCGTGCCCTACCAGGTGTCGTGGAACGTGTCGAACTCAATCGAGTCGAGCGGTTTCTCGCCGATCGCGGCCCTGTACTCACCGGGCGTCAACATCGGCTTGTGGAACCGGGGACCGTCGTCGGTCGTTATCCGCGGGCAACCGGTGTTGACGAACGCGTCCATGTCGAAGTTCCGGAGACGGTCGGGCGTCACCTCGTCCATCGTGATCAGGTAGGCGTTCTCGTTGTTCTCGACGATCGCTTGGGCCTGCTCCCAGCGTCCCTGTCCGATCTTCGTACAGAAGATCACGCCCCATTTGTCCGCACCCATCGCCTTGTGGACGGAGGCGTACCGCTGCTTGAGGAACTGGTCGTGTTCGGCGATGGAGACGGCGTTGTTGACCGGGTCGGCGATGACGACCCGCTTGTCGGGGTGTTCCATCGCGAGGCCGACCGGGTGGAACTTCCCGCCGCCGACGTACAGCACCTGCTCCGCCGGGATGTCCGCGGAGGCGTAGTTACAGCCGAGCACCTGCCCCTCCTCGGTGAGGCGGTCGTCGCCACGGCGAGTGTGAACCTCGTAACCGCGCTCCTCTAACCAGTCGGTCATCTCCTCGAACCGGTTCATATGCTGGGCCGTGGTGACGAGCCCGACGTCGGGGTCGTCGTCCGGATCGTCCAGTTCGTCGAGCGCGTCCTCCATGATCGGGAACGGGTCGACGTTCGAGAAGAGCGGGACGTAGATGATGCTGTCCGACTCCTTCATCGGCGTGTGTCCGAAGTGGACGAACACGTCGGTTCGGCGCATCAGGTACGTGTCCAGATCGCAGGCCCCGTAGCAGGGCTGCCCCGAGATCATGAAGGTGACGTCGTCCGGCGCGGCGTCCCGGAGGTCGTCGGCGACCTTCGGACCGCGGCGCTTCAGCCCCTCCGGAAACTGGAGGCCGACCTTCGAGGCGTCACGCTCCTCGATCGCATCGACGATCCGCTCCAGCTCGTAGTCCCACTCCCTGTCGTGTTTCAAGGACATCCCCGTCTTCGTGAGGTCACCCTCCGTGGACCCGCGACTCATATACCTCCGATTGCGCACCAGCACGGTTAAACGGCCCGTTCGTGGAACGGTCTCGTCTCGTCGTCGTCACCGCTGACCTACCGGCACCGACGGTCCCTGGCGGGCGCTAACGATCCCTACCAACACCGACGATCCGTTTCCGAGCCACGCCCACCGCTGCCGCGGCCGACAGACACAACTCGAGAGCGGGACAACGGCCCTGCATGACAGACCTTCCGCTCGAACACGTCCACGTCGCTCCCGACGACAGCGGCGAGGACGACCCGGCCGTGTTCGTGCTCCACGGCCGTGGTGCCGACGAGCAGGACCTCCTTCCGATCGCTTCGGAGCTCCCGGACGAACTCCACGTCGTCAGTCTCCGGGCACCCGAACCGCTTCACGGCGGGTACACCTGGTACGACCTCGATCTCTCGGGCGGCGGACTCCACGAGAGCGAGCCGGAGCCGGAGGGGTTTCGGCGGAGCCTCGACCTCGTGACCGAATCGATCGACGCCGCCGTCGACGCGTACGACCTCGACCCCGACCGGCTGGGGCTGCTCGGGTTCAGTCAGGGCGCGATATCGAGCCTCGCGCTCCTCGTAGAGACGCCCGCCCGCTACGCGTGGGTCGTCGCGCTTCACGGCTACCTCGCGGACTCACACGCGGATCGGTCCTCGGAGGGGATCGCTGGAAAACCCGTTTTCGTCGCCGCCGGGTCGGGCGATCGAGTGATTCCCGAGTCGAGAGCGCGGGCGGCCGCGAAGCGACTGGAGTCGGTCGGAGCCGACGTGACGTACGAGGCGTACCCGACCGGACATGGGATCGGACCGGCGGAGCTCGCCGACGTCGTCGCGTTCGTCGAGTCCCGGCTAGGGTCGTAGCGAGCGGGCGTTCACGTCTCTCGATGACCGCCGGCTCCGGCAGGTTGAAACCGTGTCCATCCCTGATCGAACGTATGAGCGCGGAACAGGTGTCCATCGAGGAGCTCGGTCACGAACTCGGCGAACGGATCGCACGGACCCCGGAGTACGAACGGTTCGAGGAGGCCCGCGAGGCCGTCCAGCGCGACGACGAGGTCCAAGAGCGCATCGACGAGTTCGAGCAGCTCCGAGCGAAGTTCATGGAGGCCCGCCGAACCGGCGAGGCGACGCAATCGGATCTCCAATCGGTCCAGCGCACTCAAGAGGAGCTTCACTCGATGCCCCTCATGCGCGAGTTCCTCGACGCACAGGACGAACTGAACGACACGCTCGAAGCCGTCAACGAGGCGATCTCCGAGCCGCTAACCGTCGACTTCGGCGGCGAGGCGGGCGGCTGCTGTCACGACTGAGGGGTGCTGTCACGACTGCGGAGAACCGATCGCTACTTCTCCGGTCGATGAACTCTTCCGTCGCGTTCGTCCGCGTCTTTCCGACGCAGCGCGGCGGCGGCGTTGCTGGCGTCGTAGCCGAACAGGACGTCCTTGGCGTACGTCTCCGCGACCTCGGTCGCGTGGATCAGGTCGTCGACGTCGACGTTCACGGCGTACAGTTCCAACGAGAAGGGCGTGTCGGGGGGCGCGCCGTGGACGTCGTAGTCACCGCCGAGTCGCGAGCGGAATCCCCGTGCGATGGCTTCCAGCCAATACGTCGTCTCGTACGCGGTGTCGTACACCGGGACGACGAACTCGTCGACGTGCGCGGCGAGGCTGTCGACGTCGAGGCCCGCCCGCTCGTATAAGTGTCCGGGGTACGGGTCGGGGTACAGCGTTACAAGGGTCCGTCCGGGGATCCGGTCGCTCGCGTCGGCGACGAACTCCGTGATCGTGTCGGCGCGCCACTCGCTCCGCTCGTCGTGCTCGCTCTCGGCGAACAGTCGATCGCAGCGGTCGCACCGACAGAACCCCTCCCGCGGGAACCCGACGTCATCGAGGCGGACGTCGTCGGCCTCGGCGGCGCAGTCCTCGACGATCTCGAGGAGCCCTGCGCGGTACTCGGGGTGGGTCGGGCAGACGTACGCCCAGTCGAAGTACTCGCGGTCGCGGGTCGCCGGCTCGCCGCGTTCGTCGACGGGCACCAGCGCTTCGTTCTCGCTCGCCGCGGCGTTGTCGCCGAAACACGACACCATGTTCACGGCGTTCGGGAGCGGAGCCGCGGCGCGTCCCGTGACGTCTTTGACCTCGTAGAACCCGACGTCGAACGGCTCCATCTCCACCTCGTCGGCGTTGCGCGTGACGACCCCGTACATACGCCTCGCTAGGGATCGGGTACGTAAAAAGGCGGGTATCGCACCGAGCGTGTCACGAACGCGGTCGCGGGTCCGGTCGCGCTCCGCTACTCGACGTCGGTCGCGCTCCGCTACTCGATCTCGACCGGCTCCTTATCACCGGCAAACAGGAGGTACGCGAGGACGACGAGTGCCAATACGACGACGAGTTTCGCTTTGGTTCCCATGTGAACATCTGTGTCCGGAACCGGCTAAAAGCTACCGCTGGACTCCCGATGGCGGATCCTCGGTCCGTCACGTGCACCTTTAACAATCTGGATATTGGAGACGGACCCTCATGAGAAATGATGATCAACTACGGGACGTGACCCACGATGTCGGACGCCCCATCCAGCCCGGCCGCCGATCGATGTCTCGACGATCCCACGATCACGAACGGGACCGGACCACCCACGCTCGATGACATCCGTGCCCGACTGAAGACCGTCGAGGATCCGATCCTCGGCGACGACGTCGTTTCGCTCGGACTCGTCGACGACGTCCGCGTGGACGACGACCTGATCGTAGTTCGGATGGGGCTATACGCTCCGTACGCGCCGTCCGAACGCCGGATCGTCGAACGTGTTAACGAGGCGTTGTGCGGCTCCGAACGGACGGTGATCACGGTGGCTGGAAACCGCGATCGGACGTGGGAAGCGGGCGAACGGATCGCCGGCGTTCGCAACGTCGTCCCGTTCGTCAGCACCCATGCGAGGACCGAACCGTCGACGGTCGCGACGAACGTCGCGTTCGCGTTGTCCCGGGCCGGAGCCCGCGTCGGCGTCCTCGAACTCGATGACTACGTCCCCGGGACGAACCGCAGCAGCGGCAGGGGTGACGGGGCCAGCGGTGACAGGGGCGGGAGCGACAGGGCCACACGCGACAGGGGTAGGGGTCACAGGGACAGGGATGGCACGGAGACGCCGGCGACGATGCCGGCGACGGTTCGCGGCGTACGTCTCGCGAGTTCGAGACACCTCCTCGCCTCGGGAGCGGGACGCCGATCGGACGCGCCGTCGACCGATCCGGACGCATCTATCGACCGGCTTCTCACCGACATCGACTGGAGCGGATCGGACTACCTGTTCGTCGACGTCACGACCGAACGGAGCGATCTCCGGCGGGCGCTGTTCGATCGGGTGTCGACTGCGGGAGCGGTCGTCACGACGACTCGGTCAGCATCGATCGCGACGGTTCGTGCGTGTTTCGACCGACTCGAAGAGCGAGGTGTGACGCCGTTCGGACTCATCGAGAGCGTCAACGGCTCGGTCCGAGGAGCGCTTCGACGTCGGTTCGATCTCACACCCAGCAGGTGGGTCGCCGACGAGTCCGACGTTCCGGTGCTCGGCACGCTGCCGGAGGATCCCGCGCTCACCGCCGACCACGGGACGGCGGTCGTTGGAGAAGACGACCGATTCGCCGCGGTGTTCGATGCTGTGGCAGCGAACGTCGCCGACGCGGTGGGTGCGAGCGAGCGACGGGCGCACTCACGTCGAAACGGCCGATTCGAGGCCGGGCTCGGGTGTCAGTGCAGGTGACCCGCGGTGAGGGGTCAGGTGACCCGCGGTGAGGGGTCAGGCGATCCCCGGTGAGGATTTGACTACTCGTCACCGAACAGCAACGTCAACGGATCGACAACCGGACCGACGCCGTCGACGTCGGCGGAGACGACGACGCGTCCCTCCTCGGTCGAGAGATCGACGATCGCGACGTCGTCGTATAGACGGACGCCGGCGCGGTACGTGCCGAACGGCGTGCGGTCGCTCCCCGATCCGACGACCTCGGAGAGGATCCCCGCCTTGCGTTCGAGCCGATCCGGGTCGACGTCTCGTTCGACGTCATCCCGAAAGTACAGCGGCTCGACGCCGTCGTCGTCCGAGACGACCACCGCACGGAGCGCGTCCGGTCGTCGGTCCAACACGTCGCGTACCGGCTCGGGGAGTCCGTCGTTCGTCGACATCGAGGCAACGTCGGTCCGACCGGAGCGAGAACCCTCGGCTGTATTATCGCCTCCTTTTTGTCTCCGACTCGCAGTCGTTCGATTCCCAGCGACTGACATCGCGGGTGGTGACCTAAATCCTCCGAGAACCAACGATCGGGTATGAGCGACTCGGCCCGCGCAGCCTGCGACGGATGGAACAGCTCCGCGTGTGTGGGTACGGAGCACTGTCCACCTCGCTGCCCGCGGTTCGTGGACAAGCACGGTTCCCGCTGGACGCTCCGACCGACACGTGAGGGCGACGCCGAGCGACTCGCGGAGATGTACGAGGCGTTCGGTATCCAGGACCGGGCACAGGGCGTGCCGCCCACCGTCGACCAGCGTCGGCGCTCGTGGGTCGACACGCTGCTGTCCGAGGGCGAGAACGTCGTCGCGGCGGATCGGGACCGGCTGGTCGGCCACGTCGTGTACACGCCGTCCGACGGCGACCGACCGGAGCTTGCCGTGTTCGTCCATCCCTCGTTCCAGGAGCGCGGGATAGGGACCGAGCTGTGTAAACACGCGATCGCTGCCGCGGCCGACGCCGACCGCGAGGCGCTCGAACTACACGTCGAGTCGAGCAATCGCGCAGCGCTCTCCGTGTACCGCCGGCTCGGGTTCACCGTCGTCGACCGCGACGGCGACGTCCGAATGACCCTCCCGCTCGACGAGGCGATCGCGACGACCGCCCGAATGCCCCCGGCCGAGCGGATGCCGACGCCCAAGTGAGCGGTCGAGACGCCGCGAGCGATCGAATCGTGGCGGACAACGACTCCGAGTCGATGGTCGTGACCGCGTAACGGTCACGATTTATGTACCCCACGGTCGAATCGCCGTCCATGTACCGAGTGCTTCTCGGGATCGACCGCGACGAGGATCGAGCGCTTGCACAGGCGGACGCGATCGCGGCGATTCCTGCGGACGAGGAGGTGACCGCTCACCTCTGTCACGTGTTCCGGGACAACCCGGAAGGCGCGTCGGTGAACCAACTGTCGGCCGTGCGCCGAGCCCGTGCACGACTCGAGGATGCGGGCATCACCTGTACGCACTACGAGGCGAGCGGGGAGCCGGCTTCCGAGCTCATCGCGGCCGCCGAGGCGGTCGACGCCGACGCGATCTGTCTGTCGGGACGAAAGCGAACGCCCACCGGTAAGGCCGTCTTCGGGAGCGTCACGCAGGAAGTGATCCTCTCCAGTGACCGCCCCGTGTTCGCGATCCCGATCCGCGACGAGTAGTATCGACGGTGGCGCTGAACCGATGTTTTTTAACAAACCGCAACTACATCACGGTAATGCCATCCAATAACTCGCGGGAAAGCACGAGACGGCGCGTCCTTGCGGCGATGGGCAGCGCTGGAGCAATTGGTATCGCCGGATGCGTCGACGACCCCGACGAGGACGGTGACGACGAGAACGGGACTGGATCCGACACCGAAACCACCGAATTCATCGCCTCGGCCGGAGCGAACCCGGGAACGTTCGATCCGACGCTCATCGCTGACGCGACGTCGGCGTCCGTCGTCGGAACGCTCGCGTACGAGTATCTGGTCGCCCCGACGTTCGATCTCTCGGAGTTCCGCGGCGAGCTCGCCGAGGACTGGGAGGAAGTCGACGAGACGACCATTCGCTTCCAGCTCCGTGAAGGCGTGCAGTTCCACAACGGCGACGAGATGGTCGCGGACGACGTCGCGTTCTCGATCGAGCGCACTCGAGGAACGACCAACGACGCCTCGGTGTCGTGGATCTCGGACGTCGAGGTGCTCGGCGACTACGAGGTCGAACTGCGGTCCGACGTGCCGCGCGCGTCGTACCCGAGCGACCTGACCGAGGTTCCGATCCTCCCCCGGAACGCGGACGGGATCAGCGAGAACCCGCAGGACGACGACCACCCGTTCGACGAGGAGACGATCGGGACGGGGCCGTTCGTTCTCGACGAGTTCCAGCCCGAGGACCGCGTCGAGCTCTCCCCGTTCGAGGACTACTGGTACGACGGGGACGACTACCCGTCGACCGCCCCGTGGGACAGCGTGACGTTCCGGGTGATCCCGGAACAGGTCTCACAGGAGGAGGCGATGGCCGCGGGCGAGCTCGACATGATCGACAACCCGGCCCCGTTCGAACTCGACCAGTGGGCGGACCAGAACGGCGAGGTGGTCTCCGGTGCCGCCGTCGGGTTCGACTTCGTCACGTTCCCGGTGAAGGAGCCGCCGTACACCAACCAGAAGCTCCGTCGAGGGATGACCCGCCTCCTGCCGAAAGGAGACGTCGTCGAGGCCGTGTTCGCGGGCAACGCGACGGAGCTCGGCGGTCCGATCAGCCCCGGTCTGGGCGCGTACTGGGACGAGGAGCACGAGCAGCGGCTGATGGACGAATACGTCGGGGAGGACTCGGAAGAGGGGTTACAGCTCATCGAGGAGGCGTTCGAGGAGGAGGACATCGAGCCGCCGTTCGAGCTGGAGTTCATCACGAACGTCAACCGCACCCGTGAGCGGTGGATGGAGGTCATCCAGCAGACGTTCGACGACACGGAGCTGTTCGACGCCGACCTCGACGTCCGTGCGTTCGACGACCTCGTCCCGTTCCTGCTCGACCCGCAGGGAGCCGCGGAGAGTACGGACATCGTCGGGATAGGCTGGACCGGCGGGTTCGATCCGAACAGCCACGTCCAGGAGCTCCTCTCCTCGGAGGCGCACGTTCCGGACGGGTTCAACTGGAACCTCTACGAGAACGACGAGGTCGACGAGCTCATGGCCGACGGTCGAACCACGATCGACGTCGACGAACGACGAGACATCTACCACGAGCTTCAGGAAGTGCTCGCGGAGGACGTGCCGTTCGCGAGCATGTGGACCGGCGACCAGATCGACATCGTCGGCCCCGACTCGCTCGAAAGCCTCGACCAGTGGGCACCGCATCCGAACTCGAGTTTCCGCTACTGCGCGCTGTACAAGCCGCACCTCGATCAGGTCGCGAACCCGCCGCAGTAACGAGGCGCGACCGGCCGTTTTAACCCACACCACACACGTTCGATGAGCCTTCAACGATTCGTCCTCAAGCGGACTCTGATCACCATCCCGCTCCTGTTGGGGATCTCCCTCCTCACCTTCGGGATGGTTCACGCCATCCCCGGCGATCCGATCGATTTCATCACGCTCTTCATCGAGTTGGACCCGCAGACGGAAGCGGAGATACGAGCACAGTACGGGCTTGATAAACCGGTGTACGTCCAGTACATCGACTGGGTCATCAGCGCGGCGATGCTCGATTTCGGAAACTCGATAATCACCCGCCGCCCGGTCACCGCGGAGATCCTGAACCGGCTACCGTACACGCTGTTGATGGGATCGATGGCGTTCGCCGTGACGGTGAGCACGGCCATCCCGGCCGGTATCGCCGCCGCCTACTACCGAAACACGATCATCGACCAGTTCAGCCGAGTGTTCGCGCTCGTCGGCATCGCGCTTCCGAACTTCTGGCTCGGACTGCTGTTGATCCTCGTGTTCGCGAGCTGGCTCGGCCTGTTCCCCGTGCTACCGCCGACCGGTCGTGGATTACTGAGCGCCGACATGATCATCTACACCCTCCTCCCGGCGATCGCGATCGGGACGGGAGCGACGGCGCTGATGATGCGGCTGATGCGGTCGTCGATGGTCGAGGAACTCGACAAAGACTACGTCCGGACGGCCCGAGCGAAGGGGCTTCCGGAACGGACGATCGTCGGCAAGCACGTGCTGCGGAACTCCCTTATCTCGGTGGTGACGGTCGCAGCGATCCAGATCGCGTTCATCATCAGCGGCTCCGTCGTCGTCGAGATCGTGTTCTCGTATCCGGGTATCGGACGGCTACTCGTGAACCGCGTCGGCAACCGCGACTTCCCGGTGATCCAGGGGATCGTGTTGATCATCGGCGTCGCGGTGATCCTCGCGAACCTCATCGCCGACGTGCTCTACGCGTATCTCGATCCGCGGATCCGATACTAATATATGTCAACTGAAGACACACAGACTGGACCGGAGCGCGGCCGAATACGGGTTACGGGGTTCGACGTCGACGCCGTCGAATCGCGGGACCCCCTCTCGTCGTGGGAGCCCGATCTCCGGACGGAGGCGGGGAAAGGCCGCCTCTACTACGCGTGGAATCGCTTCACGAGCAACCGCTTGGCGCTGTTCGGTGCGGCGGTCATTCTCTTCATGATGCTGCTGGCGGTGTTCGCCCGTCCGATCCGGATACCTGCGGGCGCTCCGATCCTCGCGGATCAACTGGTACAGCCGTTCGCGCTCGCACCGGCGGACCCGGCGGCACAGGACCTGTTGACCGGGCATCAGCCGCCGACGATCGAGCACCTGTTCAGCCTCCAGCAGACGGGGCTTCACCTGTTCGGGACCGACTGGGCGGGTCGCGACATCCTCTCGCGAGTGATGTACGGCGGCCGCTGGAGCCTCTCCATCGGATTCATCGCGGTCGCCGTCGCGTTGGTGATCGGGGTTCCGCTCGGATCGATCGCGGGGTATTACGGCGGCTACGTCGACGAGGTCATCATGCGGTTCGTCGACATGCTGTACGCGTTCCCGTTCATCGTCCTCGCGATCGCGGTCATCGCCATCCTCGGCCGCGGGTACTGGGAGCTCGTGTTCGCGTTGGTCGCCGTCGGCTGGCTCCCGTACGCACGCATCATTCGCGGCGAGATACTGAGCGTGAAGGAGAACGAGTACGTCACCGCGGCGAAAGCGCTGGGCGCGCGTGATCGCGACGTCATCGCGCGCCACATCCTGCCCAACGCGATGGCACCGGTGATAGTGCAGGCGACGCTGAGCATCGGAACGGTGGTGCTTGCCGCCGCAGCCCTCGGGTTCCTGGGACTCGGTCTCTCGCCGGCGAGCGCCGAATGGGGGATCATGCTCAACGTCGAGAAGGACGCCATGGCGCGAGGTCGCTGGTGGGCGGGACTGTTCCCCGGTCTCGCGATCTTCATGTTCGTGATGGCGATCAACCTCGTCGGCGACGGCGTTCGTGACGCGTTCGACCCACAGGGAGACGGCGACACCGGTGGAGGGTTCCGCTAATGGCGATGCTCGAAGTCGAGGACCTGAACGTCAGGTTCTACACGGAGGACGGTATCGTGAAGGCGACGAACGACCTCTCGTATCAGATCGAGGCGGGCGAACGCTTCGGCGTCGTCGGCGAGAGCGGTGCCGGGAAAAGCGTCAGTAGCCTCGCAGTCATGCGGCTGATCGACCATCCGGGCGTCATCGAGAGCGGCGAGATCCGGTTCAAAGGAGAGAACGTCCTCGAGATGAGCCAAGAGGAGGTCCGATCGCTTCGGGGCAACGAGATCGCGATGATCTTCCAGGACGCGGAGACGGCGCTGAACCCGTCGTACACCGTCGGCGAGCAGATCGCCGAGGCGATCCGACTCCACCTCGACATGGACGAGGCGGCCGCCCGCGAGCGCGCGATCGAGACGCTCGAGTCGGTCGGGATCCCGGACGCCGCGGCGCGATACACCGACTACCCGCACGAGTTCTCGGGCGGGATGCAACAGCGCGTCGTCATCGCGATGGCGCTGTCGTGTGATCCAGACCTCATCATCGCCGACGAGCCGACGACCGCGCTCGACGTCACGATCGAGGCGCAGATCCTCGATCTGTTAGAAGAGGTCGCCGAGGAGTACGACACCGCGATCCAGCTCATCACTCACGACCTCGGCGTCGTCGCCGAGTTCTGTGACCGCGTCATGGTGATGTACGCAGGCCATCCCGTCGAGATGGCTCCGGTCGAGGAGCTCTACTACAATCCACAACACCCGTACACCGTCGGGCTGATGAGTTCGATCCCCCGGATCGGCGACGGTCGGGAGCGCCTTCAGACGATCCCTGGACGGATGCCCGACCTCATCGAGATGCCGCCGGGCTGTAACTTCCACCCGCGGTGTCCGTACGCCGAGGAGGCGTGTACGCGTGCCGAGCCGGCGCTCGTGAACGTCGAGACGGGCGAGGTGGCGAACGCGGCCGAACACGCCGAGCAGTCCGCGGCGTGTCTGGCGCACACGGGCGAACTGCTCGGGGAGCTCGACTACGAGGTGCTCGTCAACGGCGAGCCGGTCGGTACCGACGTCGACGCCGTCGATGCGCCCGACGTCGACGCCGCGGAGCGCACCGAGGTCGGCGTGACCCGCCAGTTCGACGGAACCGTCGACGGGACGAGTAGCGATAGCGGAGGTGACGACCGTGAGTGACGACCCGCTGATCCGCGTCGAGAACCTCCGGAAGTACTACGAGTCGGAGACGGACTTCATCGACCGGCTGTTCGGCCGGACGAAACACGTCAAGGCCGTCGACGGCGTCTCACTCGAGATCGAGGAGGGGCAGACGCTCGGGCTGGTCGGGGAGAGCGGCTGCGGGAAAAGCACCATCGGCCGGACGATCCTCCAGTTGGAGGAGCCGACGGGGGGATCCGTGTACTTCAAAGGCGAGGACATCACGACCCTCTCCGGGAGCGAGATGCGGGACCGTCGGCGGGAGATGCAGATCGTCTTCCAGAACCCGCAGTCCAGTCTCAACCCCCGACTCACGGTCAACGACATCATCGGCGAGGCACTGGACATCCACGGGCTCGAGGCGGGCGAGAGCCGTGACGAGCGCATCAAGGAGCTGTTGGATCGAGTGGGGCTGAACGCCAGCCACGCCAATCGGTACCCACACGAGTTCTCCGGCGGACAGCTCCAGCGTATCGGCATCGCTCGCGCGCTCGCCGTCGATCCCGAGTTCATCGTCTGTGACGAGCCCGTCTCGGCGCTCGACGTCTCCGTGCAGGCACAGATCCTCAACCTGCTCGAGGACCTCCAGGACGACCTCGGGCTCTCGTACCTGTTCATCGCACACGACCTGTCCGTCGTCGAGCACATCGCCGACGAGATCGCGGTGATGTACCTCGGAGAGATCGCCGAGGTCGGCACGCCCGAGGAGCTGTTCTCGCCGCCGCAACACCCGTACACGGAGGCGTTGCTCTCGGCGATCCCCGAGCCTGACCCGCTCTGGGAGGCGGACCGTGTGCTGTTGGAGGGGACCGTTCCCTCCCCGATCGACCCGCCGTCGGGCTGTAAGTTCCACACGCGGTGTCCACGCGTGATCCCGCCGGCGGACTACTCGTTCGAGAACGGGGAGTGGCGGGCGGTGCTGTCGCTTCGGAACCGGATCGAGTCGGCGGAGGTCCCGATCGACACGATCGAATCGCGCGTCGAGGAGGGATCCGACACGGCCCCCGGACCGGATCGGATCGCCCAGGAGATCCGGGCGGAGTACGACGTTCCCGACCCGCTGTCCGATCCCGACGCCGAGCGAGTGCTCTCGGACGCGGTATCGGAGGTCGTCGACGAGGAGTTCGAATCGGCGGCCGACCTGCTCGCAGCGGAGTTCGCCACGCCGTGTGGCGTTCACGAACCGGAACTCCGCGAGACCGGGAGCGGCCGGGCCGCCTGCCACCTGTTCGACCAACGGTACGCGGACGGAACCGTCGATGTCGACACCGATCCCGGGAACCGCACGACGGGCGGAGGGATGACGAACGAGACTGCGGACGACGACTGATTCCGGGGAGTCGGTCGGTTCCATAGGAGGTGGACGTTCGACCACGCCGACTCCGGAGACACCGTTAATACCACCCTCGCACAACTGCCGACGATGCGGCGCATCTACGACTCGACGGCGCTCGACCGCGACGACGAGAACCCGTACCAGCCCAACGAGAGCGACGCGCGGGCGACGCCGCGGGCGGCACGGACCGTTCCCGCTGCGGCGCTGAGCACGGCGCTCGTTCCGCAGTGGGCCGTTCGTCGGGCCCTCTCGGTCGACGTGTCGAGTCCGGACCGCGTGTACGAGGTCGGCTCCGCGATACCGTTCCGCGTCGAGTTGCGAAACGCGCTGCCGATCCCCGTCACCGTCACGACGAGGTCGCCGATCCTCTGGACGTGGGATGTCGACGGACACCGGGAGGCCTCACGCGTCCCCGGAGGGCTTCCGGACGGAACGGGATCGTTCACGTTCGACCGCGGCGAGCGGAAGCTGTTCGACCGGAGCTGGCACGGCAGCTTTCAGGTGTCGGCGAGCGAGTGGGAACGTGCGACGCCGGGCGAGTACACGATCGGTGCGGGACTCGCCGTCGACGCCGCGGCCGACCGCGGCGTCTACGACCAAACGACGGTCCGGTTGGAGTGACCGGCGAGGCGGTCCGTTCGGATCGCCGTACCGACGGCGAGACCGTGTCGGCTACTCGTCGTAGAACCGCTCGGTCGACAGCTCCGCGATCCGCCGTATCGACGCGACGAGTTCGTCGTCGTCATCGAGCGCGAACGCGGTCACGTCGTCGGCTTCCGTCGGACGCTCATCCAAGACGCCGAACCGTGCGAGCGGGTCGAGCGCCTCGTGAACGACGCTTCGAGTGACGCCCGCGCCCGCGGCGATCCGATCGACGGTCAGCGGCTCGTCGGCGTACAACAGCGTCGCGAGGATCCGAGCGCGGACACGGTTCGCGAACAGCTTCACGAGTCCGTTCCGGTCGACGAGCTCCGTGTACTCGTCGGCGTCCTGTGGGGTGTTCACCATACCGGCACGTGTGTGCCGGAACGGATGACGACTTCGGTCCCGGACCGGGGGTCGATCGGTCCTGATAAGGAACAGCACGACGGATCCGGTGGCATGACCCGGTTCGACGCCGCGACCGAGACGGAGCGCCTGAAGCTGTTCGCGGACGCCGCGACGGCCCACCGGAACCGGTCGAGCGACGTGATGACCGCCGACGTCGACCCCGACAGCGACGTCACCGACGGCGGCGAGATCCCGCCGTGGATCCAGCTCGCCGGAACGGAGGTCGTGTTGGACTGTACCGACGCGGAGCTCGACCGACTCAAGGCGCTCGTCGCGGAGTTCCCCGAGTTCCGGATCGACGAGCTGGTGAGTCCGGAGGAGGCGGAGGGGACCAACGTCGTGATCACCGCGCGTTCCGACGCGAACCGCGTCGCCGGATTCATCGAGCGCGCGTTCCGAGAGGTGTACGGGCTCACGGACGACTATCGAGTGTGGATCACCCGGATATAGCGGGTTAATCGGAGCGCTGACCGGTCCCGGACGCTCACTCGATCGCCGCGTCGGCGGCCTCGAACCCGGCGACGACGCCGCCGTTCAACGACCGCTCCGGGTACTGTGCGCGGCTCGCCATGCCCGCGTAGTACACGCCCGGATACCCCGCCGCCGCGAGGTCCGTCGGGATCACGCGATCGAGGTACCCTCGCTCGTAGACGGGGGCAGCACGGGGGTTCCGTGACACACGGAAATCGACGACCGACTCCCGAGAGAACGCCGGAAACAGGTCCTCGATCCCCGACAGCCACCGGTCGCGGAGCGTCTCGTCGTCGGCCTGCCAGTTCGCCTCCTCGGGCGACTGGACGTAGCTGGCCACGTACAGCAGGTGGTCACCACCGTACCGCTCCGGCGGGACGAAGTTCGTGTGTTCGATGAGCGCGCCGAACGGCGCGTCGTCGGCGACGTTGAGCCAGTACGTGTCCGTCAACGACTCCTCGAGGGTGACGACCGCACACACCGCGCCCTGGAAGTCGACGTCACAGCGGTGTCCCGTCAGCGCCTCCAACACGTTCGGCATCGCGGCGACGACGACGCCGTCGGTGTGGACGGTTTCGGTCCCGTCCGCGGTCTCGACCGTCACCGTCTCGACTGGGGCAGTTCCGCTCGCTCCCGCCTCCCCGTGGCCCACGTCGACGACGCGTGCGTTCGTGGCGATCGCTCCCTCGCCGACCGCGTCGACGAGGGCGTCCAGCAGGACCCCGACGGAGCCGTCGAAGTATCCCAACACCTCGCCGCGCAGGAGGTCGCGCTCGCCGCGGAACTTGATCCGACCGAGCAGCCACGCCGCGGAGACGTCGTCGACGCGGTCGCCGAACTTCGCTCGCAGGAGCGGTTCGAAGAACCCCTCGTACACGCCTCGGGTGGTGTGCTCGACGATGAACTCCTCGACGGGCACGTCCTCGAAGGCGGCCAGATCGTCGTACGTGTCGAACCGGGGACGGCCGCCGCGGACGTCGACCTCCTGCGTGAGACACGCCAGTCGGAACGTGTCATAGAGGCTCATCCCCGGATACGCGAGTATCTCCCACGGCTTGTCGAGGGGATGGACGACACCGTCGAGGTAGTAGGCGTTCTCGCCGATCCGCCACTCGATGCGATCGCCGACGCCGAGCTCGGCCGCGAGGTCGACGATCGTCTCCTCGGATTTCGAGAGGTGATGATAGAACCGTTCGATCGGATCGCCGCCGGTGTCGTACAGCCTCGCGAGCCCGCCGACGTCGTCGGACGCCTCGAACACGCGGACGTCGTGACCGAACGACTGGAGACGGTAGGCGGCCGCGAGGCCGGCGATCCCGCCACCGACGACTGTGTACATATCGGGTATATCCTTACGTCGCGGCTAAGTGCGTTGTGGAGTTCGATGCGAGTGGCGAGTTGCCGGGCCCGGGCGGACGTCAAAAACAGTTCGAGGGCATCTCGTCCACGTGACGCTCCATCAGCTCGAGCACCGGCTCGACCTCGCCGAACCGAGGTCCTTTCGCGATCCGTTCGGTGTCCGGATCCCACTCGACGTATCCCGCCTCAGCGAGCTTCGGGAGGTGCCTGTGAACCAGTTCGATCTCGCTGGCGTTCCCGTCGGGACCACACCGAAACATCACGTCGGACTTCCGCTCGATGGTTCCGTCCTTCAGTAACAGGAGGATCAACCGACGTCGACGGGATCGGAGACAGTCCAGTATCCGGTCCAGCTCCGGCCGCAACAGCACCGGGTGGAGACCCAGATCGGGTAGTTCCGTCGTTCCGGATGAATTCCCTTCGCGATTCGACATGCCCGTGAACATGTTGGCCAACTATATAATTCTCCGTGTGAAATATCGGAGATCGGCAGATCGAAACCGATCGAGACGACGGAGATCCCACGCGAACCGCGGCGAACTACTCGTCGACGGCGACGCGCTCGATCTCGACGTCGTCTCGCGGCTCGTCGCGACGGTCGGTCGGAACCGACCCGATCTCCTCGACGACGTCCATCCCGTCTATCACCTGGCCGAAGACGGCGTGTTTGCCGTCGAGGTGTGGCGTGGGGGCAAGCGTGATGAAGAACTGCGAGCCGTTGGTGTTCGGGCCGGAGTTGGCCATCGAGAGGATCCCCGGACCGTCGTGGGTGAGGTCGTCGTGGAACTCGTCGTCGAACTGGTAGCCGGGACCGCCGCGACCCGACTCCATCGGGTCGCCGCCCTGGATCATGAACTCGTCGATGACGCGGTGGAAGACGATCCCCTCGTACAGCGAGTCGCCCCGAACTTCGCCGGTTTCGGGGTCCTCCCACGTGTCGGTGTCGGGCGCAGGATCGTCGCTCGCGGCCGGCTCGTGGCGTGCGAGCCCGAGGAAGTTCTCGACCGTTCGCGGGGCACGATCCGCGAACAGCTCGAGAGTGATGTCGCCGTGGTTCGTGTGCAGCGTCACCTGCGGGTTGTCGGGGTTGGAAACGTCACGTCCCATGCCCGCACCCACGACGTCCCGCCGGAAAACCTTGCCCATCCACTGCGAGCCACTCCTCCGCACGCCCCGATTTGTAGGGACCCACCGACCTGAACCATTCTCCGCTCATTCGTGTCCGGAGGTCCGGACCGGCTCGTACGACTCCGCTACCCGCTTGACATCCGACGTCTCGCGTTCGCCTCGACGTCTCGCGTTCGCCTCGACGTCTCGTGTTCGCCTCGACGTCTCGTGTTCGCCTCGACGTCTCGTGTTCGTCGCGCATCGTCGAGCGCCGCAAGCGTCTTCTCTTTGGAACCGGGCCGATCCGCACCGCGGTCGGATCGATTCGTTCGAGGCGACAAGATTCAAGTTTAGACGTACACTAAATATCGACAATGAGACTGAGCGACTCGATGGAGGACTATCTCAAAGCCATCTATCACCTCCAGTACGGGTCGGACGAGCGCGTTCGGACCGTCGATATCGCGAGCGAACTCGACGTGACGTCGCCGACGGTGACGAGCATGCTCGACAAACTCGAGGAACGGGGGCTCATCGACCGCGAGAAGTATCACGGGGTCCGGCTCACCGACAAAGGGGAGACGGTCGCGCTCGAAGTGATCCGTCACCACCGACTCCTGGAGACGTTTCTCACCGAGCACCTCGATTACAACTGGTCGGAAGTCCACGAGGAGGCGGACCGGCTCGAACACCACATCAGCGAGAACTTCGTCGACCGCATCGCTGCCATCCTCAACCATCCGGAGATCGATCCGCACGGCGACCCGATCCCGAACGTCGATCTGGAGGCCCCGGTGACGGGGGACGCGACCGCGGTCTCGGAGTGCGACGAGGGCGACGTCGTCGTCGTCGAACGGGTCAGCGACCGCGATCCGGAGGTCCTCGAGTACCTCGCCGACCGAGGTATCGAACCGGGGTCGAAGCTCACCATCGTCGAGGTGGCCCCGTTCGGCATGATCACCGCACGCAGCTCCGAGAGCGACGACCCCGTCTCACTCCCGGAACGGATCGCCCGCGACGTCCACGTCGTCAGAGCGGCGGTCGCGTGATCCCCCGGAGACGGTCGAGCAGGGGTCCATGCCCTCGTCCGTCTCGTCCGGTTCGTTCGTCTCGCCCCTTTCGTCCGTCTCGCCCCTCTCGTCCGTCTCGTTCGACTACTCCCGCGTAAGTCGCGGATTCGTCACCGCACCCTCGGCGGCGGAGGCGAAGTCGCGGCCGTATTTCGCGAGGACGCCGCCCTCGTACGGGGGTTCTGGCTCGTCCCACTCGGCTCGTCGGGACGCGAACTCGTCGTCCGAGAGGTCGACCGACAGGTCCCGATCGGGGATGTCGACGGTCACGTGGTCGCCGTCCTCGATGAGGCCGATCGGACCGCCGGCGGCCGCCTCGGGGGCGACGTGGCCGATCATCGGTCCGCGAGTGCCGCCGGAGAAGCGTCCGTCGGTGAGCAGCGCGACGTCCTCCTCGTGGCCAGCGCCGACCACGGCCGCCGTGACGCCGAGCATCTCGCGCATTCCGGGACCGCCTCGCGGGCCCTCGTTACGGATGACGATGACGTCGCCCGACTCGATCGCACCCGACTGGACGTACTCCATCGCGTCCTCCTCGTTCTCGAACACGCGTGCGGGTCCCTCGTGGTAGAAGGCGTCGTCGCCGGTCACCTTGAGCACCGCGCCGTCGGGCGCGAGGTTCCCGTGGAGGATCTTGATCGCGCCCTCAGCCTCTTTGGGGTCGTCGACGGAGTAGAGGAAGTCCGACTCGATCCCGTCGTCGTCCGGGAGATCACCGCTCGCCTCCAGCTCGGCGATCTCCGCTGCGATCGTCCGGCCGGTCACGGTCATCGCATCGCCGTGGAACAGGTCCGCCGCCAGCAGTCGACGGATCACGACCGGAACGCCGCCGACCTCGTGGAGGTCGTTCATCACGCGGCTCCCGCCCGGCTGGAGGTTCGCGATCTTCGGCGTCCGCCGGGAGATCTCGTCGAAGTCGTCGATGGTGAGGTCGACGTCCGCCTCCGCGGCGAGCGCGATCAGGTGGAGCACCGCGTTCGTCGACCCGCCCATCGCGGTCTGGAGCGCGATCGCGTTCTCGAAGGACTTCCGTGAGAGGATATCGGAGGGGCGGCGATCGTTCTCGATACAGTCCAAGACGAGCTCGCCGGCCTCCTCGGCGATCTCGTAGCGCTCCTCGTCCTCGGCGGGTGCCGACGCGGAGCCGAGCGGGGCCAGCCCGAGCGCCTCGGCGATCGACGCCATCGTGTTCGCGGTGAACATTCCGCCACACGATCCCGCACCGGGGCAGGCGTGACGTTCGAGGTCGTCGAGCTCCTCGCCGCTCATGTCGCCTTCGGCGTACGCGCCGACGCCCTCGAACACCTGTACGATGGTGACGTCGCGACCCTCGTGTTGACCGGGCATGATAGAGCCGCCGTAGAGGAACACGCTCGGGAGGTCCGTCCGGATCGCGGCCATCATCATTCCGGGCAGATTCTTGTCACAGCCCGCGACGGTGACCAACGCGTCCATGCGCTCGCCGAAGGAGACGAGTTCGACGGAGTCGGCGATCACCTCACGAGAGATGAGCGAGGCCTTCATCCCCTCGGTCCCCATCGAGATGGCGTCGGAGATGGTGACGGTGCCGAACTCGATCGGCATTCCGCCCGCGTCATCGATCCCGCCGATCGCGGCGTCGGCGACGTCGTCGAGGTGGACGTTACACGGCGTGATGTCGGCGGCGGGGTTCGGGACGCCGACGATAGGCGAGGAGAGGTCCTCGTCATCGAACCCCATCGCGCGGAACATCGACCGGTGGGGCGCGCGCGCGGCACCCTCCGTGACGTCCCTGCTCGGGAGGTCGGCGTCCTTCTCGCCCGCGAACCGGTCGGCGTCGCCCTGGCGTCGGCCGGGATCGCTCCCGTCGTCGGATCGTGGCTCCTGTTTGCTCATACGTTCCAGTGTCACCCAGGGTTCTTAAATCGCCGCAAGCGGACAAGGGTTGCTCCGTCGTCGCAGAAACACGAAGACGTTCGGCTCCGACGCGACGCCTCGAGGGTCCCGACGCGACGCCTCGAGGATCCCTACGCGAACGCCTCGAGGATCCCGACGCCGTCCGTGCTCTCGGCGACGTCGGGCAGTGCCGCGCGCTCGGGATGCGGCATCAACACGGCGACCGTCTCACGCTCGCCGAGGATGCCGGCGACGTTGTCGGTGGAGCCGTTCGGGTTGGCGGCCGCCGTGGCGCGGCCCTCCTCGTCGCAGTACCGGAACAGTACGCGGTCGTCGTCGGTCAGGTCGTCGAGGGCGTCGTCGCCGATCTCGAAACGCCCCTCGCCGTGGGCGATCGGCACCTCGATGACGTCTCCCTCGTCGTAGGCGGCCGTCCACGGCGTGTCCGCGCGTTCGATGCGGAGGTGGACGGGTTCACACTGGAACCGCGCGGAGGCGTTCGTCGTGAACGCGCCCGCGGTGAGGCCGGACTCCGAGCCGATCTGTGCGCCGTTGCAGACGCCGAGGACGGGAACACCCCGTTCGGCCGCCGCTCGGACCTCGTCCATCACGGGCGCACGGGCGGCCATCGCGCCGGCACGGAGGTAGTCGCCGTAGGAGAACCCGCCGGGAAGAACGATCCCGTCTGCGTCATCGGGGAGGCCGTCCTCGTGCCAGCAGCGTTCGGCGTCGACGCCGAGGTACTCGAGTGCCCGGACGGCGTCGCGGTCGCAGTTCGATCCGCCGAACTGAACGACGGAAACCGTCATCGCTCCGCGACCGCGACCTCGTAGTCGTGGATCGTCGGGTTCGCGAGGAGGCGCTCGGCCATCTCGTCGGCACGCTCGGCCGCCTCGTCGGCGTCCGCCGCCTCCAGATCGACCTCGAAGCGGTCGGCCGAGCGGAGGTCCTCAAGCTCGAACCCGAGCCGTTCGAGCGCCTGCTGGGTCGTCTCGGCCTCGGGATCGAGAACGCCCCGCTTCAGTCGGACCGTCACGGTCGCAGTGAATGCCGTCATCGTTTGAGAGTGCGGGGTCATGGGTAAAAGACGTTTTGGAACTGCAGTAATATACATATGTGTGGATATCTTTTCGGTGGAGACGTACGACGGACCGAAAAGACCATGTCCGTTCACTCGTACCGAAGAGCGTATGCTTCCGTTCGAACGCCAGGAGGTGATCGTCGCATGACCCGCGAACTGACCGAGATCACGGTGGTCGGAGGAGACGAGACGGGACTTATCGCGCGGATCACCTCGCTGCTGTTCGAGCGGTCGATCAACATCGAGGATCTCGACCAGGCGGTCCGAAAGGGCGTGTTCCGGATGACGGCCCGGGTCGACACCTCGGAGATGGACACCGCTCGTGACGAACTTCGCGGCGCGCTCGCGGACCTCGGCCGGGAGCTCGACGTCGACATCCAGGTGCGGTTCCCGAGCGATCGGGAGGCGCGCCGGATCGCGCTGCTGGTCACACGGGAGACGCACGCGCCGGAGGCGATGCTCGAAGCGGAGGCGACCGGCGAGCTCGCGGCCGACGGCGACGCCGAGATCCCGGTCGTGATCGGTAATCGTGGCGACCTTCGGTCGCTCGCGGAGCGGTACGGCAAACCCTTCTACGACGTCGGTGACGGCAACGGTACCACCGACGAGGACCGCCTGCTCGACCTGTTGGCGGAGTATGACATCGACGTGATCGCGTTGGCCCGCTACATGCGGATCCTCTCTCCGTCCGTCGTCTTCCGTTACGAGGGTCGGATCATCAACGTTCACCCGTCGTTGCTTCCCGCGTTCCCCGGCGCGGAGGCGTACCGACAGGCGAAGGACTCGGGCGTCAGGATCGCGGGCGTCACCGCACACTACGTCACGACCGATCTCGATCAGGGGCCGGTGATCACCCAGCGTGCGTTCGACGTGCCCGCCGGTGCAAGCGTCTCGGATATCAAGCGACGGGGGCAGCCGCTGGAGGCCGAGGTGCTGTTGGAGGCGGTGCGGCTCCACCTCGCGGACGCGATCGCCGTCCACCGTGGCACCGTCCACCTCCACGAGAACGCCGGCGTCGACACACAGCTCGGGCTCTCCGCACAGGCGCGCGAGGCCAACCCGAAGGTGCCCGTCGACGGGGAGCCGCTGGCGGAGGCGGGACGGACCGTGATCGACACCGACTGACCCGAATCCTTTTAGCCGGACGATCCGGAGGATCGGACATGACCGAAGTCATCGACGGCGAAGCGGTCGCGGCGGCGATCCGGTCGGGCGTCTCCGACTGCGTCGAGACGCTCACGGCGTCGGGCGTACGACCGGGACTGGCGACCGTGTTGATGAGCGACGATCCCGCGAGCGAGACGTACGTCTCGATGAAACAGCGCGACTGCGAGGAGGTCGGCATCGAGGGGTTCCACGTCGAGATCGATCCGGACGCGCCCGCATCCGAGCTATACGACACGATCGACGACCTCAACGACCGCGAGGACGTCAGCGGGATCCTGGTCCAGCTACCCGTTCCGGACCACGTCGACAAACGGACCGTGCTTCGACGGGTAGCCCCCGAAAAGGACGTCGACGGGTTCCACCCGGAGAACGTCGGTCGGTTGGTCGCCGGTGACGCCCGATTCAAACCGTGTACGCCACACGGCGTCCAGAAACTTCTCGACGCCTACGACATCGAGACGGAGGGTGCGGACGCGGTCGTCGTCGGCCGCTCGGACATCGTCGGAAAACCGATGGCGAATCTGCTGATCCAGAAGGCCCCCGGCGGCAACGCGACCACGACCGTCTGTCACTCCCGGACGCGGAACCTCGAGGAGAAGGTCGGCAGCGCAGATATCGTCGTCGCTGCCGCGGGTATTCCGGGGTTCGTCGACGGCTCGATGCTGAAGGAGGGCGCGACGGTGATCGACGTCGGGATCAACAAGGTTGACGCCGACACCGAGAAGGGGTACGAACTCGTCGGCGACGTCGACTACGACTCCGCCAGTGAGGTCGCGGGCGCGATCACGCCCGTCCCCGGCGGCGTCGGCCCGATGACTCGTGCGATGCTCCTGTACAACACGGTGAAGGCCGCGGGCCTGCAGCACGACGTCGACGTCGACCTGCCGTAGGACGTCTCGTCGACCCGTCGTAGGACGTCTCGTCGACCCGTCCGGTACGAAGCGGTACGGTTCGCCGACGGGCCGGTCCTCCGGGTTTTCGGCGTCGGCAGCCGCGACCGGCCTATCGGCCCGCCACGGTCGAGACTGTCGTCTCGTGCTCGGCCCGCCCGTCAGCGGGGAACTCGTCCCACGCGCGACCGATGACGGAGTAGCCGGCGACCCCGAAGTGGAAGCCGACGAACGCTCCGACGATCGTTCCGAGAATCGGGACGACGTTGAGGAGCGCAGCGACGAATCCCCCGATCACCAACACGAGGACCATCGTTCCCCACGCGATGGCGTACGACCGGGAGAGCCAGATCGGCTTCAGTCTCCCGACGTCGAACCCGGACCCGATCGACCGCTCCCGAGCGAAGTTCGCTACCGCTCCCGGGAGCAGGTAGGCGACCAGCAGCGCGAGGACGAACCACACGAGCCCGCCGAGTATGACGCCGAGGACGCCGACTCCGGCCAGTGGCCCGTCCCCCCCGACACCGATACCGACGATCCCGACGAGGACGATCAGCCCGCCCACGATCGCCGGAACGAGCGTGTAGGCGAAGCCGATAACGACCGCCTGTATCCCGGTGACCGCCATCTCTCCCCAGTCGTCGAACGTCGGTGGGACGTCGTCGCCGTCCGCGGTGCGGTCGAGCACGTGGACGACGTATCCCGCGAGAACGAACAGCGGCACGATCAGAAAGGAGAACAACGAGAGCAGCCCGCCGATGGCGATCGTTTTCACGAAGTCGTCGCTTTCGGCAGGATACCTGATCGCCCGTTCTATCTCTCCGAGAAGTCCATCGTACTCGCCGGCGATCGGCTCGTCTCGGCTAGTCGACTCGTCTCGGTCGATCGGCTCGTCTCGGTCGATCGGCTCGTCTCGATCGGTCGAACGTCCGAATTCATCTTTTTCCGTTGTCATAATATTTCACGGGGAACGACGCCATACGAGTATATAGTTGTATTGTGCGTAATCGTCAACGGCATTCCGTTCCAGACGGCCTCGTCGGGTACGTGCGACACCGATCGACGTCACACGATCGCGTTTGCGTCCGCGAGCGTCACCGGCGCGGTGCCCGAGCGCCTCGCCCGTATCGGGGGCGACGCCAGACCGGAGCCACGGTCGGCCCTAGCGAAACTCCCGTCAGTCGGGTCGGCGGAGCAGCGGCGGACGTCACCCCTGCTCCGCCACGGGGACGACGGCGACGTCGTCGACGCGGATCCGGTCTGTCCCGTCTCCGTCCGTCACCACGCAGTCCGCGCCGGTCACGACGTTCCGATCGGCGTGATCGGTGTCGACCGCGACCGCGGCCTCGGCGGGCGCGAAGTTGAGGACGACGACGAGCGTCTCCGCGTCGTCCTCGCGGACGAACGCGACCACGTCGTCCGGGTGGACCGTCTCACCGTCCGCCTCGATCGGTCGCTCGGTCAGGTCACCGCTGGCGACGTGATAGCCGACGCGCCGGAGGTCGCCGGACGGACCGAGCGCCGAGTGTTCCGCGTGGGTGGCGAGGAGTCGATCGTAGCGCTCCCTCACCTCCTCGCGGGCGTGGTCCCACGCGATCGTGTCCCGTCGACCCTGCTGTCCGATCTCCTGGCCGGCGTACACCATCGGAACGCCCGGAAGGGTGACCGTCGCCGCCCCGGCCGCGGCCGCGGCGGCGTCACCGCACTCGACGCGGTACCGCGTCTCGTCGTGGTTCTCGATGTACTGGAGGAACCCGGCGTCGTCGGGGAAGCCGACCGTCGCACGCTGGTCGATCGCGTCCAGCACCGACGCTGCGGGCTCCGCGCCGCGGCCGACCTGTCGGAGTTGGAAGTACAACGTCGCATCGAAGTGAACGTCGAACATCCCCTCGTGGAACCCCGCGATGTACGGGATCGTCTCGTCCATCAGCAGGAACGAACGGTCGATCGCTTTCACCCGGTCCCTGAGTTCCCGCCAGAAGGAGTCCGGGACCGCCCACGCCATGTCGCAGCGGAACCCGTCGACGATCGGTGCCCACTCGTCTATCACGTCGAGCAGGAACCGCCGCACGTGAAGGTTCGCGTGGTTCAGGTTCGCGATCAGCTCCCAGTCGAAGTACGTCCCCGGCTCGCCGGACTCCTGCCATTCGTAGCGGTCCCGATACGGGGAGTCCGGATTCCGGTAGGCGTCCTCGAACCACTCGTGGTCGCGGGCGGTGTGGTTGGCGACGAAGTCGAACAACACCCGCATCCCGTGGTCGTGCGCGAGGTCGACGAACGCCTCGTAGTCGGCGCGGTCCCCCAGGTCGTCCGCGACGTCGAAGAAGTCGGTGATGTTGTAGCCGTGCGGCTTCCCGTCGTGCTGTAAGACGGGGGTAAGCCAGAGCGTGTCGACGCCGAGATCGGCGAGATCGGGGATCCGCTCGGCGATCGCGTCGAACGTCTCGCCGGGTGCGTCGGTGTCGGCGAACGTCCGGACGTACACCTCGTACACGCGCGCTTCCTCGGTCCACTTCGGCGGCTGATTCAACCGGATCGTTTCGAATCGGTCACCGACCGGTGGGGTCGAGGCCGTCGGGGCGGTCGCAGCGGTCGTCGACCGCGACCCGTCTCCTCCGTCGACGCGATCGACGGAGACGGCGTCGGCGACGCTGAAGCGGAGCTGTTGGCCCGGTTCGTGCGCGACGGAGACGGCGTGGACGCGCAGTCGATCGGCGACGACGTCGGTCGGAACGCGAAGCTCGACACCGGATTCGGTCTCGGAGACGCCGAGCGCGTCCCGCGGGTTCGTCCGCCCCTCAGCGACGGCGGCGGCGACGTCGCGGTCGTCGACGATGAACGCCACGTCGAGCGCCTCGCGGTCGAGCGTCGATTCCGGGTTCGGCGTCGGCGTCGCGGCGACGACCACGTCCTCCGTGTCGGCGTCCACCGAGGCGTCCAGGCGGATCCGCGGCGGACCGACGCCGTCCCGTGACCGCGTCGCCGCGTAGTCGATCGCCGCGTGGTCGGCGTCGCGGTCGCGAAACGCGGTGCCGCTTCCGCCCTCGACGTCGACGCCCTCATACGACGAGGAGAACGCTCGGAGCGTGAGGAGGTGGTCGCCGTCGGGCGCGGAGAGTCCGATCGTGAACCGGCCGGGAACGTCCGGCGTGAACTCCGTGACCGGGTCGTCGCCGACCGTCGCCTCGCTTCCGGGCGGCGCGTCGACGACGCGCCACTCGTAGATCGCCTCGGGATCCGGATCCCGCGGGGCGAACTGTGCCGTCTCCCCCGTCGCCAGAAACCGGGGAGGTCCAGGGTGATGCATACTACTCGATGAACGTCGGGGGTCTTCGGTGTTGCTCTCGATGTCGGCGTTTCGACGCCCGTCGAGCGCGAGTGCGGAACGGATTACGGCCGGTCCGCGTCCGGAACGGATTACGGCCGGTCCGCGTCCGGAACGGATCACGGTCGATCGATGGAGTTCGCCGAGTCCGCCAAGGCTTTTATCACAGGGAACGGCAGAACGAGCATGCGACTGCGAACCGCCCTCACGGAACACGAACGCAGACGCGGGGAACGATACCCCGCGGAGCGTCCGACGACCGGCGGGGCGTTTGCCGGCGACGACGGCCGACTCGTGTACGTCGGCACGGACGGAACCGTCCACGACTGCTCGTACCCGCTCTCGGGCGTCGGTGCGGTCGATCGCCTTCGGCTCGGCCTCGCCGGAAGCGGCAGCGTTCGGTGGTTCGACGAACTGAACCGAACTCGCCAGCACTACGACGGGAACACGCCGCTCGTCGAGACTGAGTACGACGCCGGACGGTACACCGTCCACCAGTTCGATCTCACCGTCGGCGACACCCACCTCACCCACGTCGAACTCCGCGGTGCGCCGCCGGCGGACGCGGAGCTCGTTGCTGTCTGCGGGTTCGCACCCGACATGGTCGAGGGGCGCGTGGGTAACATCGTCCACGAGGCCGCCGGGCCGAACGACGGCGACGTGATCGAGGCGTTTCACCGGCGGGAACACGACTATCTCACCGCGTCGACCGGACTCTCCGCCGCCCACGGTCGACGACAGGACACGATCGCGGAGATCCTCGGCGAGAACGGCGACGCGTTCCCGCGCCGCGGTGAGATCGACGACCGGGAGGACTCACACCTCACCGCGGACGTCGTCGTTCGAGCGCCGTTCGAGCGCGACGGACGGATCGAGCGGGTGACGCTCGCGAACCGGGCCGTACTGGACGAAGACGGTCGAACCGGCGAGGGAGGCGGGCCATGGGATCCCGGCGAGAACGCTCCGGACGTCGCCGAATCGGAAGCGGGTGAGCGAGCGGAGCGACTCGCCCGGATATCCCGGACCGCGACCGCGTACGCCGAGGCGAAGGACCTCCGCGAGGCGGCCGCCGAGCGTGCACCGGCGGTTCCCGCGGACGCGCCGCGTCGAAACCTGATCGCGAGCGATCTCCGGGCGCTCGAACTGCTTACCGCCGAATCGGGCGCGAGGATCGCCGGCCCGGAGTTCGATCCCTTCTACTCGACGTCCGGCGGCTACGGCTACACGTGGTTCCGCGACGACGCCGAGGTGTCGAACGCGCTCCTCTCCGCGAGCGAGGAGCTTGACTTGCAGGCGGACGAGGAACTGCTCGCGGCGGCAGCGTTCTTCTGTCACACACAGGACACGGACGGCAGCTGGCCGCATCGCGTGTGGGCCGATTCCGGGGAGATCGCTCCCGGCTGGGCGAACGCCCGGATCGAGGGCGCACGCACCGAGGCGGGCCCCGACGACCAGCTCGATCAGCCCGCGGCGGTCGTCACCTTTCTCTCTCGCCTCCGCCGAACGACCGATCTGCCGGCCAATCGCCGCGACCGGATCGACGAAACGCTCGCGGACGCGGTGGAGTTCCTGCTCGAAACGACCGACTCGGACGGACTCCCCCGGCGGTGTCAGAACTGCTGGGAGAACGCGATCGGTCGGTTCACCCACACGGCGGCGACGTACCTCCGTGCGTTCTCCGCGGTCGCCCGCGCGCCGGTCGACGAGGAGCTCCGTGACCGCGCCGCGACGGCCGCAGCAGACGCGGCGGACGGGATCCATAACCGTTGGATACCCGACGCCGAGCGGTTCCCGCAGCGTGCCGACGGCGACGACGTCGACAAACGAGGCGACGCCAGCACGTTCGCGCTCGTGAACGCGGTCATCGAGTACGCGGCCCTCGTCGAGGAACGAGAGGGTTCAGGAACGGCACCGTCCGCGGAGGATCCGGTCGATCTCGACGTGTTCGTCGAGGAGATAGAGGCGCACGTCCGCACCACGATCCGCGTACTCAGACGCGAGACGGCCAGCATCGAGGGACTCGTTCGCTTCGTTGGCGACGACTGGCGGACCGCCGAACAGGGGGCGGCGAAGGTGTGGTCCGTCGCGACGCTTCTCGGTGCCGAGGCCGCCGCGGAGTTGGGCGGGTTCCTCGAGAACCGCGGCGAGGACGGCGAGTCCCTGTTCTCGGATGCCCGGGAGCTGTACGCGCTCTGTGGTCCGGACGGCGCGCTGTCGAACCACGTCGGTCTCCTCGCCGAGCAGGCGTTCGACGACGGAGACCTGGACAGCGCGACGCCGCTCGGGTGGTCGCACGCGCTCCGACTCACCACGACGGTCACGCTCGCGCGATACGGCGCGCTACCGATACCGCACGAGCGACCGAGCGGACCGGAGGAAGCGCCGCAGTGGACGACCGGACGGAAGTTCGGCGTTGGGACGCCGGCCGATCACGACCGCGATGAGCCGGTTCCGGTCTGGTTCACCCTGACCGAGGGCGCGCTAACGGAGGCGCGATTCCCGCGCATCGACGTGATGAACGTCCGAACGTTCGACTTCCTCGTCGCGGACCCGGACACCGAGTACACGATCCGGACGTTCGACGAGACGAGTCACGTAACGACGACCGAGACGATACGGCGAACGACCGAGCCGACCGTCGACGACGCGCTCGCGTACACGCAGACGATCCGTGAGACGGGCGACGGGCACGGGCACGAGTGGACGCTGACCGTCGACTACGTGGTCGACACGGACGGCGACGCGATCCTCGCGGACGTCGAGTTCGAGGGCGGCCGGGAGTACGACGTGTACGCCGTCGTCGACACGACGATCACCAACGTCGGAACCGACGATCACGGGATCCGCGTCGGCGACGACGGCTACCACCTGCTCGCTCGGAACGCGAACACGGACCGCCATCCCGGAAAGCTCGTCGACGACGACGGGGAGCCGTTCGAGGTCGCGCTCGCGCTCGCGAGCGACGGACGATTCTCGTGGGCGAGCGCCTCCGACGCCGGGAGCGACGAGCTCGACGACCTGTTCGCGACCGGCGAGCACGGCTCCGGCTCCGAGAGATCCACCGGAAACGTGGTGTTAACGGGCCTCGTCGGAAGCGGCCCGTCCGTGTCGGACACGCTCGCGCTCGGCTTCGCCGAGAACGCGGACACGGCCGCCGCGCTGGGCGAGGCGGAAGGTGCGCTCTCACGCGGCTTCGACGCCGCGGCCGAGTCGTACACGGAGACGTGGCGCGACTGGCTCGCCGACAAGGAGCTCCCCGACTCCGTGACCGGTGACGACGACGTGGAGGCCCAGTACCGGTTCGCGCTGATGACGCTCGCGGCCGTGGAGGACAAACATCACGACGGGGCCGGCATCGCGAGTCCGTCGGTCCCGTGGGGCGAGACGGAACACGCCGCGGAGGACCGCGGCTACGGCTACAACTTCGTCTGGTCGCGCGACCTGTATCAGGTGTTCACGGCGCTCGTCGAGATCGACGAGGTCGATCGGGGTGCCGACGCGCTCGCGTACCTGTACAACACTCAGCAGGACGAGAACGGGTTCCTCCCGCAGAACACGTATATCGACGGCCGCACGCGATGGGGCGGCGAGCAGATGGACAACATCGCGTACCCCGCCGTGATGGCGTGGCAGCTCCACGAGCTCGGCGTCCCCGTCTCGGACGCGGAGTACTCCTACGACCAGGTTCGACGGTCGATCGGCTACGTCGCCGCCCACGGGCCGGAGACCGCACAGGAGCGGTGGGAGGAGGAGGCCGGCTACTCGCCGTCGAGCATCGCCGCGGAGATCGCGGGGCTGACGTGCGCGGCCGCACTCGCGCTCGCCGAGGCGGACCGGATCGATGACGGTGCGGGCTCCGTCTCCGCCGGTACCGTCGGGGGTGCGGACGCCGAGGCCATCGATGCGGACCCCGAATCCCTCCGGGCCGACGCGCTCGCGTGGCTCGCGCTCGCGGACGAGTGGACCGAGCGCGTCGAGGAGTGGTGTGCGACGGAGACGGGGAGCGAACGGCACACCGAGACGCCGTACTACCTCCGGATCACCGCGAACGGGGACCCGGAGTCCGGTCGCCCGCGGACCATCGCGAACGACGGGCCGACGTACGACGAGCGCGAGATCGTCGACGGCGGGTTCCTCGAGCTCGTTCGACTCGGGATCAAGCCCGCCGACGATCCGGTCGTTCGGAACTCCGTCTCGGTCGTCGACGAGTCGATCCGCGTCGAGACGCCGTACGGTCCCGCGTGGTACAGATACGTCGGCGACGCCTACGGCGAGCTCCAGCGTGGCGACCCCGGCGGACCGTGGTCCGGTACCGGCAACGGAAAGGGGCGTCTCTGGCCGATCTTCACGGGCGAGCGCGGCGAGTACGAGCTCCGCGCCCGTGCCGGCGGCGACGACGCGTTCGGCGGGACGGACGAGCCGACCATGTCGCCGGACGAACTGCTGGAGACGATGGCCGGCTTCGGCAACTCCGGCCGGATGCTTCCCGAGCAGGTGTGGGACCGTGAACACCCGACCGAGTACGGCTGGGAGTTCGGCGAGGGAACCGGCGGGGCGACACCGCTCGCGTGGTCGATGGCCGGTTTCATCCGGCTGGCGCACGGGATCGACGCCGGCGAGCCGGTCGAGACGCCGACGGTCGTTCGCGACCGCTACGTCGAGACCGATCGGCCGGCGGGCCCCGAGCTCAGCGCCGTGATCGACTACTCCGGCGAGAGCCTCGTCGTCTCCGGGACGACCACCGGGGCGCAGGTCGCCGTCCACACCGCGGCCGGATCGTGGCTGGTCGAGCCGGACGACGACGAGTACGCAGTCAGCCTCGACGCCGCGACCGACGCGGGGGTCGTCGTCGTCGCCGCGGCGGACGACGACGACCTCGCCGTCGCCGGAACGACGGTCGAGCGACTCCACATCTGAGCGGGTCGGAGGGCTCCCGAACGAGCGGGCGAGGCACCGTCGACGCGTCGTTGGGAGACGTCACGAGTGGACCGCCGTCAGCGTTCGAGCGTGTCCCGCGTTCCGACCGCGCCCGGAGACCCGAACCGATCGGACCGGCCTCCCAGCGTGTCGAAATCGAAGGTATCGAACTCCGCAGGTCGCCGTCCCTCGACCGCGTACACGTACAGGGCGGCCTTGGCGATCCCCCAGATCGTCTGGCTCAACAGGTAGGTGAAGACGAGCACGCCACCCAAAAGCAGGACCGTGAGAAGGATCCCGGGACCGGGGAAGAACGCGGCGATGGGGACGGAGATCGCGAACGCACCGAGCGCAAGTCCCACGCCGACGAGGCCGACGATCAGCGTGATCCCGAATCCCGCGCCGATCGACTCGCCCCACGTCTCGCGGAACGCGCTCCCGCTTCGAGAGAACATCGACGTGGGGGTCACGTCCTCGAAGACGATCACGGGAACGATGAAGAAGGTGAGTACCGACCAGCCGACGGCGAACAGCGACGAGAGGATTCCCGCGATCGGGTTGTCGGAGTCCTCTATCGCCTTGAGAACGACGCTGACCGTCGCGGAGACGAACGACCAGACGAGGATCGGGCCGACCCGATCGCTGACCGCCTTCAGACAGTCGATGACGTCCGGTTCCCGGCCGTGAAACGTCTCGTTGGCCGCGTATACGAGTGCTGCAGCGAAGTACGTACTGAGAAACGTCGTGAGAAAGTAGAGGACGAACAACGCGACGTACTCCAGTCCGCTCCCGATCAGGTTCGCAACGAGCAGCGGAACGAAGAACACGACGAAAAACGCCGCGCTGGCGACGCCCGCAAGCAGCGGGAACAACAGGAGCGTCGGGTGATCTCGGACCACACCGATACTGTCTTTCGTGAGCGTCCAGCCGGTCCGAAGTCGGTCGAAAAAGCCGATGCGTCCGGATCCCCTCTGTAGCGACATGACTCGGCCCTACGCCGCTCGCCGGCTTAAATACGGGTGCCGATCCCGATCATGAACGATCCGTATACAGCGGGGTTTTTGAACTTCCCGACCGAGCGGACGAGTATGAGCGACCTCGACATCGACCTCGTGCTCGTGCCGGTCGACGGCAGCGAGGAGTCCCACGAGGCAGTCGACTACGCGATCGCCGTTGCGAGCGAGTACGACGCGAGCGTTCACGCGCTCTACGTGCTCGGCGAGGACGTGGTCCGAGCGATCGAGACGGGCGCGATCGATCAGGGAGACGTCGCCGACGACACCGAATCGTTCACCGACTCGGTCATCCAACGAGCGGAGGCGGCCGGCGTCCCGCACAGCAACTCCATCGCGTACGGCTTCTCGACGAGGGTGAAGACCGTTCACCCCGGTAGCGTCGTTCTCGACACCGCCGAGGAGCTCGAATCGGACTTCATCGTCGTTCCGAGAGAGCCCGTCACCGGCGATCCGGGCGAGGTCCTCGAAAAGGCGGCCGAGTACGTCCTCCTGTACGCGAGCCAGCCCGTGCTCTCGGTGTGACGGAGGAACGCGGCGATTCTCACGACACGGCGGCGACGAGGCATGTTGAGCGTGAACACCGGCCGTGTGACTCAAATACCGTCCGGACGTAGTTTGAGCATGGATCCGAAGCGCCTCGACGACGCGCTGTCCGAGGAGTTCGGCGGTACGCGAGCCGATCGCCGAGCAGTCGTGCGGGCAGCACGCGATCTGGTCGACGCGGAGAAACCGGCTCGCGACCGCGGACACGCGTTGACCGTCGACGACGTCGTCCGTCACCTCTCGGACGCGCCCGACGGATCGACGATCGTCGAGCGATGGAACTGGTGGATGGGTGCGCTCGACGCCGCCTACGGCGGGTACGACTACTTCACCGTTCGATTCGTGGCGGGCGACGAGGGAGCGGACCTTCGCCGGTAGGTGACCGCGCGGACGTTGCCCATCGATTCCACTTTCAGTTTCACTCCGCACTTGGCTCGCTTATACGTTCGTTACCGCCGATCGCTCACGTATGAGCTCCACGAGCACGGAACCACCGCGGTACGCCACCCCGACGCGCGTCGACGTCACCGAGTGTCCCGCCCGTAACGTCTCCCGGCGCGTTCGCGCCAACCGCGTCGCCGGCAGCGAGGTCCACCTCGAACGGCGCGGCGGGAGAACGTTCCTCGTCACGACGCCGACGGACGAACACGACGTATCCGACAGATAGCGCCGTCAGTACAACAGTTCGTCGTTGTTCTCGATCATGTATAGCGACCGGGCGGCGATGTTGACGGTGTGATCGCCGACCCGTTCGAGGTCACGGATCGTCAAGAGGAGACGCGAGACGTTCCGCATCATCGCCTCGACGGCCTCGTCGTCGTCCAACTCGTCGCGTTTGATGAGGTCGCGGACGACGAGGTCGCTCGCTCGCTCACACAGCGCGTCGACCTCGTCGTCCATCTCCGCGACCTCGTAGCAGCGGTCCGGATCCGACTGCTCGTAGGCCGCCATCGCGACGTCGAGCATCGCCAGCGTCTCCTCGCCGATACGCTGTGCGTCGACGTCGGGGAACACCTCCCGCTCGGCCTCGCCGGCGTACGCTCCGAGATTAGTCGCGAGGTCGGCGATCCGCTCCAGATCGGTGATGATCTTGAACGACGCCGCGATGAATCGGAGATCCCCTGCGACGGGCTGTTGGAGCGCGATGAGGTCAGTGCACTCCCGCTCGAGCTCCAGATACAGCTCGTTTATCTCCGCGTCGCCCGTGATGACCTCCTCGCCGAGCTCCCCGTCGTGCCGTTTCAGGGCATCGAGGCCCATCCGCAGTCGCTCGGCGACGAGCTCGCTCATGTAGAGGACGTCGTCTCGAAGGTTCTCCAGTTTCGTCTGGTACTGTTCGCGTGGCATACTCTTCGGTCGTAAGGCACGCTGAACGCACAAAAACACGTCGTTACTCAGGACGTTTGCGCTCGATACGTGACGAAAACGGAGGGGTTCGGAACCACAGCCCGGACGCTGCCGACATGGATCGTCGCCCGTCAGTCGAACCCGAGCTTGTCGCCCCGCCCGACCCCGTCGCGAACGGATGGAGATTCGAGCGATCTCGGGAGTACGTGACTCAGATCGGTGGCGCGGGTGTTTATACGTGGAACTGAGGTGTTGCTGGCGGATGTTTATAAGCGGTCTTACTCGGATCGACGGTGAACACCTGCAAAGCCCCAGCCGCGACGACTCGCGCGCCTTGCTGCGCGCCTCGCTCAGTCGCTGTCGCTTCCTCGCTGCGGTGCTTGCTGCGGCGGGCTTCGCCCTCGCGGCTGCCCCTTTGAGTCCCACCCCGCACAGCACCGCGACCGCACCTCACGCCTCCCCAGCCTCGTCAGGGGCGGTCGCCGGAACCGCTCGGCGACCGCCCCTGACTCCCTCGCACGCGCTCCTCGCGCCCGTTGGGCGCTCGGAGGCGCGCGCCGCCGCATGCGTTCTTTATAGTATCCATCGACATCGATCACGGTCATTTAAATACCGCAGCACGACCGGCGGACTGCAATACTCACTCCCGTCATCGATCGCCGCTGTGTCCGTACTGACCGTACGCAGGTCACTCTGTGCCACTTGCTGAGGGTTTCAACAGCGCCATCCCACCGGAACCGAGTACGTCGACGCCCGCCGTCGGGACGACGCGACAAGGGGTTTTTAACCGATCTCCCGCGGACGTGAGTGCATGGATGCGCCCGACGTCCTGTTAACGCACCTCATCGGCACCGACCGAGCGGCGGCGCTTGCACCCCTTCTCGAAAACGCGATCGCGGGCGAGGTCCGCGTCGCGCGGTCGCCGGCGGAGACGGACGCCGAGATCGGTGACGCCCGGATCGTGGTTACGAGGGAGTTCCCGGATCGGCTGTTCGAGCGGGCGACCGCACTGGAGTGGATACACGCCATCTCGGCCGGCGTCGACCACCTCGATCTCGATCGCCTCGCCGAGGCGGGCGTCGTCGTCACCAACTCCTCGGGTATCCATGCAGAACCGATCGCCGAGCAGGTTCTCTGGTACCTGCTCACGTTCGAGCGGCGGCTCGACCAGGCGATCGCGAACGCCGAACACGACCGATGGCGACGCGTCGAGGGCGGCGAACTTCGGGGGAAGACCGTCGGCGTCGTTGGCGTCGGTGCCATCGGAACCCGAATCGCGGAGCTCTGTTCGGCGCTCGGAACGACGGTGCTCGGAACGAAACGGGACCTCACCTCGATGCCCGCGGTCGTCGACGAGGCGATCCCCGCCGAGGAGTACCACGAGCTCCTCCGCCGGAGCGACTACGTCGTGCTCGCGTGCCCGCTTACCGGGGAGACGGAGGGGCTGATCGGTGACGACGAACTCCGGCTCATGGGCGGGGAGACCGTCCTCGTGAACGTCGGGCGCGGGGAGCTGTGTGACGAGACGGCGCTGACTCGGGCGCTCCAGAACGACCGGATCCGCGGTGCGGGCCTCGACACGTTCGCGACCGAGCCGCTCCCGGCCGACTCACCGCTGTGGAACCTGCCGAGCGCGGTGCTCACGCCGCATATGGCCGGATCGACGCCACACAAACCCGAGCGGTGGTGTTCCCTCATCGAGACGAACTACGAGCCGTTCCGCGACGGCGACCGCGAGAACATGGTCAACCGGGTCGTGTAGCGGTCCGGACGCTCCCACCACGAGATCGGACGATATTCGACGATATCCGACGAGATTCGGGTAGAACCGGCAGTGATGACCGGTGTTCTCTTCCGTGCTGGCTCACAACGTGGCGTCAATGACCGGGCACACGACGGATCGACGGGCGATCGATCGGATGGAGACGGACGGACGCGGACCTGCTCGGCCCGATGCGGACGGAACCGCCGCCGACGGTCCCGGCGTGACGAGACGTCACCTGCTGTCGGGGGCGGGAGCCCTCGGACTCGTCGGGATCACCGGCTGTCTCGACGACGTCACCGAACACGAGTCGAGGGCGTACGGCGTCAGTGAATCGACCGCGTCGGACGCGGGCTACGAGCTGAGCTCCGTCGATCGGGTCGTCATCGAGGAGCCGGTCGGGATCGGTCCCCTCGAGGAGACGGTCGTCGCGACCAACCACGTCGTCGAGTACGAGAAGACGCTCGACATGGGGCCGCTCGGAGAGCAGCGCGGCGGCGTCTTCGTGACGTTCTCGACCCCGCAGGTGTCGGTGTTCGGCCGCGAGTTCAATCCCGTCGCCGACATGGACGCCGAGGAGCTCGTCGAACTCGTTCAGGACGGGTACGAGGGGCTCTCGGAGATCGAACGCGACGAGGACGACGAGGTCGAGGTGCTCGGCGAGACCGTCTCGCGCACCCGGTTCGAGGCCGAAGCGACGTTCGACGGATCCAGCGTCGACGTGGACCTGCACGTCACGGAGGCGGCCGCGACCGACGAGGACCTCGTGGTCACGGTCGGCGTCTACCCGCGACAGCTCCGATCGATGGAGGAAGAACACACCATCGCGATGATGGAGGGCGTCGACGTCGATGCCGTCGACGCGGCCGAGGCCGAAAGCGGCGAGGCGAGTACCGACGACGGCGACGGCAGCGAGGGCGACGGCGATTCCGGAGACGACGACGAGGACGATACCGACGACACGAGCGGTGAGGAGGGCGGAGACGACGAGGACTCCGAGGACGGCGGAGACGACGAAGACGACGACGGACTGTTGGGATAGGCCGGGCGAGAGTCAGTGTTCACCGCCCGTCCCGCGGCGGTCCGAGTCGAGATCGATATCGAGATCGTCGAGCAGGTCCTCGACGTCCGCACGCTTCTCCTGGTGGTCGGCGAGGAACTCCCGCATGAGCTCCGCCGCCTGCTCCTTGCAGCCGCCACAGAGGCGCTCCCCGTTCACGCACTCGGAGTAGACGGTCTTGGTGAGCTCGTCGTCGTCCCCGGCGAGCAGGTACGCATACAGCTCGTAGACGGGGCACTCGTCCGCCTCGCCGCCGAGCTCGCGCTGTTCGTCGGCCGTGTCGCGCCCGCCGGTCGTCGCCGCGCGAACCTTGTCGTAGCCGTCCTCGGGGTCGTCGAGCAGCGAGATGTGGCTCGCCGGGATCGACGAGGACATCTTCCCGCCGGTGAGACCGGACATGAACCGGTGATAGATCGAGGAGGGCTGCCGGAAGCCGAAGCCGTCGTGGTCGATCTCGACCTCGCGAGCGATCGACTCCGCCTCCTCGCGGGAGAGGTCGAACGCGTCGACGTGGCCCCCGAACACGCGCTTCTCGCCGTCGACCGCCTCGATGAGTGCCTCGAACGCCTCGTCGGTCGCGTTGCGGTCGAAGAACCGCACGCGGGGACGAAGGGGTTCCTTCCCACCGGCACGGAGCGTGTCCACGGCGTCCGGCTTCGCCGCCGCCACCGCTTCCGGGGGCTCGTAGTCGGCGAGCCACTCGGCGGCGTCCGTACATCGGACGTCGGTCTCGGCGTCGTTGATTTCGTGCCCGTCGTCGCTCCCGCCCGCGAGCGCGTCGTAGGCGGCACGGACGAGCGCCCGCTCGTCGTCGTCGAGCTCGAAGCTCGCGAACGCCTCGGTCACCTTGAAGTACCGCATCCGGACGGCCAGATCGCGTGTCAGGCGGACGTGTGGGTCCTGGTCGGGACCGACCGGGATCACCGTGGGCTTCGGCTCGTCGACGAGTTGGGGGTAGAGGATGTCGGCGGTCTGGGTGACGACGCTCTGCATGTGCGAGATGTTCGTCTCGCCGTCGAAGCCGTAGATCGCCTCGAACTCGGAGAAGTTCGCCTTCGATCCGAGCTCGAACCCGAGGTCCTGTACCTCGCGGTTGTCCGACTGCCGGTACAGCTCGCCCTCCTCGGGATCGAACCCCAGCGCGAGCAGCGAGAGGAGGTAATCGCGGGCGTGCTCGTCGATCTCCGACCACGACATCCCCCGCGCCGAGTGCGCTTCGAGGTCGGCGATCAGGCCGAAGACGTCCCCGCCACGCTCCTGGTGCCAGATCAGCTCGTCGAACACGAGCTTGTGGCCGATGTGCGGGTCGCCGGTTGGCATAAAGCCCGACAGCGCGGCGAACGGCTCGTCGTTCGCCATCGCCTCCGCGACCGCGTCGTACTCTCGGTGCCCGAAGATGACGCCGCGACGCATCAGGTAGTGCGGGTCCGGAACCCCGTCGGCGACGTCGTCGAACGACTCGATGCCGAACTCCGCGAACAGGTCCGCGTAGTCCCCGACCGTCGCCGAACCCCACGGGTCGAGCGCGACGTCCTCGGCCGGTTCGTCCGCACGCTCCGCCCCGCCGTCGGTGACCGGGTCGCCACCGGGCGGGGTCCGAGCCTCGTGGGTGTCCTCGCTCATACGTATCCGTCCGTCGGTCCGGTCAAAAACCGTTCGCTTGCGCGAGAGCCGATCGCGCGTCGGCGTCCGCCGCCAGGTCGACGCGTCGATCGGGGTCGTCCGGCGCTCCGCGCCGTCTCGGCGGACGAGGCGAGGTCTCGACTCGCCTCGGCGGACGGGGTTTATCAGTTTCCACTCCGAGCGATCGGATATGGAACCCTCGCACGTGCTCGTTCCCCTCGACGGCTCGCCGCTGGCCGACGATGCGTTGGCACACACGCTCGCCGTGTTCGAGAGCCGAGTGACCGTGCTGAACGTCGTCGCACCGATCGATACAGGGATGAGCGAAGGGGGTGTCCTCGAGCCGGACGACGAACGTCTCACCGAGGCGCGTGAACGTGCGGAACGGCTGGTCGAGCGGTCGAGATCGCGCGCGGCGACCGAGGATCGCACGATCGAGACGGCGGTCGAGACCGGCGATCCGGCGGACGCGATCCTCGCGTACGTCGAGGCACAAGACGTCGACCACGTCGTGATGGGCGGTCACGGCGGCGAACGGAGCGGGATCGCGCGGCGGCTCCTCGGGACCGTCGCGACCGAGGTCGTGGGGGAGGCACCCGTCAGCGTCACCGTCATCCGGTGACGATGGACCAGTCGAGAGCGACCGTCCGGAGACTCACGCGATGCCGAGCACGGTCGAGATCGCCCGATACAGTCCGAACCCGATCGCGATCGACGTCACCAGCGTGATCAGCCAGAACCCGAGCGTCACGCCGATCTTGCGACGCGACACGCCGGCGGACCCCGCCGCGAGTCCGCCGCCGATCACGCCCGAGATGATGATGTTGTTGAACGAGATCGGGATGCCGAGCGTGATCGCGGCCTGCGCGATGATGAACCCCGGAACCAGCGCCGCGATCGACCGGCGGAGCCCGAGTTGTGCGTACTCGCGGGAGGTCGCCTGCAGGAGTCGCGGCGCGCCCATCCACGCGCCAGCGAGGATCCCGGTCGCGCCGACGCCCAGCAGAGCGATCCCCGGGAGCCCGAGTTCGACGCCGTAGAGGTTCTCGAGGGGACCGGTCGCGAGCCCGACCTGACTCCCGCCGCTGGAGAAGGCGACGACGCTCCCCAAGACGAGCAGGAACGTCCGGATCCCGTTTTCGACGGATGCCTGCGTGCGCCGGCGAATGAGCCAGAAGCCGATCGCGGCGAACAGGACCGTCACGACCGCCGAAACCACGGAAACGCCGCCGACGGCGGGACCACCGACGGCGACGGCGACCGCGTCGGCGACCGAGCCCTGATCGCGCACCGGGTGCGGGATCACGCCGAGCCGAACGTGTGCGAGGATGCCGGCGACGACGCCCGCGAGCAGCGGGACGCCCACCGTGTCGGGGACGTCGTCACGGCGAAGCAGCGTCGCCGTGACGTACGCGAGACCGCCGGAGACCGGCGGGACGAGCAGCCAGAACGTCCCGATCCGACGGTACGTATCGAACGCGGGGTCACCGCCGAGCGAGAGCCCGACGCCGACCATCGCCCCTGTCGTCGCGAACGCCGCGGGGACCGGGTAGCCGCTGTACACGCCGAACGTCATGAACGCCGCCGCCACGAGCAGGCCGCTCGTCGCCGCCAGCGGCGTGATCGTGACGCCGTCGATCAGGGCCGCGCCGACCGTCTCCGAGATGGCACCACCTTGCGTGAGCGCGCCCGCAGCCGCCAGGATCCCGATGAGAAACGCCGCACGCATGGTCGAGACGGCGTTGGCACCGATCGCCGGCGCGAACGGCGGCGAGTTGCTGTTCGCCCCCAACGACCACGCCATGAACAGCGCACTCACGGTCGCGAACGCCACGAGGGCCCAGAAGACGATAGTCATTGAGAGCTATCACCGAACGACGATACACACGGCGACCCGGATGATGGCCCTTTCGGTCGGTCTCCGTCCGTGTCGACGTCGACTCGTGCTCACACCGGTTCGCCGAACGCGTACACGGTGTTGTGCCCGGTCACCTCGACGGTCAGGAAGTCGCCGACTTCGACCCCGTGGTCGTCGGCTTCCTGCACTATCACCTGACGGTACGCCGGATCGCGACATTTCACCGACTCGCCGGTCCCCTCCTCGACGACGAGCACCTCGCGCTCCTCGCCGACCATCGACTCGTACGCCTCGCCGACGACGTCCATCTTCAGTTCGGACATCGCCTTCGAGCGCTCCTTTTTCACCGTCCCGCCGAGCCCCTTCATGTCGGCGGCGTCGGTACCCGGTCGCTTCGAGAAGCGGGTGACGTTGATCTTCTCCGGTCGGACCTCGCGGAGGAGGTCCATGGACCGTTCGTGGTCCGCATCCGTCTCGGTCGGAAACCCGACGATGAAGTCCGTCGACAGCGTCCAGTGGTCCAGCCGGTCGTCGAACGCCGCGACGACCTCGCGGAACTTTCCGACGCGGTGTTGGCGGCGCATGTCCTCGAGGACGTCGTCGCTGCCCGATTGGACCGGCGCGTGGATGAAGTCGTAGAGCTTCTCGTTGCGGGCGAACACGTCGGCCAGCTCCTCGTGGATGCCGTGGATCCCGCCGGGATTCGCCATGCCGAGTCGGACGCGGAACTCGCCGTCGATGTCGCAGATCCGGTCGAGCAGCTCGGGGAGCTTTCGATCGCCCGTGTCCCAGCCGTACACGCCGGTGTCCTGTCCGGTGACGCGGACCTCCTTTGCGCCGGCGTGAACGAGCGCCCGCGCCTTCTCGACGTTCTCCTCGATCGAGGGGGAGTCGACGCGACCGGTCGCGAACTTCGTGATGCAGTACGAGCAGTTGCTCATGCAGCCGCGCGCGATGGGGAGGATGCCGACAACGCCGTCGAGAACCGGCTCCGTGTCCGGCGTGACGGTCGGGCACTCGCCGTTGAGCACGTGGCTCGGCACCTCGTCCCAGTGGAGCACCTCCGCGTCGAGTCCGGCCTCGCGAAACTCCTCACCCTGCGCGAGCGCCATACAGCCGGTGACGACGAGATCGGCGGTCTCCGCCTCCAGTTCCGCCGCCCGACGGAGCATGTTCCGCTCGGTCTTCTCGACGACCGTGCAGGTGTTGAGGATGGCGACGTCGGCGTCACCGGGCCCGTCGGCCGGGTGGTGACCGCCGTCGCGCAGCGCTCGTTCTATCTCCCGGCTCTCACCCCGGTTGGAGGTACAGCCGTACGTCTCGATGTGGTACGTCGCCATCGGTTACCCTCGTTACCCGGTGCGCGGCCAAAAGGGCGGCGGATCGGGGTGAGTGGGGTGGGTGAGTGGAGTACGTCTGCTGCCGGCTCCGAGTTTATATACCAACGAACGGACTCAGTCGTGCCGGAAGCACCGAGACCCGGTGAACGCCATCGCCATGTCGTGTTCGTCGGCCGCGGCGATCACGTCCTCGTCGTTGACGGAGCCGCCGGGCTGGACCACCGCCTCGATGCCGGCCGTCGCGGCCTCCTCGACCGCGTCCGGGAACGGGAAGAACGCGTCGGAGGCCATCACCGCGCCCGCCGCGGACTTCCCCTCGGCGTCCTTCTCGGCTTTCATCGCCGCGAGCGTGACGGCGTCGACGCGGGACACCTGTCCCATGCCGACGCCGACCGTCTCCGTGCCGGTCGCGAACACGATGCCGTTGGACTTGACGTGTTTGAGCGTCTTCCAGGCGAACACCATCGTCTCGAGCTGTGCGTCGGTCGGCTCGCGCTCGGTGACGACTTCCAGGTCCTCGACGCTCGGCGACTGCAGGTCCCGCTCCTGGACGAGACGACCGCCCACGATCGGCTTCTCGGTGAGCGGTTCCGTGTGTCGTGCGTCTCCCTCGCCGAGCGGCCCGACGTCGAGCAGGCGAAGGTTCTCCTTCTCTCGAAGCACGTCGAGCGCGCTGTCGGTGTAGCCCGGCGCGACGACGACCTCCTTGAACGACTCCGTGATCGCGTCGGCGGTGTCGGCGTCACAGGTCCGATTCAGCGCGACGATCCCGCCGAACGCGGACTTGGCGTCCGTCCGAAGCGCACGGTCGTACGCGTCCGCGAGCGAGTCGGCGGTCGCACAGCCGGCCGGGTTCGCGTGTTTGATCACGGCGACGGCGGGGTCGTCGAACTCCTTGACGAGGTCGAGGGCGGCGTCGGCGTCGTTGTAGTTGTTGTAGCCCATCCCCTTCGCGCCGGGATTGAGCCGGTCGGCGGCGACGACGTTCGCCTCCTCGCAGGCGTCGTCGGCGTACAGCGCGGCGTCCTGATGGGGATTCTCGCCGTAGCGGAGCTCGGCGGCGCGGTCCTCCGAGACGAGCCGCCGCTGGGGGAACGCGCCGCCGGTGTCGCCCTCGACGTCGACCGTCCCCGCATCGCGGTCGACGGACACACGTTCCTCGGCGAACCAGCGAACCGCCCGCGGATACGCCGTGAACTCCGCCTCGTGGAGCACGCGTGCTTTCAGCGTCGACGCATCGTCGTCCTCGTAGACGGGCACGGGCTCCTGGGTGACGATCGGGCCGCCGTCGACCGTCTCCGTGACCACGTGGACGGTACAGCCGGTCGTCCGAACGCCCGCATCGAGCACCTGATCGTGTGCGTCCGCTCCCGGAAACGAGGGGAGCAGGGACGGGTGGACGTTGAGCGTCGTCGGCGTCCCCTCGAGGAACTCGTCGGTCAGCACGCGCATGTACCCGTCCAGACAGACGAGATCGAAGTCGTAGTCGGCGAGACGATCGAGGATCCGGCGTTCGTGGCGCTCGCGGGACTCGCCGTCCCTGCGAGCGACGACCTCGGTGGGGATACGGCGCTCCGTCGCGGACTCGAGTACGGGTGCGCCCTCCCGGTTCGTCAGGACGACCGACAGCTCCGCGCCGCTCGGCGCGACGTCGTCGATGTGTAGCAGGTTCCGCCCCCGATTGCTGGCTAGCCCGGCGATCTTCATACACGAATCGTCCGAGCGACCGCCTAAATCGATTGCGGTCGTCAGCGGGAACGGATCCACGTTCACGGATATAATGGGTGGTCAAGTCGCCTCGGTGCGCCTCGAATGTACACTTCCGTGGTTACAGCATCGACACGCTTTTGCGGGTTCCGGCGGCAGTCGCGGGTATGACGAACGACCCGTTTCCGGACCTGCCGCGGTCGGATCCGCTCGCGGCCGTCTCGCCGCTGGACGGACGGTACGCCGGCCGCACCGCGCCGCTCGCCCCGTACGCGAGCGAGGCCGGGCTCATGCGCGCCCGAACGCGTGTCGAAGTGGCGTATCTGATCGCGCTCGCCGAGCTCGACGCGACCCCGATCACCATCGACGACGACGCGGTCGCCGCGCTTCGCGACGTGTACGAGTCGTTCGCGGCGGACGACGCACGCCTGATAAAGGCGCTCGAGAGAGAGGGGGCGGAGGGCTATGCGGCCACGAACCACGACGTGAAGGCGGTCGAGTACTTCCTCCGCGTCCGGCTGGACGATCTCGCCTCGGCGGACGTCATCGACGACGCCGAGACGCTGTACCCGTGGATCCACTTCGGGCTCACCAGCGAGGACGTCAACAACCTCGCGCACCGCCTGCTCGTCAAGCCCGCGGTCACGGAAGTCATCGTCCCCGCGATCCGAGAGGTTCGGAACGCGCTCACCGATCTCGCACGAGAGCACCGCGACACGCCCATGCTCGCACGGACGCACGGACAGCCCGCCACGCCGACGACGTTCGGCAAGGAGATGGCCGTCTACGCCGCCCGACTCGGTCGATCGCTCGGTCGCGTTGACGACGCCGTCTCCGGGATCTCCGGGAAGCTCGCGGGCGCGTCCGGGAGCTACGCGGCCCACGTCGCCGCCTATCCCGACGTCGACTGGCGGGCGTTCTCGGCGTCGTTCGTCCGCGGGCTCGGATTCGATCACACCCCGATCGCGACACAGGTGAACCCGTGTGACGACCTCGCGGCGCTGTTCGACGCGCTGCGCGGCGTCAACAACGTGCTGCTCGATCTGGACCTCGACGCGTGGCTCTACGTCTCCGACCGCTACCTCGGACAGCGTACGGTCGCGGGCGAGACGGGGTCGTCGACGATGCCTCACAAGGTGAACCCGATCGACTTCGAGAACAGCGAGGGAAACCTCTCGAAGGCGAACTCGGATCTCGTCTTCCTCGGCGACTACGTCACGACCTCTCGGCTCCAGCGCGACCTGTCGGACTCGACGGTCAAACGGAACGTCGGCGCGGCGCTGGCGCACTGCCTGATCGGCTACTCGAAGGCGACCGACGGGCTCGAGAAAGTGGTTCCCAACGAGGCCGTCATGCGCGAGGAGCTGGCGGACACTCCCGTGGTGATCGGCGAGGCCGTCCAGACGATCCTCCGGCGCGAGGGCGACACCGACGCCTACGAGCGCGTCAAGGACCTCTCCCGCGGCAAACGGGTGACGCTCGACAACTTCCGCGCGCTGTTCGACGACCTCGACGTCGACGAGGACGTTCGCGCGGAGCTGAAGGCGTTGACGCCGGCGGCGTACACGGGCGTCGCGGACGAGCTGGTCGACGACCTCGACGAATAAGCGGGGATGACCGCTCGGATGACGACACGGCTTTACGCGCGGGTCGACTCCTCTCGACAATGAGCGAGCCGAGCCCCGACGCGTACGAGCAGGGGCGCGGGATGGACGCCCACAACGCGGTCATGCGCGACATCCGCGCGGAGCGGACCGAGACGTACGACCCAACCGAGCCCACCCGCGTCTGGATCGACGAGGACAACACGCCCGACGGCGTCGTGAACTCCCTCACCATCATCCTCAACACCGGCGGCTGCCGCTGGGCACGCGCGGGCGGGTGCACGATGTGCGGCTACGTCGCGGAGTCCGTCGAGGGCGGGAGCGTGAGCCACGAGGCCCTGATGGCCCAGATCGACGTCTGTCTCGATCACGAGCGCGAGAACGCGGACGGTCCCGCGGAGCTGATCAAGATATACACGTCGGGCTCCTTCCTCGACGAGCGCGAGGTGCCGGCGGAGACCCGGCGGGCCATCGCCGAGACGTTCGCGGACCGCGACCGGATCGTCGTCGAATCGCTGCCGGACTTCGTCGACCGCGAGAAGATCGGGGAGTTCGCGGAGCACGACATCGCGACGGACGTGGCGGTCGGACTCGAAACCGCGACCGATCGCGTCCGACACGACTGCGTGAACAAGTACTTCGAGTTCACGGACTTCGAGGACGCCTGCGCCGAGGCCGCCGCCGCGGACGAGACGTTCGACGCGGACGTCGGCGTAAAGGCGTATCTCCTGATGAAGCCGCCGTTCCTCTCGGAGCCCGAAGCGGTTCGGGACATGATCGACTCGATCCGGCGCTGTGCTGACGTCGACGGCTGTCACACGGTCTCGATGAACCCCACGAACGTCCAGCGGTACACGATGGTCGATGAGCTGTTCTTCCGGGGCGGCTACCGCCCACCGTGGCTCTGGTCGGTCGCGCACGTCCTGGCGGAGACCGCCGACGTCGACGCCATCGTCGTCTCCGACCCGGTCGGCCACGGCTCCGATCGCGGTGCGCACAACTGTGGGGAGTGTGACGACCGGGTTCAGACCGCGATCAAAGATTTCGACCTCCGACAGGACCCGAGCGTGTTCGAGCAGGTCTCCTGCGAGTGTGAGCGGACGTGGGACGTCGTCATGGCGGAGGAGACGAGCTACAACATGCCGCTCGCACGGTAGCTCCTGCCCGTCGAGGTCCGGGAAGCGGAACCAAGACGGTCGTCGAGGGACCCTTCTCGTTTACGGAGACTCACGGAGACCCACGGAGACCCACGGAGAAATCCCCGTGCGTGAGCGTGGGGGGTGAATCTTGACTTCCGGCATGCTCAAACCAACGGGCACGAGACGAACGCTTCTATAACACGCCCTCGCGCATCTGAACACCGCCTGCTCACCTGCCACGGTTCTCACCTGAGGACCCCTCGAAGATCTCGATCCAGTAGTCCGCTTAATCACTGGTCAATCGCCGGAGCATAACGTATAGGACGACGAACATCACGATGAAGACGGTCCCTCCTTGTATCACTTTGATGAGGCGGCTTTTCTCCTTCGTCTCCGAGGTGTCATCTTCGCTGGCCGTCTCGACGGCACTGCTCGCCTCTTCTTCGACGGCTTCGAGAATCGAGTCACGTAATGGTGATTCCAATCCCGCTTTCACCGCCTCTTTTGTGAGCAGCTGAACGAAGTCGTGCTCTCGATCGATTGTTTCGGTTACAAATGCCATCGTTGCTGTCCTCCGTTTTTCGTGTCCGTCGGTACCATGGAACTGCATTTAGATACTCGTCGGAATCAGATAAATGTTACAGCAGAGACTGATCCGAGGGAGTTCAGTGTTCAGCTTCATTTTGAACGCCGACGCAGAAACGGCAAACGAGCGGCTGAGACCGTTCGTTTTCGTATGGAAGCAGCGTATCCGGACGCTACCGATCAGGGGCGGAACAAGTATAACCGTCCAGCACCCCACCATGTAGAATGATAGCATGGACATCACTGAGATCCTCTCCGCAAAGTTCACCGAGTTCGACATCGGCACACCGCTCTCGAAGGTTGCCGGGGCGTTCGAGAACCAAGAACTCGATGCCGTCATCGTGACGGACGGCGACGAGTATCGCGGAGTCGTGAGTCGACGGCAGTTGGCGTCCTCGTCCAACCAGCCGTCCGCGAAGGTCGGCTCACAAGTACAGCACGTCCCGACCGTCGAGCGCACCGAGGACGTCCGCGAGGTCGCACGACTCATGATCGGCAGCGACGCCAAAACGCTCCCCGTACTCAACGACGACCGTGTCGTCGGTGTGGTAACCGGCGATGCCGTCCTCGAAGCAGTCCGTCCCTTCCTCGACGCGGTGACCGTCGAGGACGTCTACACGGAGGAGTTGATCAGTGCGACATCGGAAACCACGGTCGGCAAAGCACTCAATCTGCTTCGAGAAGCCAGGATCGCCCATCTCCCGATCGTCGACGGGGACGACCTCGTGGGAATGTTGAGCCTGTACGACGTCATCGATTTCACGACGCGGGGGGGCACGAAGAGCCAGGGCGGTTCATCGAGTGACTTCGGGAGCCGCGGCGGTGGTGGGCAGAACCGTGGTGGGTTCGGCGCGCGCGAGGGCGATTCCGACCGAATGCTCGACGTGCCAGTGCGGGACCTGCTGTCCGATGCAGTCGTGACGATCGAACGGAGCGCACCGCTCGACGAGGTCGTCGAGACGATGTTCGAGCAGGAGATCTCCTCGCTCGTCGTCACGGCCGACGACACGGCCGATCCGATCGGCATTATCACGAAAACGGACGTCATCGAGGCGCTCACCTGGGAGCGTGACGACCGGAACGCCGTGCAGGTGTTCGGGATCGACCTGCTGGAGGGGATGGACTACGACGCCGTCTCCGCGCTGATCGAGAGCATGACCTCGAAGTACGGTGAGATGAGCGTGATCAAGGCCAGCATCGAACTACAGGAGCACAAAGAACGGAGTCGTGGTGTGCCGCTGGTGCTCGCACGGATTCGACTGACCACCGACCGCGGCTACTTCACGGCCGATGGGGAGGGATACGGTGCCTCTCACGCCATTCGACTCGCCGCAAACGCGGTCGAGCGCCAGCTCCTCAAAGGGAAGACCTACGGCCAGTCGATGAAGCGTTCGAGCACTGACGAGCAGGAACAGCTCTATGGCTGGTGGCTCGGCGGGTAATCGGACGGAGCGCTACATCCGGACGGATACTCGTTGCTGGCTCACACGATCAGTGGGGTGGTTGACTTACCAACCTTGACATCCTCCCCGCGCTGAAGCGCGAGGATTCCCACGGCACTGTACCGCTGGGTTGGGATGGTTACGGTTTGTAGCGGCCTTGGAAGGCGGCTACTGGCTGTGCCAACCAGCCGTTACTCCTATCCCGGCATGGGATTCGGAGATACTTTTGCTGACTGCACCCCGAGTTCCACAACAGAAAGGGGTGCTTTCTGCGTGGAATCGGGGAATCCCGATATTGTCCGATTAGGTGGGCGGGCAGGCCGCCTCGGCTAACTATTAGTACCGCAATCGATTACTTAAAACATCCGACCGGAGCGGTGGTCGTGGTTATTGAAGGAGATTATCGGATTCATCCCCGCGCTAAAGCACCGGGCTTTCTCCTTGATTCTCCGTAACTGTCGTCCCAATTACCTCCGCGGTAGATGTTTCCCGTCTGCGCCCGAAGACACATCCATGGACCATCACCCACCGACGAACGACCTCGCAGCCACGTTGGAGAACGGAGGCGTTGCGCTCGGCCTGCTCGACAACACGTACAGTCCCACACTCGTGGAGCTCTACGGAGAACTCGACGTGGATTTCGTCTGGATCGATCTCGAACACGGTGGGCCGGATCCGTGGGACGCAAATCTGATGGAGGACCTCCTACGCGCAGCCGAACGGACGGACCTCGAACTGCTCGTCCGACTCCCCGATACGGACCCGACGCTGGTCCGGAAAGCTCTCGATCTCGGGACCAGGAACGTCTTTCTGCCACGCGTGGAAACGGCGACAGAGGTCCGTAAAGCAGTCAAATCCGCTCGATTCAGCTACGACGGGAGTCCGGGCGACCGGGGGCTCGCGTCGCCCCGGGCCCGACGCTGGGGGCTCGCCGACGACTACATCGCCACCGAGGACCGGGAGACGATCGTCGGCGTGACCATTGAAACCGAGGCGTCCGTTGAGAACCTCGACGCGATCCTGGACGTTCCGGAACTGGGATTCGTCTTCATCGGCCCGCTCGATCTCTCCGTATCGCTCGGCCGTCCCGGCGAAATCGACCATCCGGATGTGCAGGCGGCCGTCGAGACCATTCGTTCGAGCGCCGTCGATGCAGGTGTTCCCGTCGGCGGTCTCGGATTCGGGATGGACGATGTCAACGAGAAAGCGGCGAATGGCTACCAGATGCTGAATCTCGGGAGCACGACTGGGGCGCTCCAGGGGACCGTCACCGGCTGGTTCGACGCCTACGAGGGAGAGTGATCTCCAAGCGAGCGAGTACGCCGTTCGATCGACGTGTTCGACACACGCTGACTCACCGTGTGATCGATCTCCCTCGTGCCGGCCGATTTGGCTGTACCCGGATCCCACCGATGGCCTACTCGCCGTTCAACTACTGATACGTATCACATAACTAACCACCGGGAGCGGCTGGGTACGTACATGAGAGAACGGATGTACGTGAGTCGCCTGACCGGTTATGATGGACGCTCCACAATATCGTGTGCGAACCCGCCGCAGTTTCCTCCCGTGGGCGTATCCTTGATGCGACCGACATCGAGTATGAGCGAAACGCTCAAACGCACCTAACCGATGCGCGACCGACTTCAATCGGCGGCAGCGATCGTTCGCCCCGTCGTTGATCTCATACAGGATCGAAATCTAACGTATCTGGCGGCGGGAATTGCGTACTACGCGTTCGTCTCGATAATTCCGCTCATGTTGCTCGCAGTCGCGATCGCGTCGTTCGTCGGCGGGGAAGCGATGGCCGATCGAGTGGTCAACATGCTCAGCCAGCAGCTTTCGCCGTCGGGACAAGATCTCATACGAGAGGCATTGGCCAACACTGCCGGACGAGGTGCTGCATCCGTAGTCGGATTTCTCACCCTCACGTGGAGCTCCCTACGACTCTTTCGCGGCATCGATCAGGCGTTCGACGAGGTGTATATGGACACGGTAGAAACGTCCCTGCTCGAACAGATCCGGAACGCCCTCATCGTAGTGATCGGAATCGCGCTCGCCATCGCACTCGTCGTCGCTAGTGGCATCGTGCTCTCGGTACTACCGGTGGAGTTGCCGTTCGTCAACCTCTTTGGAACCATCGTATTGCTCATCGTTTTGGTGGCCGCGTTCTTGCCGATCTACTACGTACTCCCGCCGCTCGAAGTGACGCTTCGAGAAGCGTTGCCTGGCGCAGCGTTCGCCGCCATCGGGTGGGTGTTTCTTCAGATCGGGTTCAGGATATACGCGACCAACGCGGGCCAATATGCAGCGTACGGCGTGATCGGTGCTGCCCTGCTGTTCGTCACGTGGTTGTACTTCGCTAGTATCGTCGTACTTGTGGGCGCGGCCATAAACGCCGCCGTTCGAAAGACAGAGCTGAACGTGCCGTAGATGCGCTCGGAGCGCTCGGAGCGCTCGGAACGTGCGTCGTAGCTTCGGATGCATTGCTCATAAAACTACGTTGGCTTTGACATCCTCCCCGCGCTGAAGCGCGAGGATTCCCACGGCACCGCTGGGTTGGGATGGTTACGGTTTGTAGCGGCCTCGAAAGGCGGCTACTGGCTGCGCCAACCAGCCGTTACTCCTATCCCGGCATGGGATTCGGAGATACTTCTGCTGACTGCACCCCGAGTTCCACAACAGAAAGGGATGCTTTCTGCGTGGAATCGGGCAATCCCGATATTGTCCGATTACGTGGGCGGGCAGGCCGCCTCGGTTAATTGCTAGTACAACGACCACTCATGTAAAACATCCGGGCAGAGCGTTGGCGTCGTTGGTGTAGGGCGTTGTCGGGTTCATCCCCGCGCTAAAGCACGGGGCGTTCTCCTCGCACTTCCGTAATCAAGAAGAGCTATTCGGAGCTGTCGAAGCCAGGGACGCCGAATAACGAATCAGTCATCCCCTCCGTCCGGCTTTTGGTGTTTCTACTCGGTAGCAAATCGAGGACCTGTGATTCGGAAAGCAGATACGCACTGGATTTTTTCCCGCGTAACATCTGTTTGTGTGTGAGATAGAAGACGCGCTCTCCGGGTCGCGGATCTGCAGCCCAGACGGAAGAGATTTCTTTCGGTGGCCGGATGCGGCCAGCCTCGGCGTCAAGCTCATCGATATCGTATATCTTATACACGCCAATATTCGTGTAGGAATCCTTCTCAAGTGGTGATTCTGATAACACGATATACCGGTTCTCGTTCTCGATACTCCAGAATATCGACGGTCCCTTCGTGAGATGGTTCGTTGCCACCGTTTGCTGAACCTGCTCCGGAAGCCGTATCATCTGGCCGTTATTTACTTTAGCCTGAATCAAAAACTCCCAACCGCCAAACTCTGTCATGTCTGACTGTAACAAATTACAATATAGTAAATGTTTGTGCAGTAGGGAGGGATTTGATTCTATAAACGAATGAGCAGAGTATAAATTACATACGGTTATTTTGACACCGTCTGATTTTGAGTTGAAGCGATCAGATCGACATATGGAACAGATAAAAAAGGAGATAACGAAGGAATCTGCTCTTCTGGAGAAGTTTGGCGCAGACGAGCGATTCAATCCGCCGGATAGCTATCCAAAGCAGGCCTCGTTCTTCGGTGACGGCAAATACCCACCGGACTGGGCACAGCGGCGAGAGGCGATCTGGTGGTTGCAGGATAACGAATGCGGACGCTGTGGCCGCCGACAGGAAAAGAGGGGTCACGTTCATCATATCAAGCCACTTTTAAAAGGTGGCAGCAATAGCCTGAACAATCTCGTCGGCCTCTGTGTTGACTGTCATGCACTTTTGCATCCAGCAGTTACCGATCTCAACGGCAACTGGAAGACGGCACCAAAATATCCCGCCGAGAATGCAGTCAGCGAGATCGCGGTCATTAGACGCGACCGAAACGGAACCTTCGAGGAGACGTTCGAAGAAGAGATCGGGGTGGATGTTGACTTCAAGAAACTTGCTGAGGAGACAGAGGTAACAGAGAACTACTACGCCGCCCAGTCACCGGTGGTCTACGAAACAGATCCATCGATCGCTCGGCAGTTTAGCACGGACCAAGACCTCCACCCGGTAGAGAAAGAGAAGCAAGCAATAGAGGAGTTGAATAGGTTACTCCTGTTGCGCGGTCGCGTCCCGGAAAACGGGTTATACAACAATCGACGACTGGCGATCGAAACTTCCATCAAGGGTATACTCGGCTGGCTCTCACCGTTCGAACCCGAGATTACTGTCAAGCCGGAACGGCCGTCCGAGCATACGAATCCCTACAGTGCGGTCACCGAAGAGGTGAACCGAAATGGATCGGCCGACAGGGAGTTCATTTTCTCCGAGGACGTAAACGATGCAACCGTAACGGTCACAGGAGGCGACGGGGAAGTGACTGACAAGAACGTCTCGTTTTCCGACGAGAATAATAACCAATCGGTTTCAGTTTCAGTCATGCCGCCGCCGCTGTCAACCGCCACCTTGGGATCGTACCTCTGGTCCGCCGGAAAGAAGACGTATATCTTACCCCTTCTCTACGTGCTCCTGTGGATTCTCATCGTTCCGTTTACAGGACTTGTGCTGATAATGGCTCTCTTCGGAGTGATGGCTGGTGCAGTTGGAACAGTTGGGTGGTTCCTTGTCGCCCTCCTGTTCGGTGAACCCTGGACAACAGTTGGAGAAATGGCGCTGGCAACGGTTATAGCCCTTTTTATTGGTGGAATCGCGATTACAATACTGGAACAGTTTGGGATAGAATTTGAGGAGTGACAGCACTGTTAAATCGAGACTGAAGGAGATGAGAGTTCTTGTATCGAGTATCTTCTTTCAGTTCTAGACGAATGCGCGTGCAGACTCTCGTTTGATCATTGAACGAAAGCAATGAAGGGGAGCTGTTCGACCATCGACCCCGGCGCTGTTGATCGATTATCTCCCCAGAAATCTATGGGCGCTGCAGGCTCCTATTCGAGTATCGAACGAATCGACCTTTCAGGCATGAGACGGCTGAATTCGAGGGTCTGAAAACGGACCATTCTGACTTTGTTCCCCCGTCTGGTCCATAGTAAAAGCTACACTCGTCCGGCATTGAGGTTGGACTGAATGGCTGACTCGTTTTGGTGCCCGTCCGTCGAGGATGTTATCGCCATCCACGACGACATCGTTTCGGAATACCCCGATACGCCCGCAGGTGTCCAGAACCGCGGTGACGTCGAGTTCGCGCTGAACTACATCGAAGAGGGAAGCTTCGATACGGCACCGGAAACCATCCATGAGAAGGCGTATCACCTCCTCCGGCTCCTCGTCGCCAATCATTCCTTCGTCGATGCGAACAAACGTACCGCACTCAATACGTCGGTTGTCTTCTACTTCCTCAACGGCTATCGATTCGAATACGACGACGAGATCAGGATAATCCTGAAACAGTTCGGTACAGACGAAGCGGCCGTCGATGAGGAAGAAGCCGTCGAGTATCTTCGATCCCACACCGAAGATCTGGATCTGGCAGGCGAGATTGAGGAGTGGCGAAACGAGCTCGTTCAGTACGGAATAGACCAGTTGACCGGCGATTCGGCGGACCCGAACGATTAACCGCATTGGAAGCGTGCATTCGAATATGGCTACCGAGGAAGGGACGGGAACAACCCATCAGCTCGACGAAGTGATGGAAGACATTCGTCGGGAACTCGTTCGGCGGGTCGCGGCACAGGACCGGGAGGCGAACCGGGACGTCTACGACGCCCTCGAAGACGAGTAAGTTACCAGCGCTTCAATCGGTGATTGATTTTCCCCGTTGCGAATAGTTCGGATGTACGCGAATCCCTGTGAAAACCACACCCTCATTCGACCATCGAACGAAAGCAATAGCGCTGTATTCGATTCAGCAATCGACCCGCCGCTACCAGGAGATTACACCCCGCGAAAATATGGGCGCTGCAGGCTCCGGTTCGACTGTCGAACGAATCGACCTTTGAGGCGTGAGGCGTCCGAATTCGGGGGATCTGAGATACACCGAAAGACACAGTAACCTGTGTATACATAGACTCCTGTATGCCTAGTATCACCGTCAATGTGGATGACGACCTCAAAGAGCGAATGGAAAACCACCCAGAAATCAACTGGAGTGAGGTCACCCGGCAGGCTATCCAAGAGAAGATTGAGACACTGGAAGTGATGGACGAACTCACCAGCGAAAGCGAACTCACCGAGAGCGATGTGCAGGACATCGCTGACAAAATCAACAAGGGCGGACGCAAGCGCGTTGACGAGGAATCAGCGTAGACACGACGAATGAAGCTGGTCATCGACGCCAACGTCGTCATCTCTGCACTGATCGCTGATTCAAAAACGCGGGAGCTCATCGTCACGCTCGAACCCGACCTGCTGACACCTGCCTTCGTCCATGACGAGATCGAGAACTATCAGGACCTGATCGTCGAGAAATCCGGAATGAAACCAACCCGAGTCGCACAGTTTATGGAAGTTTCAAGGCTAAAACCCCGCCCTTCAGGGCGGGGATACAGCCGACAACTCTGCCACTACCCACGTTCGATGGCACTGCTGGATATTCCACGACCCAGTCGTTACTATTTA
>NZ_JBLWMN010000010.1:0-115140 GCF_048380895.1 Halorubrum rarum | reverse complement strand
AGTTTGGCCACGTGTTACTGAGCTATTTGCTACGAGTCTGAACTCGTACAACTAGCATGGCTAAGTCGGATCCCAATAGCAATGGCCTCCGGCAGGATCAACCGGAATGAATACCTCCGAGCCTGGTTCCCGGCGCGGAGGGGGTTGGCGGGTTTTGACACGATGACGTGTCAAAACACCATTGCATGGTCCAATATTGGTGTCCAGTGCATCCAGCGACCCGGATGACACCGAACTACCAAGGCTCACATCAGATCACCGCTTACGCCGGGGCGCAGGGGGCGTGATCCTCATCTTTGCGGATCTGACCATTGTTTCCGAGCGAGTATAAGCCCGTCGGAGTGCGGTCGGATCCAGCGAATGCGGCTCGAGTTGAACGAGCCGCGTTCGCGGGTGCGTTCTGTCGCGTTTGACCCGAGTGCCCTGGTACTGATAAGGGCGTCGGAACGCGTCGACCGGCCGCAGAGCGGCCGGCCGTGACCCCCCGTCGCCGGGGCGTCCTTCGCATTCATCCGGATGGCCGGGTTGTATTTAACCCCGTCGAAGGAGGGGCGCTTCGTCATGCGGTTTCATGGGTACACGTTCACACGGGGACGAGGGTCTGTGAGACGGGAAGTGGTCGTGTATGGGTACTGGATCGATCGCGTTCCGAGGCGACCCGCACAGTCCGTTCCGACGACGAACTCACGGAGAGGCGATGGAAACGGGGTAGAGATCTACCGAATCGTCGGCCAGATCGCTGTCGAGTCACCGTGTCTCGTTTGACGGTAGTTTATAACACGGGCGTTTATAAGGGAGGGGTACACATATAAAGGCGAACGATGACGAACCCTGCAGACTCGATCGAGATACAGAACGTCGTTGCATCGACGGGCATCGGTCAGGAACTCGACTTGGAAGCACTCGCGGAGGACCTCCCGGGAGCCGACTTCAACCCGGACAACTTCCCCGGACTCGTGTACCGTACCCAGGAGCCGAAAGCGGCTGCGCTTATTTTCCGCTCGGGGAAAATCGTCTGTACGGGTGCAAAAAGCATCGACGACGTCCACGAGGCGCTCGGAATAATCTTCGAGAAACTCCGTGGATTGAGCATTCCCGTCGAGGAGGACCCGGAGATCACGGTCCAGAACATCGTCTCCAGCGCCGACCTCGGACACAACCTCAACCTGAACGCGCTCGCGATCGGGCTTGGGTTGGAGGACGTCGAGTACGAACCGGAGCAGTTCCCGGGACTCGTCTATCGGATGGACGAACCGGAGGTCGTCATCCTGCTGTTCGGCAGCGGGAAGATCGTCATCACGGGCGGGAAGCGTACCGACGACGCCGAGGAAGCGGTCGAGGAGATCGTCGAGCGGATCGAGGGTCTCGGCCTGTTGGGATAGCGAACTCAAACGTCGCAGGAGTACGCCTAGACGTCTCAAACGTGCGTCCTCGCACGAGTATCGACACACTGTATCGATCCGAGTCGGTGCGTTCAGAACTTCGTTGCTTCCGGAAGCATCTCGAGGCATATCGAGGCTTCTCGATCGTCTCGGGAGCGTTTCGACCTGCGTTGTGAGGTCGTGTTAGGAGCTCTCGGAGTCCTCTGTCAGTACTTCCTTTACGACTTCCGGGTCCTCCAGCAGTTGGTGTTTCGTGTAGCTCCCCTCGGCACTCCCACCGCTGTGTTTCGACTGTTCGATGATGTCCAGGAACGCGTGTTCCTTGAGTAGGTCACGGACGCGCCGTAGCGAGAGGCTGTCGGAGCCCTCCTGACGACAGATGTTCTCGTAGATCTCGTACACACGGCTCGTTCTGAATCCGTCTTGACGCCCGTTGGATAGCGACAGAAGCGCGAGCGCTTGAAGGACGTATCGGGAGTGGGGCGTCGACCCGCGAATGAGCTCTCGGAACCGATCGGTTTCCGCTCGCTCGCGTGCCTGTGTGACGAACTCCTCACGAACCGTCGGTTCGCCGTTCGCCTGTGCGATCTCGCCGGCGTACCGAAGAATGTCGATCGCCTTCCGTGCGTCCCCGTGTTCGCGTGCGGCGAGTGCGGCCGCGCGCGGGATCGTGGACGGTTCGAGAACGTCGTCGTGGAACGCGTCGGACCGGGCCTGCATGATCACTCTGAGCTGGTTCGCGTCGTACGGCGGGAAGACGAACTCTCGTTCACACAGGCTCGATTTGACGCGTTCGTCCATCCGATCTTTGTACTGGATCTTGTTGCTGATGCCGACCACGCCGAGCTTGCAGTCGGTGATCTTGCCGGCTTCGCCCGCACGGGAGAGCTGCATGAGGATCGCGTCGTCGTCGAGTTTATCGATCTCGTCGAGGATGATCAAGACGACATCGTACCGTTGATCGAGGATCCGCCAGAGTCGCTTGTAGTACGTCGACGTCGACAGTCCCTTATCAGGGACGTTGATCCCGGTCGCATCGGGGTCGTTGACGCCTTCGGCGATCGTCTGGACGGCCTGTGTCTCCGTCGTGTCCTGTGCGCAGTCGACGTAGGCGAACGTCGCATTGACGCCCTCCTCGCCGGCCGTATTGACGAGTCGTTGGGAGACGTACTTGGCACAGAGAGACTTTCCCGTCCCGGTCTTCCCGTAGATCAGCACGTTGCTCGGACTCTGTCCGAAGATCGCGGGATTCACCGCCGTGGCGAGGTCGGATATCTCGTCGTCACGGCCGACGATCCGTCCTTCTCCAGGGAGATGACTGATCTCGAGGAGTTCCTTGTTTGCGAATATTGGATCCTCTCTGGTAAAGAGGTCGTCCGCTGCGTCCATAGGGGAGACACCGTGTTTCCGGTGAAATGAGTTCTGCTTTCGGTGTGTTGAGACACACACCGTGTTTCCGGTGAAACGGGTGTAGGTGGGGTGTAGGTGGGGTGGGGGTGTAGGTGGGATGGAGTGGGAGGTAGGTGGGATGGAGTGGGAGGTAGGTGGGATGGAGTGGGAGGTAGGTGGGATGGAGTGGGAGGTAGGTGGGATGGAGTGGGAGGTAGGTGGGATGGAGTGGGAGGTAGGTGGAACGTGAATGGAGATGGCTCTACTAAGGCAAAAATAGCTATTTGAGATGAACTGTCGACCGGGAGTTCACCGGAAACCCGGTGTGGTACGATCAACGGGAAGGGAGGGCCACATAAAGTGAGAACAATGAAGAGGTGAATTCAGGGGAGCGCTTGAAACACTAATAGCGATATCGAGAAACGGCGACTGCACGTCTGATCGGGCTGCTAAGTGAATAGTCCAGATCCGGTGCGCACCGGATTTCCGGTGAAATCCTACTCTGCAGACGATATACATGTGTCTGCAGCTAGTTTAGTGGTCGATACGAAAAACAACTATTTATTAGTTTCTTAATCGTCCTGGGATCGTGATCACGAAACATCGGAGTCAACGACGAAGGTAAAGCGATACGAAAGCGATACCGGCATGAAACCCTCCACCCACACCATCCCCAACCCCCGTTTCACCGGAAACGTGGTGTGTCCCTCCACATACTGTGATCCTCCACGTCGCTCTCGAACTCACTCGGACGCTCAGACTCTCGAACTCACAACGGTCACAAGTCGAAGCACTCGGAGAGGAATCATTTGGCACCGTCAGGAGCCGCGACGCACTCAACTCGGATCGACGACTGCCCGTGCGAGTTCCTCGACGGGATGTGGTGGCTGATCGTGTCCCGGCCGCTCGGACAGTTGGGAGCGACAGGACGCACCTGGAGCGACGACGCGGTCGCCATCGCTCGCATCGATCTGATCGAAGAGGATTCGACCGATCGCTGTGCTCATCGAGTAGTGTTCCGTCTCGTAGCCGAACGAGCCGGCCATCCCGCAGCATCCGGAGTCGATCGGGTCGACCTCGAAGCCGGCTCGACGCAGTACACCGACCGTATGGTGATCCGTTCCAACCGCCTTCTGGTTACAGTGGCCGTGATACGCCAGCGATTCGGCCGCAACGTCGGCGTCGATATCGAGCCGTTCGTCGGTCCGCGTCACATCGAGATACTCGAAGACGCCGTACGACGCGTTTGCGACGGTTTGAACGTCGTTTCCGTCCAACAGATCGAGGTACTCGTCCTGAAACATCACGGCGTCCGAGGGCTCGACGAACAGTACGGACCAGCCGTCGTCGACTCGATCGATCAGCGCGTCGACGTTCCTCGCCGCACGGTCGCGAGCAGTGTCGAGAAACCCCATCGAGAACGCCGCTCGTCCGGACGCCGCGAGCGAGCCTGGAACGTCGACGTGGACGTCTGCCGCCTCCAGCACGCGCACCGAAGCTTTCCCCGCCGCCGGGTTGCTGTAGTTCGTGTACGTGTCCGGAAACAGCACGACCGACGTGTCCGCATCCTCGGGAGCGACCGTCGTCCCGCCCCGCCCGTCGAACCAGTCGACCAGCGTCTCACGGCGGAACGTCGGCAGCGTCCGCTCTCGAGCGATTCCCACCAGTTTCTCCATGAGCGTCCGCGTCCCGGGGGCCGCCGTTGCGGCGTTCGAAAGCGGTGCGAGCGTACTCCCGAGTGCAGCATAGCGGTCGATGTCCCGGAACAGTCGCTCGCGGATCGACGACCCGTCCCGCTGGTGATGGTCGTGTTTGACTTCCGCTTTCAGCTTCGCGAGGTCGACGCCGGTCGGACAGTCGCTCTGACACCCTTTGCATCCGAGACAGAGGTCGAGAACCTCCCCGTGAAACCGATCGGTGTGGATCTCCTCGGCGTCGAGCTCGCCGCTTATCGCCGCACGGAGCATGTTCGCCCGCCCGCGGGTCGTCTGGATCTCCTCTCTCGACGCGCGATAGGTCGGGCACATCGTCCCGGAGTCGGTCTGTCGGCACGTCCCGCAGCCGTTACACAGTTCGACGAGGTGTGAGAACCCGCCCTCCGCCGAGAAGTCGAGCGTGGTCGCCGGTTCGATGGACTGGTACGACGCCCCGTACCGGAGATGCTCGCGCATATCGGTCTCGGCGGCCGTCTCCGGGTACTCGCGCTCCGTCGCGGTGTCCTCGTCGACGTACACTACCTTCCCCGGATTCATTCGCCACTCGGGGTCGAAGACGGATTTGACCTCCTGGAACGCGCTCCACAGATGCTCGCCGTACATCTTCGGGTTGAACTCGGTACGTGCCAGGCCGTCGCCGTGTTCGCCGGAGAACGCACCGTGATGTTCGACGACGAGATCCGTCACGTCGTCGGCGATCGAGTGCATCGTTTCGATCCCGTCGGCGTCTTTGAGCGAGAGGATCGGTCGAATGTGGAGGGTACCGGACCCCGCGTGCGCGAAGTACGCGGCCGAGGTCCCGTGGTCGGCCAACACGTCCTGAAACTCGCTCACGTACTCGGCCAACTCCGAGGGCGGCACCGAGGCGTCCTCGATGAACGGGTACGGCTTCGCGTCACCCTCCATCGACATCAACAGCGGAATGGCCGCCTTTCGGAGCTTCCAGAGGTCACGCTGTGCCTCGTCAGTGTACCCCTCTAACACGTGGAACGCGTCTCCCTCGGAACTCGTGTCGTCGACGAACAGGTCGGTCGCCGCCGCGACGGCCGCCTCGAACTCGTCGACGAGCTCCGAGTCCCACTCCAACATCAGCGCGGCGGCGGTCCCGTCCGGGATCGGCTCGGCGTACTGGGCGAACTCCTCCGAGTCGGCGGCGAGCGAGAACACCTCTTCGTCCATCAACTCGACGGCTGAGACCGGGAGATCCAGTGCTACTGGGACCGCCCGCATGGCAGCAATGAGGTCGTCGAAACAGTAGACGGCAAGCGCGGTCGACGCCGGCTTCGTCACGAGCGACACCTCGGCTTCGACGATCACGCCGAGCGTTCCTTCGGCACCGACGAACAGCTTCGAGAGGTTGATCGCGCGGTCACCGTCGTCGTTCTCGTAGATCACCTTGTGGAGGTTATACCCGGACACGCATCGCTTCAGCTCGGGATACCGCCGTTCGATCTCCGTCTCGTGTTCCTCGACGAGTCCGCGGACCGTCCGATAGATCGTGGCCTCCCGATCGTCTCCCTCGACGATTCGGTCGTACTCGGGAGAGTCGAGGAGGATCTCTCGCGTATGGATCAGCGACCCGTCCGCGAGCACCACGCGAAGTTCCTCCGTGTACGCGTCCGTGATGCCGTATCGAACCGAGTGAGCGCCGGTCGAGTTGTTCCCGATCCCGCCGCCGATCGTCGCACGTCCCGACGAGGCCGGATCCGGTGCGAACTTGAGCCCGTACTCCGCGAGCCGATCGTCGAGTCGGTCCTGAACCACCCCCGGCTGAACGGTCGCTCGACGACCGTCGGGATCGACGTCGACGATATCGTCCATATGAACGCTGAAGTCGAGCACGACACAGCCCGGGCCGACGGTCTGTCCCGCAAGCGACGATCCGGCACCGCGCGGAAGCACCGGAACTCCGTGGTCGGCCGCGACGTCGACCGTCGCCCGAACGTCGTCGACTGACTCGGGCGTCACGACGCCGGCCGGGCGTGCTCCGTAGATGCTTCCGTCGGTCGCGTACAACACCTGGGCGTACTCGTCGAAGTCGACATCGCCATCGACTCGCTCCCGTAGATCGTCGGCGAGATCGTCGTGTTCCGGCACGTCAGTGCGTCCGTGGCCAAGAGCCGCCGCCGATACGTCTCGTCGTGGCGGGTCGTCAACTGCCATATACGATCGTTGTAAATCCGTCAGGATAATTCTTTGTTAACTACCCACACGGATCACGCATTGTCGCTCGCGTGTCGCCACTCGCGTGTCGTCGCTACTGGCTGGTCACCCGCCACGTCGTCGCGCCGGTGTAGGACCACTTCTCGATCTCGAGGTCCTGAACCGAGCCCTGAAGTCGAACGATCAGCGCGCCGATCTCCTTCGGCGAGAGGTCGACGTCGTCCGCGATGAACTTCGCTTTGAAGTACGTCTCGCCGTCGGACGCCTCGGAGCGGAGGAACGACGCCAACCGCTCGGCTTTCGAGGCGGTGCTTTCGCTTTCGGAGGCACTTCGCGACGCTTCCGTGGAATTCGTCGTTGTACTCATGCGCGGACACCGCCGTGTGTGCCGTCGCCTTCGGAGGGATGGTTGTGTTCGTGGCCGACCACGACACACGCGATGTGAACCGCGAGCAGAGCGAGGAAGCTCCACGAACCGTCGAACCACGCGAGGCCGTACAGCGCGGGCACGTACGCGATCGGGAGCAACACCGCAGCCCAGAAGGCGAGAGCGCGAACCCCGACGACGGTCAGGCGACGGAACCGGTCGGAGAGCACCGTACCGATCCGCATCGTCGTTCTACCGATCCGCGTCGTCGTTCGTTTCATCGTGCGTGTCGTGCGTGGGACCGAGTGGGACGTTTCGTTGGACATCGAGGTCACCTGCCTCGCTCTCGACACGGAACGCCGACATCATATAAGGGAGAGAGCGTTGCGACGTATTCACCCCGATTAACGTCCAATAACGTCGATTGAGAACCGTTCACCGACTCTTCGTGATCGTTTATAATTCATTTAGAATCTACGACAGAGTTTATAACCTCCTCTCGTACTTTTTCTCCGATCGAGACTCCGAAACGCTCCGCGTCGGATCGAGTACCGTCACATCCCGTATCGGACGCTTCGTGTCGGACGCTTCGTGTCGGACGCGTTACGACCACAGCCTTCCGTCGAGGGACGATCGCTCCCTCGCAGCCGGCGAGCGATACGACGGTTTATCCGTACCCGTTCGGAACCAGAGTCCATGCAACGACGACGTCGGAACCGACCCGCGGTATCGGAGCGATGAACGGAATCGTCGTCGGGGGAACCGCGTCCGGGGTGGGGAAGACGGTTACGACCCTCGCGATCGCACGCGCCGTGTTCGAGACCGGCTACGAACCCGTCCCCGCGAAGGCGGGTCCCGACTACATCGATCCGAGCCATCACGCGGCCGCTCTCGGTCGTCCGTCTCGAACGCTCGATACGTGGATGCAGGGCGTCGACGGGATCCGGCGCAACCTCCGGCGCGCTGCCGACGACGGTTCCGAACGGAACGGACGCGTCGGCACCGATCGCCGCGACCGACTCGCCGTCGTGGAGGGTATGATGGGGCTGTACGACGGGTCCGTAACCTCGACTGCCGCCACCGCGGCGGCGCTGGGTCTCCCCGTGGTGCTCGTCGTCGACGCGAGTGCCGGGATGGAGAGCGTCGGTGCGACCGCGCTCGGGTTCCGCGAGTACGCGACCCACATCGACCTCCCGACGGACGTCACGCGTGCCGTGGAGCGCCCTACCGTCGACGTCGTCGGCATCGTCGCGTCCCGCGCACACGGTGGTCGTCACGAGGCGGGTATCCGCGAATCGCTCCCGAACGGGATCGAGTGGCTCGGTCGCGTCCCACCGCTCTCGGATCTGGAGATCCCCGATCGACACCTCGGCTTACACATGGGTGACGAGGCTCCGATACCCGACGAAGCGATCGCCGCGGCCGCGGCGCACGTCGACGGGGAGGCGATCGGACGGGTCGCACGGGAGTGCACGCCGCCGAGATCCGCCGAGACGGGCACGCCGTCGAGATCCGCCAAGACGACGAACGTGGCCGGAACCGCCTCGAGCGACGACCGGGAGCCGACCGTCGCTGTCGCCCTCGACGACGCGTTCCGCTTCGTCTATCCCGCCACCCGCACGCGACTCCGCGATCTCGCGACCGTCGTCACCTTCGCCCCGGTCGCCGGCGACGACCTCCCCGACTGTGACGCGGTGTACCTCCCCGGCGGCTACCCCGAAAACCACGCCGAGGCGCTCTCGGCGTCGCCCGCGCTCTCGACGCTCGCCGACCGAGCCGCGGACGGGCTGCCCGTCCTCGGGGAGTGTGGCGGGCTGATGGCGCTGTCGCAGTCGCTCACGACGACGGGTGGAACGACCTACGACATGGCCGGGGTCCTTCCGGGCGACGTCGAAATGCACGACCGGTATCAAGCGCTCGATCACGTCGAACTCCGCGCGCTCGACGACGGGACGACCGCGACAGCCGGCGAGAAACACCGCGGTCACGAGTTCCACTACTCGAGCCACGCGCTCGGCTCCGTCCACTCCGCGACCGACGGGGCGGTCGACGTCGATTCGGACGCACGGTTCGCGTTCGCCGTCGAGCGCGGTGACGGGATCGACGGCGACCACGACGGACTTCGCGAGCACGGAACCGTCGGGACGTACGCGCACCGCCACGCCGCGAGCGGCGCGTTCGATCGACTCGTGGCGTCCGCGCGAGCGTACGCCGGGAAATCGTAGCGAGTGCACCGATCCCGCTCGCTCGCCGCCCGAGGCCAGAGCTATGATGCTCCGCTCGCAACCACGACCATGCTTCACGCCGAGGGGCCGCTCCTCACGCTCGACGTCTCCGATCGAACGGCGACGCGAACCGACATCGACGAACTGCTCGAACGATACGTCGGCGGACGTGGCGTCGCAACCGCGCTCGCACACGATCGGATACCGTTCGACGCCGACCCGTTCGGGCCGGAGAACCGTGCGTATCTCGCAACCGGTCCGTTCCAGCTATCCACGACCTCCTTCACCGGCCGGATGTCCATGACCGGGCTCTCACCGCTCACCGACGGACTCGTCTCGACGAACGCCGGCGGGTATCTCTCCCGTGAATTCGCGGGGACGGGTATCTCGACGCTGGAGGTCGTCGGCGCGAGCGACGAGCTCCTGATCGCACACGTCACGGACGACGCCGTCGAGTTCGAGGCCGTTCCGGAGCTGGCAGGATCGACGGTCCCCGAGGTGTCCGAGCACGTTTCGGAGACTCGAGACCTCGGCCCGGAACACTGCATCGCGATCGGTCCAGCGGGCGAGAACCTCGTGCGGTACGCCTCCGTGATGACGTTCGACTCACGCGCGTTCGGGCGCGGCGGACTCGGTGCGGTACTCGGCGCGAAGAACGTCAAGGCCGTCACCTTCGAGGGAGACGCACACCCGCGGATCGAGGTCCCGGACCCGCCGGCGATGGACGTTCACCGCGAGGCGGCGACCGCCGATGACCGAATGAAACGGCAGGGAACGACCGGCGGGACGGAGTTCATCAACGAGAACTTCTCGCTGCCGACGCGGTACTTCGAGGAGTACTCCTTCGAGAGCGCGGCAGCGATCGGCGGTGACGCCGTCGAAGCGAAGAAGTACAAAACGGAGGCCTGTTCGCAGTGTGCGTACGCCTGCAAGCTCCCGACCCGCGACGAGGAAACGGGCGTCGAGACCGAGGGACCGGAGTTCGAGACGGTATACGCGTTCGGCTCCAGTCAGGGCGTCGGCGACATCGTCGACGTCATGCGCGCGAACCAGCTGTGTGATGAACTCGGGATGGACACCATCTCCGCGGGCGTCACCGTCGCCGCCTACCTCAAAAGCGAGGACGAGTTCGGGAACGCCGAACTGGCCCGGGAGGTGACCGAGCGGATCGCGTACCGCGAGGACGGTGACGGGCTGGCGGACCTGCTCGCGGAGGGAGTCCACCGTGCACACCAGGAGCTGGGCGTCGACGACTACACGGTCAAGGGGATGGAGTTCGCGGCCCACGACGGTCGAGTGTTGCACGGACAGGGGCTCTCGTACGCGGTCGCGAACCGCGGCGGGGACCACATGTACGCGGGGATGCTCTCGCCGGAGTACGCCGGCGACCTCGACCCCGAGGGGACGCTCGGGAAGTCCGAGACGCTCGTCGAGTTGGAGAACCGCAACGCCGTCCGCGACTCCGCGATCGTCTGTGCGTTCGCGGGCGACTACGTCACCGACGACCGGCTCGCGACGCTGCTCGATCGCCCGTACGAGGAACTCCTCTCGATCGGTGCGAAAACGGTCGAACGCGAACGTCACTTCAACAACCGACGCGGGAAAGACGTCGACGATGACGGACTCCCGTACGAGATCCCGGACCTCGACGCGGCGATCCAGGAGTACTACGACGCCCGCGACCTTCGGGAAGACGGCACGATCCCGAGCGAGCGCATCGACGCCGTCGCCGACGACCTGGACACGGACAGCGGCGTCGATGACGGGGCAACGACCGCCGACGACTGACGCGGTCGGGAGCGTACGAGAGGCCGACCGACGGTTCGTGAGGACGATGACGGGCGGCGAAATCGGGCCGTCGGACGACGACGCTCGCCTCGCTCAGCGCCCAGTGTGCCGGTCGTTTCGCGATGCCGCTTTGTGTCTCACGCCGTGAGCTGTTTCGTCGAGACTAACTCGATCACGTCGCGGTGTGTGAGCTGGTGGCCCTTCGACACTTGTCGGCCGCTCCGGCAGTCCGTACCGTGCAGGAGCCCCTCGCCGATGTCCGAGTGAATGTGGAACGCGAAGTCCTCGGTCGTCGACCCCTCCGGGAGGATGAAGCAGTCGCGGAACACGCCCTTCTCGTCTTTCGACCCGTTCGCCGATCCGGGAAACACCGCGATACAGCCGAGCACGTCGAACACCGCCGCCTCCAGCGCTCGCTGGACGCCGGTTCCGTCGTACTCGTCGACGAACGACGCGATCGCGTCGAGCCCGGCCGCCTGTTCGTCGGAGACGTCGCCGACGACGTCGAACGACGCGTCGCCCGCCGTGTATTCGACGACGCCAGCCTCGTCGGCGTTTTTCAGCGCCTTCTCCGCGTGCGCGCTCGCGGGCACGAACGAGAGGTGTTCGTACTCCGTGTCCGCGGTGATCTCCGCCCAGTTCGCCTGCGCCTCCGGCGTGTCCATCTTGTTGGCGGCGACGACCATCGGCTTCGTTCGCTTGCGGATCTCGCGAGCCAGTTCGGCCCGGTCCTCGTCGTCCCACGTCTCCGGATCGAGATCCAGCCCCTCCGCGAGGACGACCTGTTTCATCTCGTCTTTGGTGATGCCGAACGCCGACATCTGCTCGGCGAGCTCCGCTTCGATCGCGGCGTCGGAGCCGTGATACCGGGTCTCGAACTTCTCGATGCCCTTCTCGAGGACGTCGAGGTACCACTCGTCGAGCTCCTCCTCGAGGAAGTCGATGTCCTCGCGCGGATCGTGGCCGGTCGTCGCCTCGCCCTCGAGGTCCGTCTTCCCGGAGAAGTCGACGACGTGGATCAGGACGTCGGTCTCGTTGAGGTCGGTGAGAAACTGGTTCCCGAGCCCGCGACCCTCGTGTGCGCCCGGAACGAGCCCGGCGACGTCGACGAGTTTGACGGGGACGAACCGCGTTCCCTCCTCGCAGACGCCGACGCTCGGCGTGCACGTCTCGTCGAACTCCGGGGCGGCACAGTCGACGCGGACGTACGCCTCGCCGACGGTCGGGTCGATCGTGGTGAACGGGTACGCGCCCTCGGGCACGTCGTTCATCGTCGCAGCATTGAAAAACGTCGACTTCCCCACGGAGGGCTTGCCGACGAGGCCGATCCGATAACTCATTATCCTCGCTGGGAGACGGGCGGTGAAAAGCGATGCGAGACGTCCCGTCCCGTGTGAAGAGGGAACATACGGAACGGCATCCGACATCCCGATATCGTCGATCGGTCGAAAAGGGACGACCGTCCGACGCTACTCGGTCTTCTCGTCGTCGAGCGCCTGCCAGGAGAGCCGCGGGTTCCGTGCGGCCGCCGCCTGATCGATCCGTTTCGCTGTCGTCCGGTTCGGCGCGGACTCCAGCGCCTCGTCCGTGTCGCCGTACGCCGCGTTGAACGCGTCGGCGAGGTCGTCGAGCGACGACCTGTTCTCGATCTCGGTCGGTTCGGTGAGCATCGCTTCCGGAACCATCTGTGGCCACTTCGTCGTCGGCGGGTGGACGCCGAAATCGAGCATTCGCTTCGCGACGTCGGCGGCGTCCCGGTCGCCGGACGTCGCGGCGAACTCGTGGTGGAACGGCCCGTACGGCACGTCGAGATCGATGCGTTCGGCGAGGTAGTTCGCGTTGAGGACGGCCTTCGCGGACGCGTCCGCGAGCCCCTCATCGCCGAGCCGCGCGATGTACGCGTACGTCTTGATCAGGACGAGCCAGTTCCCGGTGAACCCGTGTACCTTTCCGATGGATCGTTCGGGCTCGAACGGCTCGTAGCCGATATCGCCGCCGTTCACCTCGCGGACGCACGGCGCCGGGAGGAACGCCGAGAGCTCCTCGGTGACGCCGACCGGGCCAGCCCCCGGACCACCACCACCGTGAGGCGTCGCGAACGTCTTGTGGACGTTGTAGTGCATGACGTCGAACCCCATGTCTCCCGGTCGAGCCCGACCGAGCAGCGCGTTGAGGTTCGCGCCGTCGTAGTAGAGGAGGCCGCCGGCGTCGTGGACGATGTCGGCGATCTCCGAGATGTCGCGCTCGAACAGCCCGACCGTATTCGGGTTCGTGAGCATCAACGCGGCGGTGTCATCGCTCACGGCCGCTTCGAGCGCCTCGACGTCGACGCGCCCGTTCTCGTTCGCCGGGAGTTCGACGACGTCGTAGCCCGCCATCGCAGCCGTCGCGAAGTTCGTCCCGTGTGCCGACGCGGGGATGATGACCTCCGACCGATCGTTTCCGTGGTGATCGTGATACGCCTTCGCGATCAGGATCCCCGTGAACTCGCCGGCAGCGCCGGCGGGCGGCTGCAGTGTCACCGCGTCCATCCCGCCGATCTCGGCGAGGAATCGCTGGAGGCGATACTGGAGTTCGAGGGTGCCCTGGATCGAGCGTGGCGATCGGTCCGGGTGGACCGCACCGTTCGGGTCAGCGGCGACGTCTTCGATGAACTTGGGGTTGTACTTCATGGTACAGCTCCCAAGCGGGTACGGGCCCGAATCGATCGACCAGTTCATCTGCGAGAGCCGGGTGTAGTGGCGCGTGACTTCCGGCTCCGAGGGGCTCGGCAGCGTGAGCTCCTCACGCGTCAGATCGGACGGTAAGGGCGACGACTCGTCGACGTCGACGGTCGATTCGCTCTTCTCCGAGAGCAGCGGTTCGTGGATCGCCTCCGCCTCGCGGCTGTATCGGGCTTGGTCGTGGTTCATCTACAGCACCTCCGTGAACGCGGCAACCAGATCGTCCGTGCGGTCGGCGTTCAGGTCGGTGACGCACACTTCGAGGAGGTGATCGTCGAGGATGTGCACCGCGAACCCCTTCTCCTCGAGATCCCCCGCGATGGCGGGGGCCGGCTGGTCGGTCCGTACGGTGAACTCCCGAAGGTGATGGCGGTCGTGGACGGGTGCGGACGCGCCCGAGAGCTCGTCGATCTCGGCGGCAAGCGACTCAGCCTCACGGACGCAGTCGTTCGCGAGTTCGACGAGGCCGTCCGGCCCGAGCGTCGCCGCGTGGATCGCAGCGCGGAGCGCGACCCACGCCTGGTTGGTACAGATGTTCGAGGTGGCTCGCTCCTTGCGGATGTGCTGTTCACGGGTCTGGAGCGTGAGCGTGTACGCGCGGTCCCCGTCGGCGTCCTCGCCCGCCCCGACGAGCCGCCCCGGAACCTGTCGCAGGAACTCGTCCGAGCACGCGAAGATCCCGAGGCCCATCCCGTACGCTGCGGGGAGTCCAAGCGCCGCCGCCTCGCCGACGACGACGTCGGCTCCGACGCTCGCCGGCTCCTGAAGCACGGACAGCGCGACGACGTCCGAGCCCAGCGTGAACAGCGCGTCGTTGTCGTCGGCGAGCTCGCCGATCGCCGCCAGTCGTTCCTCGATACACCCGCGAACGGTGGGGTTCTCGGCGTACACCATCACGACGTCGTCGTCGACCCGTTCCGCGATCGCATCGACGTCGGCGTTGCCGTCGGCCATCGGATACGATTCGACGTCCAGGTCCGAACCCGCACAGTAGTTCTCGAGTACTTCTCGCTTTCCCTCCCGAAGGTGTTCGGGAACGAGAACGACGTCGCCGGACGTCGATCGCACGCGGTCCGCCAGCGTCGCCGCCTCGGCGAGCGCCGTCGCCGCGTCGTACATCGAGCAGTTTGCGACCGACAGCCCGGTGAGCTCGACGAGCATCGACTGGTACTCGAACAACGCCTGGAGGAACCCCTGCGTGATCTCCGGTTGGTACTGCGTGTAGCTCGTGATGAACTCCGCTCGATCCGAGAGGTGGTCGACGACGCTCGGCACGTAGTGACTGTAGTGTCCCCGGCCGAGGAACTCGGTGAGGTCGTCGTTGTTGGCGAGCGTTCGTCGACACTCCGAACGGATCTCCCGTTCGGTTCGGGGTTCGATGCCGAACGCTCCGTCGAACGCGACGTCGTCGGGGACGTCGAACAGCGCCTCCTCGCTGTCGACCCCGATGACGTCGAGCATCTCGTCGGTTTCCGCCGACGTGTGCGGTGCGTACGGGCTCCCGCTCATGGGATCTCACCCGCCGTCTGTCCGCGTCCCGTTACGTCTCCCTTCCGGCCGCGTGCTCCCGTGTTCATGAGTTGGGTTTGCGGTATCGTGTGTCGTACTCACGCGATCTGTGCTTCGTAGGCGTCGGCGTCGAGGGCGTCGTCGAACTCGTCGCGATCCGACGGTTCGATCTCGATCATCCAGCCGTCGCCGTACGGATCGTCGTTGACGAGTTCCGGCCGGTCGAACAGTTCCTCGTTGACGGCGACGACCTCGCCGGAGACGGGTGCATACAGGTCCGATACCGCTTTGATCGACTCGACGACTCCGAACTCCTCGCCGGCGACGATCTCGTCGCCGACCTCCGGGAGTTCGACGAACACGATGTCGCCCAGTTCGTCCTGTGCGAAATCCGAGACACCGATCCGAACGGCGTCGTCACCGATAGTCGTCCACTCGTGCGATTCCTGGTATCGCCGGTCGTCGGGCACATCGAAGCTCATAGGTATAGGCGGTGCTGTGTCGCGTTCCCGCTCATCGATCGGGGGAACGGGTCGTCCCGACGGGATAGGGTCCACGACACGGCTACACGTAAGTTCCAACGACGAGGAAATAAAAGGTGTGTTCCCGGCGGACTCGTGGGTGACCAGCCATCGAAGCAGTCGTCTCCCGATCGAGTCCGGTCACGTCTCTCGATCGAGTCCGGTCACGCCCACCGATCGAGTCCGGTCACGTCCACCGGTCGAGTCCGGTCACGTCCACCGATCGAGCCCTGTCTGGACCTGCGCCTCCTCGATCCGCTCGAACCCTCGTGCGACCTCATCGGCGTCGACCCCCCACTCGTCGACGACGTACGCGCGGGCGGCGGCCACGTTCGGTTCGATCTCCGTGTCGAACGTCACGTCGTCGGTGACTGGTGGATCGAAGAACAGCTGCCGGATCGCCTCGGCGTTCGGAATCTTGGTGTTGCGAGCCTCGAGCACACCCCACAGATCGCCGTGCTCCCGTATCTCCGTGAGGGCCGTCTTCGGCCCCACGCCGTGGATCCCCTCGTTGAAGTCGGTCCCACACAGCAGCGCGACGTCGACGAGCCCCTGTCGGTCGAGGCCGAGATCCGCGAGCGTCGCTTCGAGATCCATCACCTCGGGGTTCCCCTTGCTCGTCAGCCCGCGGAGCGTGTACGGCGCACCGAAAAGCAGCGTATCGTAGTCCTCGCTACCGGCGTAGTCGACCGATCCCGACGCCGCCATGTGAGCACACTGCGCTTCACCCTCCGCGGGAGCCTCGACGACGGGCACGTCGAGCAGTCGAAGCAGTTCCCGAGTCGTCTCCTGGATGGTGTCCGTGAGACGCTGGGTTCGCGCTTCGAGCCGGGCGGCTTCGACGGCGTCCCCGCGCTCGGCTGCGGCGGCCTGCCGTTCCGCTGCCCGCTCGCGTTTCGCGCGTCGATCGGCGACCTCGTCGGCTTTCAGGTCGGTGACCGCGCCGTCGAACACCATCACGGGAACGATGTCGTGCTCGAAGAACTTCGGAAGTCCCTGGACGATCCCGAGCAGGTTCGCGACCTCGACCCCGTCGGCCGTCGTGTATGCCCCCTCTGCGGTCCATTTCACCGTCGTCGTGAGGTACCGGTACAGCCAGTTGTGGGCGTCGACGGCGACGACGCTCCCCTCCAGCTCCTCGAAGGGTATCTCGCGTATCGTCGCGAGCTCCCGTAGATCGGCGTTTCCCATTGCTCGACGAGTGGGCTCCGTGGCTCTTAAAGGGTCGATGTTTATAAACCGTCGCCGACGCGACGGCAGAGATCGGTGCGGTGTGAGACGTTTATACGTCTCAACCCACTACGTTCGGGTACCGGATGGTCTCCCCGTTCGAGGTGCTGGACGTCGATATCGACGCGGACGAGGCGACCATCGAGCGAGCCTACCGCGAGCGTATCAAGGAGGCACATCCCGATCAAGGCGGTACCGTCGAGGAGTTCCAACTCATCCGGCGCGCGTACGCGGAGCTCTCCGAGCGCGATCGGAACGGGGACGCGGATCCGCACGACGACGACGGTGCAGCCGATATCGATCTCGGCCGCGACGAGGGTGCTGCCGCGGTGCGTCCCGCCCGCGTGGAGTTCCTCGATTACGCCGTTCTCGCCGACCACGGCTGGAGCCTCGACGACGACGACCTGTTCGCGAAGGCGTCCGCCGCCGATCTCGATCCCGAGGATCACGGCCGGCTGCTCGTCGATCCCTCCGAGAGCCTGCTGGAGGCCGCGGAGGCTCGCGGGTTCACGTGGCCGTTCTCCTGTCGTGGCGGTGCCTGTGCGAACTGTGCCGTGTATCTCGTTGACGGTGAACTCTCGCAGCCGGCCAACCACGTACTCCCCGAAGAACTGTCCGATCGCGGGTTCCGGCTCTCGTGTAACGGCTATCCCGTCACCGACGAGCTACGAGTCGTGTTCAACGTCAAACACCGCCCGGAGCTCGCCGAACTCATGCTGCCGCCCGGACCGTTCTCGTGCTCTCGGTCGGGGTAGCAGCCGTCGTTTCCGATTAAAACTGCTCGGCGACGGCAGCGACGACCGCGTCCTCGACGGCGTCCCGCTCGCCCGAGAGGAACTCGATCTTTCCCTCACGGAGACCGGCAGTGTCGATGTCGGCTGCTGGCGCGGTCTCTGCGGCCCGTGCGGCGACGTCGCGGATCGAGACGTCCGTGCTGGTCCGGACGTACAGCTCGTCGGTTCCGATGCCGATCGTCGCGAACGCGTCCCCGTTCTCGTGTCGTCGATGGAGATCGTCGAGCAGGAGCGATGTCGGCGGGAAATCGAAGCGGTGGGTGTACTTGTCCGTGTCGAGCACCGCGAACTCGACGCCGCCGACCGCCTCGGTGACGACGTTCTCGGTTGCGGTGTCGATCTCCGTTTCGAGCTTCTCGCGGAACTGCTCGGAGACGTGTGCCACGAGGTCACCGCCGTCCTCGAACAGGAGGTCGGCGATCAGTTCGCGTTTGTCCTGGTACGACTGGTAGTACGCCTCGAGCGCTATCGCTTCGCGGAGCTCCGCGACGCGCTCGACGTCGTAGCCGGCGTCGCGCGCGAGGTCGACGTAGCGATCCGGGGCGTTCTCCCAGTAGCTCACGGCCGGGAGGTGGACGAGCTCGTCGCGGACGTCGTCGTTGATCGCCGACGCCATCGAGGCGACGAGCGCGGTCGTCGAGAGGTTCTCGTCGACGGACGCGAGTTCGGGAGAGACGAGCGTGTCGACCGATTCGCGGGCCTCCGGGTCCGCGACCGCGGCGTCGACGACGACCGTATCGGCTCCGTACACCGAGAGGAGCCCGAGCCCGTCCTCGGACTCGACCGTGGACCCGGTTCCAACGAGTAAGAAGAGCGGGAGCTTCTCGTCGTGGCGGTCCCGGTCCTGTAACATCCGTGTCGCGTCGTTCGTCGCCGCGTCCATTCCGTAGACGGGATCCTCAAGCGGGCGGCGCGTGAAGTAGTGGTACTCCGCGTCGCTTTTCGCGTGCTCATCGCGGATCAGCGGGAGCACGGCGCGTTCGACGGCCGCCCCGGCGACGTAGCCGTCGGCCGTGGCGGGATGCCGAACGACGATGGGGCGGGACTCGAGCACCGCGCGGCGGACCGCCTCGGCGGCGTCCAACAGTCCCTCACCGAGTTCGGCGACGGCCTCGTCGCCACCGAGCGGCTGGAGCCCCTCGGGACGGGCCTTCGACGTGAGCGCCTCCGCGAGACGATGGCTCACCGTCGTCGCGTCCTCGCCCTCGAGTACGGCGAGGGCTTCGGTCTCAACCTGTATCTCTCCGCGCCGGCTCTCGACTTCGCCGTCCAGTCGGACGGTGTCACCGACCTCGACGTCCGGGTACGCTCGAACCCCGGCCTCGACGAACGCCGCGGCGTCGACGACGCCCGTCTCGTCGCGGATCTCGAAGATCGTCGGACCGCCGGTCTGGCGAACGCTCACGACCTCGCCCTCGAGACGGACCTCGTCGCCGACCGAGTCCGCGAGCGTCTCGACGCCGACGCGCTCGCGTTGGTCGTCCGACTCGGACTCCGCGCTCCCGTCGTCGTCGCGCTCGGTCTCCTCGTCGATCGCCGCTTCGTCGCCCGCTGCCTGCTCCGTCTCGTCGGTGTCCGTCTCGGCTGCTTGTTCCTCGTCCGAGTCGCTCGCGGTGGCGTCCTCGGCGGTGGCATCCTCGGCGACGGCGTCTGCCGACGCTTCAGTCGGTGATTCGTCGTCCTCGTGATCTCCGGTGGTCGGATCGTGGTCGGCCGAATCGTGGTCGGCCGAATCGTCGGTGTCGCGTTCGGACGCGTCCGGATCGCGGTCCGTCTCGCCGTCCTGAACGAGGACGCCACGGAACTCGCGTTCCGTCTGTCGGATCGACCACGCGAGGTCGATGTTTCCGTTGTCGCGGACGCCCTTGACCTGCACGAACACGTCGTCGCCGGGCTCCCAGTCGAGGCTGTCGAGGCGACGGTCGAGCTCCGAGCGGTGTAACAGACCGGTTACCCCGGGTGCGAGGTCGATGAACACGCCGAACTCGGCGTAGCCGTCCACGGTTCCGCGATAGAACCGGTTCGATACGAGCTGTTGCGGGGAGTTCCCGCGGAAGTCGAACACGACGTCCTCCTGGTGAGAGTCGCAGATGCGACCATCGACGGAGACGCCGCAGATGAGACACGAGCCCATTTGAGTACACTGAGTATCTCCCGCCTAAAACTGTTGTCGAAAGCCGCCCGAAGCGCTCCCGACGTTCGCCGCCGACACTACCAGCCGAAAACCGACCGAACCGCCGCGATCACGCGATATCCAACGCCGAACCCCAACAGCGCGGGCGGAACCCCGGCGATCAGCGTCCGAACCGGCGTCGTCCCGTGGACGATCCGGATCCCAACGACGAGGAGTGCCGCGGCGTACGCGCCACAGACGACGCGGAGCTCCGGGATCGGTGGTCCGGCGATCCCAAGCGGTGCGCTCGCGTACGCGACGATCTGGACGGTTTCGCTCACGCCACCCCGCTCTCTGAATCGGATGCCGTCGCGGCGCTCCACGCTGGCGACGAGAAGCGACACCACCGCGACGGCCGCGGTGAGATGCAGCCCGACGGGGGCCGCGAGCACGAGGACGACGGCGACGACGACGAGCGCGGACAACGGCACCGACTCCGTGATGTGGGGAACGACGGCCGGCTCGGTGAGGATCCAGCCGACGGTGAAGGCGGTCGCGACGACGACCGCGAACGTCAACCCGGGTGCTTGATCGCCCGGCGTGACGACGGTCGCGAAGAATCGCCGCGGACGGACGAGCACCTCGACCCACGCCCGAGCGATCCCTCGGAGTCCTCGTCCGCGACCGCGCTGCCGTGCGTCGGCACTCGGTGGCACGCCCGGTCGTTCGTGGCCGGAGAATAACGGGGTTCCGGTTCAGCCCTCGCGGATCGCTCCCTACCGATCTCCGTTATCCGTTTTGATACCTGGATGCCAAGCTCTTAGAGGAGCCGACTCGGAGCTGCTGGTGAATGCGCGGGTTCCGGGACGACGACAGAGGGTTTACGCCGATAGCAGGGGCCGGTCTACTGGTCGGTGTCGTCGTCCTTCTGTTGGCCGTCGTCGGGGCGGCGATGTTCGGGTTCATCGACGCGGTCGCGCCCCCGGACGCGGAGTTCCAGATCCAACACGACGGCGAGATGGTCATCACGTACGTCGAAGGAGAGCCGATCCCGGCGGAAGCCCTCCACGTGTACGGTACCGACCCCAACGAGGAGGTTCAGTTCGGCGGCTGGCCCACCGACGGGCTCGTTCGACCGGGGGAACGGATCGTCGTCGAGGCCGCGACCGGCAACGAGGAGATGGAGGTCGTGTGGAACCCGGTCGGGTTCGACCGATCGAAAACGCTCGGCGAGTACGACCCGGACGAAGCAGAGGTCGAAGGGTGGGACGTGGACGGCCTCGACGGCGGATACCCCGCCTGAACGATTCCCGACCCGATTCCGCGGCGGCTTCTCGCTCGGACTACTCGACGTCGACCCACTCGCCGCGTTCGTCGGCACGCTCGATCGCGTCGAGGACGCGCTGTACTTCGTATCCCTCCGCGAACGACGGCGAGAACTCGTCGCCCTCGGCGACCGCGGAGAGGAACTCGTAGTTCTCGTGAACGAACGTGTGCTCCCAGCCGATGACGTGTCCCGGCGGCCACCAGTGGTCGATGTACGGGTCGGACTCGTCGGTGACGAGCACGGTTTCGTACCCCCGGGAGTCCTCGCGGAGCACCTCTAGCTCGTTGAGTCGTTCCAAGGAGAACGTCAGGCTCCCCTTCGAGCCGTGTACCTCGATCGTGTGGTCGTTTTTATGCCCCGCCGCGAACCGGGACGCCTCGAAGCTCCCCATCGCGCCGGAGTCGTACGCGACCTGTGCGGTGTACGCGTCGTCGACGGTGACGTCGCGGTACTCCTCGACGTCGCCGTCGTCGTCGAGGACGGGACGCTCGTCGACGAACGTCCGAAGGTGTCCGGACACGCGATCGACACCGCCGACCTCGTCACCGACGAGGAAGTTCGCGAGATCGATCGTGTGCGCGCCGAGATCGCCGAGGGTCCCCGATCCTGCGAGCTCCGAATCCAGCCGCCACGCCCACGGTGCGTCGGGGTCGACGAGCCAGTCCTGGAGGTATCGGCCACGGATCTGTCGGATCTCGCCGAGTTCGCCGTCGGCGATCAGGTTCCGCGCGTAGCGGATCGCCGGGACGAATCGGTAGTTGAACGCGCACCCCGCGGGCACGTCCGCGTCCGCCGCGGCCTCGTGCATCGCCGACGCCTCCTCGAGAGTGGGTGCGAGCGGCTTCTCACAGAACACCGGCACGCCGGCCTCCAGCGCGGCGATCGACGGCTCCGCGTGGACGTGGTTCGGGCCGAGGTTGTAGAAGACATCGACCTCGTCGATCGCTGCTCCCCAGTCGGTCTCGGTGTGGGCGAAGCCGAATCGGTCGGCCGCCGCCGCGAGCGCCGCCTCGTCGCGCCCGACGAGCGTGTGCCGCTCGACGTCGGGCGCGTCCGGGAAGAACATCGGGAGTCGCGCCAGCGCGTTCGCGTGCGCTTTGCCCATGAATCGATACCCCAGCACGCCGATCTTCAGTGGTTCCGTTGTCATCGTTGGATGTGTCGTGCGTCGGTCGTCGAGATAGTCGCCGCGGTCGACGTGGTCCTCGCCGGGCCATGCGCGAGGGTGTACTACGGCCCGAGTGAACCGCCTCGGGGTCAAGCCCCGGGTATTGGCCTCGGCTATTGATAAATCATCAGGGTCCGTATGGTATTGTCCCGGACGCGTCGATCATTCCGCTGTTCGTCCGATCGGAGAGGTGGGCGTCCGATCGGAGAGGTGGGCGTCCGATCGGAGAGGTGGGCGTCCGACCGGAAAGGAACCACATGAGGTTTTAACGGGTGGAACGTGTATGGCGGGTATGGGAATCCTCTCTCGCGCCTCCTACGTCATCCGCTCGAAGGTGAACGCCCTCCTCAACCGTGCGGAGGACCCGACGGAGACGCTCGACTACTCGTATGAACAGATGCGCGACGAACTCCAGGACGTCAAACAGGGAATCGCGGACCTCACGACCCAGAAGAAACGGCTGGAGATCCAGAAGCGCAAGCTCGAAGAGAACATCGAGAAGCACAACCGGCAGGCGCGCGAGGCGGTCCAACAGGACCGAGACGACCTCGCGCGAAAGGCCCTCGAGAAGAAGAAATCGAAGATGAGCCAGATCGAGGAGCTGGAGGGTCAGATCGCGAATCTGAACGACACCCAGGATCAACTCGTCGACAAGAAGAACGACCTCCAGAGCCGGATCGAGGAGTTCCGCACCAAAAAGGAGACGATGAAGGCTCGCTACCAGGCGGCGGAGGCCTCCTCGCGCGTCTCCGAGGCGATGACCGGCGTCGGCGACGAGATGGAGGACGTCTCCCGCTCGATCGAACGCGCCGAGGAGCGGACCGAGGAGATGGAAGCGCGTGCGGAGGCGATGGACGAACTGCAGGACTCCGGCGCGTTCGAGGACGCGCTCTCGGATAAGGACGACATCGATCGCGAACTGGAGAGTCTCTCGACGAACAGCGAGGTCGACGCGGAACTCGAGACCCTGAAGGGTGAACTCGGCAAGGGCGGCGGAGCGAGCGCGTCCGAGCCCGCCGAAAGTGACGCCGAGATCGACGCCGAACTCGACGATATCGAGACGGAGATCGAGGAGACCAGCCTCGAAGCAGACCTCGACGAGGAGGGCGACGACGCCGATCCCGACGCGGACACCGACGACGCGGACGCCGACCTCGACGTGGAACTGGAGGAGTCGGAGGCCGACGTCGACGAGCCGCGTAACTGACCGCTCTCACGAGGGTTCTCGCGAGGTTCGGGATATTGACGTTCGACGCGAAGAGCCGAAGCGTCCGAAGAATCGTGGCGACGTTTTTAACTGTCCTTTCCGACCGCACCGGTCCCGGCCCGCTCCTGTTCACCGAGTCGGAGCGCTCCTCCTTCGAGGTCGACGCCGTCGTAGGGGTCGTCCGCCAGCAGTAACGATCCGTCGAGATCCGCGTGATCGAGAAGCGGCGCGAGCTGTGTGCCCGCGGCGATCGACGCGTTCGTCTCGATCATACAGCCGAGCATGACCTCCAGTCCGTGTGCTCGGGCGGTCGAGATCATGCGTCGAGCCTCCAGGAGACCACCCGTCTTCATCAGTTTCAGGTTCGCGATGTCACAGCGGTCCGCGATCGCCGGCACGTCCGACAGCGTGACACAGGACTCGTCTGCCGCGATGGGGAGCGCGGAGCGCTCGTACGCGAACCGAAGGCCTTCCGGGTCCTCGGCGGGCACCGGCTGTTCGATGAACTCCACGCCGCGCTCGGCGAGCCACTCGCTGTTTTCGACGGTCTCCTTGGGGGTCCACGCCTCGTTGGCGTCGATCCGGAGCGCTGCGTCGGGGGCGGCGTCCCGTACCGCATCGACCAGTTCCCGGTCGCGGTCCGTGCCGAGCTTGATCTTCAGGATCGGGTATCCCGCCTCGACCGCGGACGCGGCCTTCTCACGGACGCGATCCGTGGTGTCGAGCCCGATCGTATAGGAGGTGTTCGGAGCCTCCGACGGGTCCAGCCCCCACATCCGGTACAGCGGGACGCCGAGTCGCTTGGCGGCGAGATCGTGGACCGCGATCGACACCGCACACCGTGCGGCCGGGTTAGCACGAACCGTCTCGCGCATCCGCGCTTCGATCTCGTGGACCGCGTGTGGATCGCCGACGTCCTCGACGACCGAGAGCAGCTCCGGAAGCACCGCCGCCGCGGTCTCGGTGGTCTCGCCGTAATGCGCCGTTGGTGCCGCCCCGCCGACGCCCGTCATCCCTCCGTCGTCGGTGACGCGAACGATCAGGTTCTCGGCGTCGGTCTGGGTGCCCCGCGAGATCGTAAACGGGTGAGCGAGTTCGACGGAGACACGCTCGAACGTCGCCGAGAGACTCATCCGTCCAGTACCTCGTCGACGATCCCGTCGACGATCCGGTCGGCTCCGTCACGAACCGGGTCCGCGGACGGGACGCCGACGTCGGTCGAATACGCCTCGACCGCCTCGGCGGCCGCATCGCCGTCATCGACGTCTTTCGTGTTCAACGCGCCGGCGACGACTGCCGTCTCGTGAACCGGGGCCGCCAGGCGCTCGTACAGCTCCACGTACTCCGGAACGGGCGGGAGATCGAACGACTCGTACCCGTGAACGACCTCGCGGCCGGCGGCGTGACAGAGGACGAGTCCGTCGGCCATCGATCCGTGGAGGATCCCGCAAGTGACCGCCGAGTACGCGGGGTGAATGATGCTGCCCTGCCCCTCGACGACGAGCAGGTCGTGGTCGTCGCCCAGTTCCAGGATCATCTCCTCGACCGCGCCCGCCGTGAAATCGGAGATGACGCGATCGATCGGGTTCCCCCATCCGGCGATCATGATCCCGGTCTGTCCGGTCGGAACGAACGCGGCGTCGATACCGCGCTCGCGGGCCGTCTCGACTATCTCCAACGACGCCGTCATCTTCCCGACCGAGCAGTCGGTTCCGACCGTACACACCACGCGTGCGTCGACGTCGGCGGACGACCCCGTCGCGACGGTGAGGTCGTCGTGCGGTTCACGGACGTCACGCAGCTCGACCCCGTGTTCCGCGGCGAGCCGCGAGAGCTCCTCGTCGTCGTTTAAAAAGTAGTGGAGGCCGCTCACGACGTCACAACCCGACTCGATCGCCGCCCGAACGTCGTCGCGCCAGGACTCGTCGAACCCGCCGCCGATCGGCGCGATGCCGATGTACAGGGCATCGACGTCCCCGTCAGCGGCCTCGTACGCGTCCGAAAACGAGGAGACGATCGGCGCGTCGTCGATGTCGGGAACATGGTCGTGAACGCGCTCTCCCGGTCGGTCCCTGTCGAGAACCGCCTCGACCGACTGATCGCCGTATCGCATCACGCCGAGTGCGGTCTTCGCGCGCTCGGGGAACTTCTCGTGCGCCAGGATGACGATCCGCTCGTGGGTCATACTCGATCGGTTGCCCTGCCTCGACTTAAAAGAGGCGAGGTCGGGGCGGGCTGCAGGCTTCGACGATAGTGCTGCCGTCGATCAGTGTCGTCCCGCGATCGGAGCGGGTCGGTCGACGCTATGCCGGGCCGTCGACGCTATGCCGGGCCGTCGACGAACCGGTCTGCACCCTCGTAGAACCAGTAGCCACCCTCGCGCATCGCGCGGCCGAGCTCCTGGTGGAACTCGATGAAGTCGTCGAACTCCGCTTTCTCGACGTGCTCGAAGATCTCCTCGACGGAAACGACTGTCTCGAAATCGATCCGGATCGGGTGATCGCCGAACTCCTCGACGTAGTCGGCTGCGGTAAGCGGGAAGTCCTCCTCCTCGTTGATCTTCTTCGCGAGGACGGCGTGGCCGTACTGCCGCATGCCCTCGCTCCCCTGCTCGCCATCGGGGTCGTGTGGCCAGTCCATACGGCGGCGTTCGCCCGGCCCCGGCATAGTCGTTACGTTCGCGCGCGTCGACCGCCCCAAAACCTACCGGCCTCGACCGCCGATCCGGACGCATGCGCCGCCGAACGCTGCTTGCCGCCGCCCCCAGTGTCTCGACTGTCTCGATTTGCGCCCTCGCCGGCTGTACTCGGCCGCCGTGGCGCGACGGCGTCGCTGCCGAGTCGATCGCTGAGGTGACGTTTCGAGAGGGGTTCTCCCCGTCACACGACGACGCGTTCGCGCTCGGCCACGAGGAACGACCGCCCGTCGAGACGGTTCACGAGGTCGTGGACCTGACCGACGAGTCGCCGCCACGGATCCTGATCTGCGGCCGGATCGTCGGTCAACACCCTTCCTGTTTCGAGGTCACGCTCCGGCGGGCGGAGGTGATCGACGACGTACTGGAGGTGGTCGTCGTCGGTCGGGTGACTGAGGAGCCCTGTGCGGACGTCGCGGTCGCCCACCCGTTCGAGGTCGTATTTACCTTCGACTCTCCGGAGGACGCACCCAGCGCGGTCGAACTGGTCGGATTCGACGAGTAGTGTCGAAAGAGACGCCATCCGTCCTCTCCACGATGACGCATCCGCTCGCCGGTGCCGTACGCCGGCGACGGAGCGATCGAGGAGTGAGGTGTGAAGCGAGTACGCTGCTGAGATCCTCAGAAGGTGACTTATTCGACCTGGGTGCGGTCAACACAGGGAACCCACGTACCGATCAACTCGTAGAATTATTCACTATCTATCAAGAATGCAGTGCAAGATACAGAGGTTGGAGGCAGCATAGACACCGTGCTTACTACGCTCCCGACTATTGATTCAGCATGTGGTACGTGAACACATATTTACCACTCTACGGCATCCTCAATTTGATAGAATGTCCTTTGGACGGGATAGAAGTTCCGTGGAGTCATTTGATCTACAGGTAGGCCTGATGAATCAGTTGGGATTTGCCAGTACCCCGTTTCTATAGATTGTTGGGATTCCTTGATCCATTCAATGCACTTCTTTTTTTCAGTGCTATATTTTGCTGGATCGGGCCAACGAGACTTTGTAATAGAATCTTGATCAAGGTCAAAGTTGATGTCATTCTCAGAGAGTTCATCCCACAACGCAAGGCAACAAAGAGTTACTACAACAGCCCCCATAGCCATTGTACTATCTTCTCCATGAATATTGGAACTACGTTGTTTGTATAATGCCCAGAAAAAGCTATCAAACTTCTTTAGCTCTTTTTCGTCTAATCCCCTGAATTTATTGGCTAATTTTGAATAACTATATTTTGTCTGAGTCAGGTCATCAATTTCTTTGAGGGTTTGTTTGACAATAGGTAAAGTATTATTTTGAGACTTCCATAGGTCTAAGGCCTGAAACAATGTTGCTGATCTAACATTATTTAGTTTGTTGCCAGAGGGGAACTGGTGTGACCCGTAACCTTTCTTGACAGTTCCATCATCGTTTAACGCATCACAACGTCGGCGCACAAGCCCCTCAAGTACAGAAAATCCAACGCTGGTAGCATACTTCAGGCCGAAATCTCTTTGAACGCCCAAAAAGCTGGGATTTAGATGATAAAACCGCTTTTTTAATTCCATCGAGTACTCTCCTTCTCGTACTGGAAGCAGCATATTATGTAAAAGTGTGAAGAAATCACGAAGAACTGGCCGATATTCTTCCCCCCAAACATAAGGAGCGTTCCGGCTGGGTCGGCTCACCGAACTCTTGACCGGGATGTTTCCCCTCCCTGCCGATGATCCAGCCGTGTGGAACATCCGATGGCCCCACGGATGTTTCGCTGTGAGATACCTGAAAAACGCACCAGTCCATCCCCAATATAGGTAGTGATCACCGGGAACGAGAATCTGGTTCGAGGACAGAACCGCATCAGATAAGAACAGTGGGAGTCGCCTGAAATCATCGACCTCTAATTCATGTACTGGCATTCTACCTTGGATATTTCCAACATTTCCTCCTCGAATAAATGAGAATGATGACTTAGGTGGCAATAATTGAGCATATGGAGGAACCTGCACCCATATGGTATCTGTGTTAAATAGCAGACTTCCACCTTCTGGCCCCTCTGGCATCTCGCCGATAAAGATCTGCTCTTCTGGATCAAGTTTATCAGTATCGTTTTCTTCTATATACCGCTTGAATTGTGTACTAATCACATCTTCGTGCGGTGACTTCATTACATAAGGTACGCTGAACAATACTAATTAATGTGGTCCTCATTCGGACTACTATGGGAAATAAACGGCCAGCACGAACATTAGTTCTCTATACAGATTACTGTTGTCCGTTTAGTTATATTATGAAAAATATCGTTGATAGGTACATAGACACAGCTATTTTCCCGCCAGATATAGAGTACCGCTTCTTTGATCTAAGAGAGCCAATCCGGACATCATCTGGAAATCTTGATTGGTCTCAAGATCAAGCACGAGAAGACTACTTCCAAGAAGTTAGAGTTGGAGTTGACATTCTTAGGGAACAACGAGGAGTATTTTTAGCCAAAGATACTTGCTTAAAAGTCAATTCTAAACCGGCTCATAAAATATCGTACTTTATCAAACAAAACTATCCTAAGTCTGTTTTTGAGGCGGTCCACGATTGTATTTTTCGCAGGCTTTGGCGTGGGAAAGCTGATATTAGTCAACGTAATGAATTAGAAGATGTACTAAAGGAATCTGGCATCAATGAGGAGAAGGTCGACGACATCTTAGATGATGACGATGTTGAAAAAGACCTTTCTGCCTATTTCCGGCGTGTGAAACAGAATATCCCCAGATCATCTCCTACATTGGTATACCAAGAACAAACCATTTCTGGCGCAATATCGCTTGGTGACGTCCGCCGTCTCGTTAAATTCGCCAAGGGTCATCCAGCAGATGAATTTGGTCTAAACCTCATTCCTCACTATATGCTCCCACAGCATCATAGGCAGTGATGATTTTCCACTAACAGTAGTGACCATTCCGAGCAGACGTTTTCCGTAAAATCACCGTGGAAGATACGCGCCTTGTATCTCGCACCGCGATCGGAACACCTAGTTGAATCGATAAAATACTCGGTAGCCAATACGCAGCTCTCATCGACCGGCTGTTTCATGATGTGTTATATTTAAAATAATACTTCAACGGAGCCGAGCGTATGAGACGTGAGGTATCGCCGTACAGTTCCCCACTCGAACGCCGGGCAGTCCCCACATTCTACAGGCGGGGCAGGCCGAGTGTCTCGGGGTCGTCCGAGAATTTTCGATTCCCGGGATGACGAGACGCCAAAGGCGTCTCGAACCACTTGACCCCGAGGCGGTTCACCGGTTCAGTCCGCCCCGTTCGTTGATCCGCATGATGTGGCGCACGTTGCGGTATATCTCCTCCGGCGACGTGACCTCCTCGGGATCGTACAGGTCCGAGACGCGATACAGGACCGCCGAGAGCTGTTTGCTCTCGGAGCTGTCGGTCCGGACGTCGTCGGCGATCTCCCGGATCAACTCCCGTCGCTCCTCGTCCGCGGTGAACTCCGCGTTCGGGTCGTCGATCCCGCTGTCGGGTTCGTCGTCGGGTTCGTCGGTCATCGGTCGGACCTCAACGACGGCTGCTCGCGTCCCGCCGACGCACGACGCCGGCGTTGTTCGCGACGTTCTCGACGATCAGCTTGAACGCGTCCGCGGTGTCGCCCTCCTCCAACACGATCGGCTTCCCCTCGTCGCCGCCGGTCCGGACGCTGGGGTCGAGGGGGACGCCACCGAGATACGGGAGCTCCTGTTCGTCCGCGAGTGCCTTCCCGCCGCCCGAACCGAATATCTCGTGGAACCCGCCGCAGTCCGGACAGTTGAAACCGGACATGTTCTCGGCGATCCCGAGGACGTTCGTGTCGTGTTTGCCGAACATCCGCAGCCCCTTTATCGCGTCGTCGAGCGCGACCTGCTGGGGCGTCGTGACGATGACGGCTCCCGTCAGGGGAAGCGTCTGGAGGATCGTCAGCTGCGTGTCGCCGGTCCCCGGCGGGAGGTCCATCACGAGATAGTCGAGCTCCCCCCACTCGACGTCCTCGACGAGCTGCGTGAGAATCTTGTGAACCATCGGACCGCGCCAGATGACCGGGTCGTCCTCGCCGGTGATGAAGTCCATGCTCATCAGCTTCACCCCGTATCGCTCGGGCGGCGTAATGCGTTCGCCGTCGGTGTGCGGACGGTCTTCCGCGGCAACCATCCGCGGTACGTTGGGTCCGTACACGTCGGCGTCGAACAGGCCGACGCGCGCGCCGAGTTCGGACAGGCCGGCGGCGATGTTGACGGACATCGTCGACTTCCCAACGCCGCCCTTCCCGGAGGCGACCGCGATGACGTTTTTCACGCCCGGGAGAACCTGTTCGGACGGCGCGACGTCGCTCGGGATCGCCGCCGACAGCTCCGCGTCGAGTCCGGCATCGGAGAGGACTGCCCGTACGTCGTCCGCGATCGCCGACTCGTGTGGCGCGAACGGGGCACCGAGCGCGAGCGAGACGCGTGCAGTCTCTCCGTCCAGTTCGACGTCGTTCACCAGTCCCAGCGACACGATGTCGTCTCCGAGGTCCGGGTCCTGTACGTCACGGAGGAGTTCCCGTACGCCGTCTTCGTCCATGCGTGAACCCAGGCGAGTGGGCCGAATAAGAGTTCTGTACGGAACGGCTCTGCAACGATCGAGACGCCGGTGGCGTCCCGAACCACTGGGACCGAGGTGATTGAGAGATCCGTGTTGCCGGTGTTTTAAGAGAGGCGAATGCGTGTGGCTCGTCATGAACTGTCGCGGCCGCGAACCGACAGACGCCCCCGGAGTCCGATCCGATGGGTGACGCCGACGATCGACGGGACGTCGGCCGGGACACAGTCGATGGGGGCACAGTCGATCGGAGTACGGGCGGCACGTCCCTCGACGATCCGATACCGGACGGCGAGATACGGCTGCTCCACGTCGAGGACGACGCCGCGTTCGTGGATCTCACGAGAGAGTACCTCTCCCGACTGGCACCGGGGATAGACCACACGTCCGTTCCGAGCGTCGAACGCGCTCGTGATCTGTTCGAGCCGGAACCGTTCGACGTCGTCGTCTGCGATCACGACCTCCCCGACGGGACCGGGATCGACGTCCTCGAACACGTCCGTGACGTCGATACGGAGTTCCCGTTCATCCTCTTTACCGGCAAGGGGAGCGAGGAGATCGCGAGCCGTGCGATCTCAGCCGGCGTCACCGACTACATCCAGAAGCACGGCGGAACCGACCGGTACGAGGTGCTCGCCAACAGGGTTCACAACGCGGTCGAGCGGTACCGACTCACGAGACAGGTCGAACGCGGGATCGCGGCGCTGGAGGCAGCCAGCGAGCCGATCGGGATCCTCGACGACGACGGAACCTACCTGTTCGCGAACGAAGCGTACGCGTCCGTGTACGGACTCGATCCCGCCGATCTCGTCGGTACCCACTGGGAGCGACTGTATCCCGACGACGAGGTCGAGCGGTTCTCAGAGGACATTCTCCCGACGCTGACGACCGAGGGGTACTGGCACGGCAGGGCGATCGGTCGCCACGTCGACGGGACGAGAGTCCGTGAGCGACTCGCGTTGACGCACACCGCCGACGGCGGGCACGTCTGTATCATCCGGGACACCGAGTCGGTCTCCGAACCGGCCGACCAGCCGTGACGATCGGCGGATCAGTCGATCCGCGTTCCCGGCTCCGCCCCTCGAAGGAACGCAGCCAAGCCGTCGGACCCGAACACGTACGCCGGGGCGTCCAGCGCCAGCAGTTCGCGTACCTTTCCGGCCATCCCGCCGGAGACGTCGGTGGCGTCGCTCGCACCCAGCAGGTCCGCGACCGCTTCGAACGCGTCGATCCGTGGAATGACCTCGTCGTTCGCGTCGAGGACGCCGGGAACCGTCGAACAGACGCCGACCCGGTCCGCATCGAGGCCGTGAGCGAGCTCGACGACGAGCTCGTCGCCGGACACGACCGTGACTCCCTCGTCCGCGGTCGCGACGCCATCCCCGTGGAGAACCGGGACGAACCCTTCACCGAGCAACGTCTCGGTCGAGCCGGTCGGAAGATCGAGCGTGCCGCCCGAACCCTCCGGCCGTGCTGACAGCGAGAAGGGGTGAACCGGAACCGCCGGGACGTCCCGCTCGTGCAGCCTGGAGAGCACGAACCGGTTCAGCGTCGTCATCGCGCCGTGTACGTCCATCACCGCTGCGGCGTCGTGGGTCCCCGATGTCGTCGACAGTCCGTGTTCGCTGGCGTGGTGGTGCCCGAAGCTCCCACCGCCGTGGACGACGACAAGTTTCCCGACGTCAGCCTCGGCTATCGCGGTCGCGATCGCGTCGCATGCGGCCGACAGCGCCGGCCCGTCGAGCGTCTCCGGTCGGTCCTTCTCCGTGATCAGGCTTCCGCCGAGTTTGACGACGACGGTGTCCCCGCGGTCGCTCGCATCCGTCCCGGCCATTACGCTTCCTCCACTCGGACCCCTTCGGTCGCGAGTTCGGCGCGGAACGCGTCCTCGCACCCCTGTGTAAACGAGAGCGCGGTCTCGGTCTCGGTCGAGGCGTCGAGCGCGACGATACATCCGCCACCGCCCGCACCGGTGAGCTTCGCACCGTGTGCGCCCGCGTCCCGGGCGGCCCACACCATCGTGTCGAGCGACCGCGCTGAGACGCCGAGCGCGGAGAGCAGGCCGTGGTTGAAGTCCATCAGTTCCCCGAGATCATCGAGCAGTTGACGGGGGGGATCCGCGCCCGGAACGGCGCTCGAGAGGAGCTGCTCGCCCTCCCTGACGACGTCACCGATCGACCGGACGGTGTCGGCGGCGAACCGGTACTCGTCTTTCAGCCGTCTGACCCCGGCGACGAGCTCGCCCGTGTCACCCGCTCCCCCGTCGAAGCCGACGACGAACGGGAGGTTCGGTGCGTCGATCGGCTCGCAGTCGTCGCCTTCGACGCGGACCGCACCGCCCATCGTCGAGCAGAACGTGTCCGCCCGCGAGGCCTGCCCGTCCTGGACCTCGAACTCCGCACGATAGGCGCGGTCCGCTAACTCACGACGGTCGAGCGGCTCACCGAGCGCCCGCGTCGCCGCGTCGATCCCCGCGACGACGACGGCGGCGGACGAACCCAACCCTGCGCCGAGCGGGATCTCGCTTTCGACGGTGATGTCGAAGCCGGCGTCCGGCGCGTCCGCGGCGGCACGCGCCTGTCGGACTGCGGCGTCGACGTAGCCCATCGCCGCCTCGACGAGCGGCGTCGGCACGTCGACGTCCGGATGGGCTCCCGTTCCACCCGCGTACTCGACGGTGAACCCGTCGAGCGAGAGGTCCTCGGCCTCGACGCGAACGTGGTCGTCCGAACGCGGTTCGGCGGTGACGCGAGCGCGGCGCTCGATGGCCGCAGGCACCGCGGGCTCGCCGTAGACGACGGCGTGTTCGCCGAAGAGGTACACCTTCCCCGGCGCTTCACAGACGGTCATACCCGTACTCTCCGGCCGGGACCATACAGGCGTTGCGCTTGGCCTCTCCGATCGCTGGTGTCGTGTGACTCACACCCACGTCTACTACTCCCGAGGGGTTTATATTCACCGCGCTACGCTGTACATGTAGTGATGGTTCCGTCGTCTCCGACGGCGGACATCACCCTGGGGAACTGGGGAATGGACGCACGCCCTCGCGTCTACTCGATCCGGCGGGCCGGGGAACCCACCGGATCGTTTCGCGTAACCGTCAACTGCGAGCCTGCCCGCCGTCGATCGTGTCGGCGACGGGAACGTTTATACCGCTGAGCAAGGATCACGGGGATATGTCGCACGCACCCTCCACCGGCGAGACGGCGACTGCTCCCGGGAACACGACGATGGCGGCGCTCACACACGTACTCGCGTTGTTCACGTGGGTGCTTGGCCCGCTCGTCGTCCTTCTCGTTACCGAAGACGAGTTCGTCAAGGAGAACGCCCGGAACGCGCTTAACTGGCAGATATCGCTGACGATATACACCATCGTGTCGTTGATACTGGTGTTTCTCGTCGTCGGGATCGTCGGACTGCTCGTGCTCGGACTGCTCGATCTCGTGTTCATCGTCATCGCGACGGTGAAAGCCGCCGACGGCGAGGCGTGGAGCTACCCGATCACGATCGATCTGGTGTAGCCGCCGTCTCCGGACACGACGTCGCCGCTTCCGCCGAGCGGGGAGACGGCCGAGAAGCGGAACCGACGCCGTCGCTGGTGACCGGTGAGCCGATCGAAAATCGAACGCGAAATCGCCGAGTTACAGCTCGTCCTCGAAGTCGTCGAGCGCGAAGACGGTGTCGGCACCGCGGCGGTCGAGCGTCTCGTTGGCGAGCAGCCAGTAGACGACCGACAGCGCGCGACGGCCCTTGTTGTTCGTCGGGATGACCAGATCGACGTTCGAGAGCTGGTTGTTCGAGTCGCACATCGCGATCACGGGAATTCCGACCGTGATCGCCTCCTTGACGGCCTGTGCGTCGCCGATCGGGTCCGTCACCACGACGACGTCCGGCTCGATGTAGCCGGCGTAGTCGGGGTTCGTCAGCGTCCCCGGGATGAAGCGTCCGGTGCGAGCGCGAGCGCCGATGGCGTCCGCGAACTTCTCGGCCGGGAATCGACCGTACTGCCGCGAGGACGTGACGAGGATCTGCTCGGGGTTGTAGTTCGCGAGGAAGTCCGCAGCCGTACGGATCCGTCGGTCGGTCGTGCTCACGTCGAGCACGTACAGCCCGTCGTCACGGACGCGGTGGATGAAGCGTTCCATGTCCGCCGTCTTCTGTTGGGTCCCGATGTGGACACCCGCGGAGAGGTAGTCCTCGACGGGGATCAGCAGGTCGACGTCGTCATCGGGCATGACGTCGTCGTCGAACGGCGACGTCTCCTCTTCCTCCTCCGCGGCGGCATCGGCCCCGTCGGCCTCGGCGGCCGCATCGTCGGATTCGGCGTCGGCAGCCACGTCGGCCGCGTCGGCGGTCGGTTCCTCGGTCGTGTCGGCCTCCTCCTCGACCGCCGCGTCGACCGCCTCGGTCTCCGCGTCGTCGTCGAGTTCGACCGCGTCGTTGTCTTCACTCATGCGTGATGGTGGCCCGTCATACCGCGTCGTCCGCGATGCGAACCAGTTCGTTCAGCTTGGCAGTTCGCTCGCCGCCGACCGTCCCGGTCTTGATGAACCCGGCGTCGGTCGCCACGGCGAGGTGTGCGATGGTCGTGTCTTCGGTCTCACCGGAGCGATGCGAGATAACCGTCTCGTATCCGTTACGTGCGGCGAGTTCGACCGCGTCGAACGCGTCCGACAGCGTTCCGATCTGGTTCGGCTTGATCAGGATGCTGTTGGCCGCACCGACGTCGATCCCCTCTTGGAGCCGCTCGACGTTGGTGACGAACAGGTCGTCACCGCAGATGAGGGTCCGGTCGCCGACTCGGTCGGTCAGCTCCGCGAACGCCTCGTAGTCGTTCTCGTCGAGCGGGTCCTCGACGTACGCGAGGTCGTACTCCTCGACGAGGTCGGCGACGTAGTCGACCTGTTCATCGGTCGAACGCGTGTCGTCTCCGTACACGTACGCGTCCCGCTCGTCGTCGTACAGCTCCGCGGCCGCCACGTCGAGCCCGAAGCGGACCTCGAAGCCCACCTCCTCCTCGATGCGGTCGACGGCCTCCTCGACGACCTCGAACGCCTCCGCGTCCGAGATCGGTGGAGCCCACGCGCCTTCGTCGCCCTTCGCCGCCGGCACGCCGCGCTCGTCGAGCACGTCTCCGACGGCCGCGTGGACCGCAGCGTTCGCGAAGACGGCCTCCGAGACGCTCGGTGCGCCGACCGGTGCGGCGAGGAACTCCTGAATGTGGGTCGCCTCCTTGGCGTGTTCGCCGCCACCCACGACGTTGCCGAGCGGAATCGGGAAGTTCTCGCCCCGGAACGCGCCGCCGAGGTGCTGATACAGCGGTGCACCGAGCACGTCCGCACCCGCCTTCGCGGTGGCCATCGAGATGGCCACCGCACTGTTGGCACCGATCTCGGAGAAGTCGTCGGTGCCGTCGGCACCGCGGAGCGCGCCGTCGACCTCGCGCTGGTCGCCCGCGAACAGTCCTTCGAGACGAGGTACCGCACGGTCGCGGGCCGCAGCGATCGACTCGGTCGCGGGGAGTTCGATCGCCTCGAACTCGCCGGTCGATGCTCCGCTGGGCGCTGCCGCACGCCCGAAGCCCCCGGACTCCGTGAGCACGTCGGCCTCGACGGTGGGGTTCCCACGGGAGTCGAGGATCCGACGCAGCGAAACGGACGTGATTCGGGTCATTAGTTGGTGTCCCTCCTGACGGTGAACGGAAGCGCGCCCGCGTCGTACTCCTCCGCGGCGACGAGGATCGGCTCCGTCTGGTTCGTCTCGATCAGCACGGGTGCACCGTACGACACCTGTAACGCCCGTGCGCCGAGGATTCGAGCTTTCTCGTATCGGTTGTAGCGCTGTCCTGACATGGTCACTGGTACGGGGAGACGACGTCGACGAGATCGCGGTGCGACACCATCATCCGCCGGCAGCAGTGGCGGTCCACGCCGAGGTCGTCGAGGACCGCTCCGGGGTCCTCGTCGCCGTCCTTGGCGCGCGCTTTGAACTCCTCCCAGTGTTCACCAACGACGTTGCCGCACGTGAAACACCGGACGGGAATCATCATAGCGTGACCACCTCAGCGGTACGACTTCTGGTAACGGGCACGCGCGCCGGGTCCGCCCCACTTCTTGGGTTCGGACTGGCGAACGTCGTTGACCAGCAGTGTGCGGTCGAAGCTCATGTACGCGTCACGCAACTCGGCGTCGCCGAGGTGCTGAACGAGGCCGCGGGCGATGGCGGTGCGGGCCGCGTCGGCCTGTCCGCTGAACCCGCCACCCTCCACGTCGACGTCGATATCGACGCCGTCACGGAGGTCGTCGCCGGCGATGCGGAACGGCTCCAGCATCTTGAGACGTGCCTGTTCCGGTTCGACCAGCTCGACTGGCTGGGAGTTGATGCGAACGCGACCCTCGCCGTCACGCACGGTGGCGCGGGCGACGGCCGTCTTCTTCTTGCCTGAGGTGTTAGTTACCATGTGACGTTAGCTCCCAGAGACTCGGAGATCTCCCCGAGCGTCGTGAACTTGATGTTCGAGAGTCGGTCGAGCGACGTTCCCTCTATGACGACGGAGTCGACCTCGTCGTCGCGCTCGTAGGGGTTGCCCACGTACACGCGAACGTTCGAGAACGCCTCGCGTCCGTCCTCCGTCTTGTACGGCAGCATACCACGGATCGCGCGCTTGAAGATGCGATCCGGGCGCTTCGGGTAGTACGGGCCGCTGTCTGAGCCAAGGTTCGCACGAGTGTGATACGTCTCCATCGTGTCCTCCTCGTTACCCGTGATGACCGCGCGCTCGGCGTTGACGACGGCGATCGTCTCGCCGGCGAGCGCCTTCTGGGCGACCTCCGATGAGACGCGGCCGAGGATGCAGTCGCGAGCGTCGACGACGACGTCCGCGTCGATCTTTGCGAGGCTCATCGGATCACCCGTACGTTGCTCCCTTCGGGGTTCTGTTCAACGAACTGTTCGAGCGTCACCGCCTCGCCTGCCTGGTCGATCTTCGTGCGGGCCGTTCCCGAGAAATCGACGGCGGCGACGGTGACGTTCTTTTCGAGCACACCGCTGCCCAGCACCTTGCCGGGGACGACGACCGTCTCGTCTTCCTGAGCGTACCGCTCGATGCGACCCAGGTTGACCTCAGCGTGCGTGCGCCGTGGCTTTTCGAGTCGATCCGCGACGTCCTGCCAGATGTTGGCACCGGAGTCGCGCGAGACCGACTTCAGCTCGGCGATGAGGTTCTGTAGTTTCGGATTCGTTTTGCTACTCATAGCTGTCCCTCCTGTGTGGAGAGTTCCTGAAAAACGGAGTGCAGGGAGCAGGATTTGAACCTGCGGACCTCTACAGGACAGCGCCCTGAACGCTGCGCCGTTGGCCTGACTTGGCTATCCCTGCGTGCACTCCTTCGTAATCCGGCTCCCTTCAAACCACTTTCGGTCCCGCCGTCCAACCGAATCGTTCGGGTCGACACGTCGCCGTCGCTGGCGACGGGTGCGGACGTCGGGTGGTGGGTTCGAAGGGTGGACATTACGCTATACCGCGACCTTCGTTCGCAGTTCGTCCGCGCGCTCCTCGATGGAGTCGATCGCGCGGAGCAGCAGTTCTTCGACCGTAAAGGAGCCGTCAGTCTCGATGTGGAAGACGAACGCGCCGGGGACGTCCTCGACGCTCACCTCCTTTCCGGGGTACTTCTTCGAGAGGTCGTTGTCGAACTCGTCGGTGACAACGATCTCGCCGTCGGGCGTCTCGACCACGCCACGGAGGATCCGCGGGTCGTCGTCGTCGAACTCGCCGAGGTCGCCCTCGACGGTGACGCGCTGGAGGTGTCGGTAGCCGACGGAGACGCCGCCCTGATGTTTGGCGTGCTCCTTTCCGGTGTCTAGCACCGCTTCGGCCTCGAACTCCAGCCGTTGTCCCTCCTTCAGCTCGATGATCGGAACGTTGTGGTCGGCCGGCCCGACGAGCGGCTCGGCGCTTTCGATGTCGCCCGAGTACGCCGTCGCCGGTCCCTCGACGTCGAGTGCGAGGGTGACTTCGTCACCGATCTCGAACTCGTCGACCGGCGTCGTCAGGGGAATCAGCCCCAGACGGAGACCGATCATCTCGTCGAACATCACCGACGAGTTCTCGACGAACCGGACGGTGTCGATCGAGAACGTGGGAACGTCCGCGATCATCGCACGGCGGATACCGTTGGCGAACGCGGGCGTCAGTCCGCGGATCAACACCCGGGCACTCCGGTCGTCTCGTTCGACGTACTGGACGTCGAAATCGGCGTCAGTCATGTTAGACTCGCTTGTTCTTCGGTGCCTTCGTCCCGTCGTGCGGGATGGGCGTGACGTCCTCGATACGTCCGATCTCGATGCCGGCACGGGAGAGCGCGCGGATCGTCGCCTGCGCGCCCGGGCCGGTGGACTTGTTGAGGTTGCCGCCGGGGCCGCGCACGCGAACGTGAACGCCCTCCAGGCCGGCTTCCTTGACTCGCTCCGCGACGACCTCCGCCATCTGCATGGCGGCGTACGGCGACGCCTCGTCGCGGTTCTGTTTCACCACGGTTCCGCCGGACGACTTCGCGACCGTCTCGGCACCCGTCTCGTCGGTGACCGTGATGAGCGTGTTGTTGAACGATGCGTACACGTGGGCGATTCCCCACTTTCCGTCCTCTGATTGGCTCATTGTTGGTTACTCCTGTGACTCCGCGCGCTCGGGGTGAAGATCGTCCGCGAGCGGGCTCGTCTCGTCGAAGGCGATGGCGCCCTCGTCGGTCACGTCGACTTTCACGGACGGGCGCGTAACGCGTGCGCCGTCGACCGTGATGTGTCCGTGAACGATGAACTGACGTGCCTGCTGGGTCGAGGACGCGAACCCCTGCCGATACGCGACCGTCTGGAGACGGCGCTCGAGCAGGTCGGTGACGTCCAGCGACAGCACTGCAGAGATGTCGTCGTTGTCGCCGAGGATCCCGATGCGACGGAGTCGTGCGACGAACTCCGCGCCGGCCTCGCCGGCGACGTCGACGTCACCCTGCGCCTCGCCGAGGAGGCGTCGTGCCTCGCGGCGCATGCTGCGCAGTTCGGACTGAGCGCGCCAGAACTCCTCTTTGTTCTTCAAGCCGTACCGCGAGAGGAGATCGGACTCCTCGGCGATGCGCTCGCCCTGGTACGGATGGTTCGGCGTCTCGTAGCCCTTGGTGTTCTTTCCGGTGCTCATTCGTCGTCATCCTCCGCTTCCTCTTCGGCCATCTCCTCGCGGATCTCCTCGACGTTGACGCCGATGGTGCCCTCGGTACGTCCCGTGGACTTGGTGCGCTGTCCGCGAACCTTCTGACCGCGCTTGTGACGGACGCCTTTGTACGATTCGATCTGCTTCATCCGGTTGATGTCGTGACGAGTCTTCTCGTTGACGTCCGTGCCGACGAGGTGAGTCGTCTCTCCGCTGAAGAAGTCGTTCTGTCGGTTCGTCATCCACGACGGGACGTGGTCCTCGAGGTTCTCGACGACGTCGACGACGGTTTGGATGTCGTCCTCGTCGAGCAGCCCGAACGTGGCCGTGCGGTCCACGTCGGCTTCCTCGGCGACCAGCCGCGCCATGCGCGTGCCGATGCCGTTGAGTTCAGACAGGCTTCGCTCGACCGTCTTCGTCCCGTCGAGGTCCGCGCCCCCGATCCGAACGAAGTACTGGAGGTCTTCCTCCTCCTCCGGCGAGCCGTCCTGTGATTCTTCCGTGCTCATGTGTTGGTTGGTGTGAGTCCTACCGGAGCGAATCCGGTGGTACTCGGTCCGTTCGAGCGTTACGGCGGGGATTCGAACCCCGGAGGCAGTGACGCCACAGAGTTAGCAACCCTGCGCCTTGGGCCAGACTTGGCTACCGTAACCCGCGTTGTATCATCGCCCTCTCGGACTCGGGACCCGACGCCCCTGCAGTTCGTGCGTTCGGATCAACCGCGCTTCGCTACTTAAACATCACGAAAGTCGCGGCCGGCTGTGGCCATGTCACACGGCAGGGAGGCCGTGCCACACGGGTTCAATCGTGAGTGAGTGACGCCGACGTGTCGTCGAACAACTGCTGGAGAGTGCGCTGTATCTCGTTGACGGATTCGGCCTGTCGCTCGTTCGAGGCGACCACGTCCCGTACCTCGTCTCGGACCTCCTCCGCTTGGTCGGTCGCTTCCGCGAGGATGCTCGCGACCTCCTCCGTGCTGGCCGCCTGGTCGTCGGCGGCATTGGCGACCTCCGCGATCCCCTCGGAGGTTTCCGAAACGGCGTCGACGATGTCGTCGAGGTTGCCCATCGCGGATTCGACGCGATCGACACCGTCGTCGATCCGGGTGGTCGCCTCGGTGAGGCTCTCGACGGTAGCCCCCGTTTCCTCCTGTATCTCGTCGATCATCTCCTCGATCCGACTCGCTTGTTCCTGTGAGTCCTCCGCCAACTTCTTGACCTCGTCGGCGACGACTGCGAATCCGGATCCGGCCTCCCCTGCTCGTGCCGCTTCGATGGACGCGTTCAGCGCGAGCAGGTTCGTCTGATCCGCGATGTCGTTGATCACTGCAACGATCTCATCGATCTGTTCGATTCGGTCGTCGAGCCGTTCGACGTCGTCGCTCGCGTCGTCGGCCGCGGTTTTGACCTCCTCGATCACGGTCACCGCATCCGTCGCTTCGGCGTGTCCCTCCTCAGCGAGCCGTTCCGCTCGCTTACTCGTTTCCTCGACCTCTTCGGCCGTCGACGCCACCTCTTCGACGGTCGCGCTGAGGTTTGCGACCTCGTCGCTCACTTCCTGCATTCCGGTCGTTTGATCGACCACGATATCGGATACTTCCTGGCTACTTCGGGCGATCTCCGAGGACATCTCCCGGAGTTCAGTGACGGATCCCTGGATCTCCTCGGCGATCGACTGCTGTCGATCGAGTTCCGTTTCGATCTGCTCGCTGTACGAGTTGATGTACGTGTCCATCGCCACCTGCTGATCGAGCGTCATCAGTTTCACCACTGAGAGGAACCGATCGAGGGCGTCGTCGACCGCCGTCTCGACGGCCGTCTCAACTGCCGACCGTACCTGGTCGTCGACCGAGTCGGCGTCACCGCTCGGAGCCGACGCCGACTCGGCGGGACGGACGGACTCGATCGCCGCGGACTTCGCCTCGCTCGCGATCAGATCGGCGGTGCGTTGGTAGTAGACGGTGTAGGCACCGAGATAGATCTTCGGGCCGAGATCCAACATGTCGTGGATCTTTCCGATGCGGGCACGCCGACCGAAGTAGTCGCCGCCGTACTCCCCCCGTCCGAGGTCCTTGAGGTACTCCGTCTGACTCCGCTTGAGTGCATCCACCGGCTTGCTGGAGGAGTCCATGATCGCCACGGTCTGGGAGTACGACTGCAGATGGTCGTAGAACTCGTCCACGATGTCGTCGGCGTGTTCCTCGAGGAGCGGTGCCATCGCTTCGAGGTTGTCGACGTCTCCCTCGGTGAACTGCGTGAAGTCCTTGCGCCAGTTGATCTCTCCCGGGTCGATACCGAGATCCGTTATCAGCTGCTGTCCGTCAACCCGACTTCGATCGGTGTCGCTGATCGCCACGTCCTGAGCCATGATGGGTGTCATTGGAATCTGATGTATAACTCTATCCGACAGATTATCAGATATAGTATCTCCAGTGGATCTCGTCTCCTAATTCTCCATGTGCTCCGATCCCCTCGTCTCCGAGTTCGTTTTGTGATTCGGAAGTGAAACGAACTCGCCGCGCAAAACGGTCTCGCGCGTCGACGGTCGGCGTCCGTCATGCTCGCCGCCGCCGGATCGGTTCCGACCCGGTCAGGCGTCTCCTTCGAGCATCCACCCGAAGCGCTTCTCCCAGAACTCCTCGCTCCGGGGTTTCTTGCTTCGCCCGTACGTCTTTTTATCACGTATCTGCCGCTCGAGCACGTCCCGTGCCTCGTTGAGCGCGTGGCTCGCGCCGTACCCCTCTCCCGAAGCGAGGTACAGACCTCGGTCCGTGTGGAGTCGGATCCGGGCGAGCAGCAGCGGCGTTCCCCGAAGCTTCTCGTCGTGTTCGTGGAGGTGGACCTTCGCGTCGAGGACGCTCATGCTGTGGTCCCTGTCGTCGAACTTCTCGATCATCGCCACGATCTCGTCGTACTGCACGTCATCGAGGAGATCGGATCCGTACACTTGGACGGCCCGGTTCCCGCCGGCCTCCCACGTCAACGAGTCGAGGATGTCCGTCTTCGTGATGATCCCGTCCGGGACGCCGTCCTCCGTCACGACCAGCGACGACCCGCCGATCTCGAACAGCGCCGCGACGGCGTCCTCGAGCGTCCGTTCGGGCGAGATCGTCCGCACCGGCGAGACCATGGCGTCGCGAACGGGGAGGTCGAGGATCCGTGCCATCTCGCCCTCTCGAGCGCCGAACCCTCCGCGGCGCGTCCGGCCGCCGCTGACGGTCGCCTCGCCCTCTCCCGTCGGCGTGTCGCCGACGTCACCGCCTTGGCTCCGGTCCGTATCGCGGACGGTGAGATCCGTCACGTCGTAGAGGCTCACGATGCCGACCGCGGCGTCGTCCTCGATGACCGGGATGTGTGTGATCCGGTTTTCGCGGAACAGATTGATCGCTTCACCGACCGTCGACTGCGGTCGAACCGCGACGAGATCGGTCGTGTACGCCTCCTCGACGGTGGCCGCGTCGAGGTACGGTTTGACCTCTTCGAGGATGTCGTCGGCGGTAACGACCCCGACGAGCTCGTCGTCCTCGAACACGGGAAGCAGCTGTGACCCCCCGTCGATCATGAGCCGAGCGACTTTGCGGACGTCCTCGTCGGGAGTGAGCCGAGGGACGTGCCACACGACCGAATCGAGCTTCTCGTTCGGCTGATGGTGTGAACTCGCGAGCTGTCGTCTCGTGACCACCCCCTCGAACTCGTCGCCGTGCACGACGACTCCGACGACGGATGGGTCATCGAACGTTCCTGCAAGCTTCGAGACCCGCGTGTCCGGGGGGAACTCCGTGTACTCCGTTGAAACGATGTCCGTGATGTCCATGTTCTAGTTTCGTTATCGCGCCGATTTGGTCACCCTTTGCTACCGCTCGCTGACGCCGTCCACGTTCGTTTCTTTGTTAAGCAGTACCAAGAACCCTCCGGCGGTTCCCGATCCCCGGAAACGGTGGGACTGCTCCGGGATCGAGGTTCGGATCGAAGCCACCGGAACGGACTCAATGGACCGTTGAGCGCCGACGAGAGCACCTCGAAACGAGGTGGACTCGATCACGTTCGTGGCTGGCGATCCATCTCAGCGACCGTGGCGGGTATCCACGGGCGGACGTGACCCCGTTTCGCGGTCGGGTGCGTGATCGATCGAACTGTCACCCCTTTTCACGCGATGAGAAAGATCACTACAATTGACATTCTATCGGGACGAACCGTCCGTATGAACTTCGATGAGTTCACCGGTCAGGCACAGCATCGGCTCGGGATGCCCGGCACCGGCGAGACACTGCGAGCGATACGGGCGACGCTCATGACGCTCGGCCAGCGCATCCCCGAAGGCAACGCCGAGGACCTCGCGGCGTCGCTTCCCATCGAGATCAAGTGGTATCTCACCGGGGCCGTCCACGACCACGGGCAGCGGTTCGACTGGCAGGAGTTCGTCGGTCGAGTGAGCGATATCGAGGGGACCGATCCGGCGGACGCTGCCTACCACGCTCGGGTCGTCATCGATCTCGTCCACGAGCAGGTCCCCGAATCGGACTTCCAGCAGCTACGAGACATGCTTCCGGAAGGCGAGGACGCCGAAAACTGGCGGAAACTGTTCGAGGTCGTCGACGCCGACGAGTAGAACCGATCGGCGTCGTCGCGTGATCCGCGACCCTCTCCAGTACCATCCCGAAGCACTCAGCCAGTACCATCCCGAAGCACTCAGCCAGTACCATCCCGAAGCACTCAGCCAGTTCAGTCAGTGGGGAACCGACGGCGGGAGCTTGATCGCCCTGAGCCGGACCAAGCAACATCGAGACGGACAACGTTGAAGTTCCCGCCCCACCCCCTTTCGCTGTGACACTACGCACAGCACGGTCGGTCGACGAGGTGCACGGGTCGGTTGCCGACGCCGACCTCGTCGTGACGGCGGACGGGCCGCTCTCGCTCGCGCTGGACAACCGGATCCGGACACCGCGACTCGGCAGGCTGGCCGTGACCCCGCGCAGCCACGCGAGCGGCGAGATGGTGCCGGAAGACGATCGCGATCTCTTCGTCCGATTCCTCGCGGAGACCGACCTGTCGTGGAAGGAGGCGGTCCGCACACTCGACTTATGTGTCGCCTGCTGGAGCGCGACGGGCGAACACGACCGCATCCTGTCGTACCCGGAGTTCGACACGCACTCGTTCCGCGAGACCGTCGACTTCCTCGCCGAGGCGGACAGCAGCTACGCCGCCGTCTCGGACGGATCGCTCCCGGAGACCCTCGACGTGCGGGTGGTCGACGAGGCGCAGTTGACGGACCTCGACCGAAGCTACCTCCCCGCGGAGTACGAGACGGTCTCGTCGGTGCGCGAGGAGCCTACGTCGCTTCCCCCCGTCCACGTCTACCGGTCCGCCACGGCGATCGTCGAAACCGTTCTCGACGCGATCGACGCCGAGAACGCCGGCGACGTCGGGGTGGTGGTCCCGTCCGGAAGCATGTACGCCTCGCTGATAGAGGCCGGACTCGACGCGCGGGACGTCCCGACACGAGGCGAGACGGGATTGGTCGACAACCCCGACGTCCGTGCGTTCTGCCGGCTCGTCGAGTCGACGTTCGCGGGATCCTCCCTGCGCGTCGCCGACCTGCGGCCGCTGCTGGCTTCCGTCGGCGTCTCCGTCCCGCGCTCGCTCGACGAGCAGCGTGTCGACGGAGTCGACCCGGCGAAACTCGGCGGCTACGTCGAGTTTCGTGACGCAGCCGTGGGCGGGACGTTCCGCGACGTCCTGCTCGCGTTCGAGGACGTCGCCGGCGAGTATCCGACGCGTCTCCGGGAGGAGTTCGCCACGCTCGGCGTCCTCGAGGCACCGGTCTCACGCGAGCGGTTCGCGTCGTTCCGCTACTACCTCGAGACCTTCGACGTTCCCGGCGAGGGCACGGACGACGACGGCGTCCTCCTCACGGATGCGACGGCGACGGCGTACGTCGACCGATCGACCGTGTTCTATCTCGGACTCGGTCCCGAGTGGGCGCGCTCGCCACCGGACTACCCGTGGGTGGACGGCGAGGAGTTCCTCGAACGGGAGCTCCGTCGGTTCGAGCGACTCCTCGGGAACGGGGAGGAGCGGTACGTCCTCGTGCAGGAGGCACACGCGGGCGACGAGGTGCAGCCGTGCGTCTACCTGCGGGAGATCCTCGACGAGCCGTTCGACTCCTTTCGGGACCTCGACCACGTCGTACACCACGGCGTTTCGGAGTCGGACGGAACCCGACCGTTCGACGCTCCCGACGGCTCGATCGTGGACGTCGAGCCGGAGGAGACGGTGAGTCAGTCGCACCTCAACTCGCTGGTTAACTCGCCGCGGGACGCCTACTTCGATAGACTGGTTCGGACGCCGACGTCGCTCCCGATGGCCCGCGGACGAGTCCTCCACGAGGCGGCGGAGATCCACGTCGCCGACCCGACGATCATCCCGGCGCACCGTGAGGAGGTGCTCGACGCGATGTGTGATCTGCTAGACCCGTATGTGGAGAACGCGCAGCGCCCGGTCCAACGAACCGCGCTCGCGGTGGGACTGGACGCCCTCCTCGAGACGCTCGACGACGATCCGCCCGATTCGGCGACGTACGAAACGTACGAGGCTCGCGAGCGGGAGAACGACCTCGCCGATGTCCTCGGCGTCGACGCGGACTCCGAGTTGACCGAGCGCTGGTTCGAGTCGCCCGATCTCGGCGTCCGTGGGTTCGTCGACCTGCTGGCGGACCCGACGTCGGTCGTCGACTACAAAACGGGGTCGAAGAAGAACGCGGGCGATCACCTCTCGGCGGCGGCGATGGACCCGGTCGCCGACGAGCCGGACTTCCAGGCGCTCGTCTACCTCGCGAAACATCGCGAGGAACGACCCGACGAGCGCCTGGAGCTCCGGTTCGTCTATCTGATGGACGGAGACCACGTCGACGCTGCGGTCGCCGGCGACCCGCCTGCGCCCGAAGACCGAGTGACGACGCTCACCTACGTCCCCGCGACGTTCGACGAGTTCGTCGCCGAGCGCGACACCTTCGAGGCGGTTACCGACTACGCCGACTCCAACCCTCGGGTGAAGGCGCTCTCCAAGCTCGGATACGAGGCGTACCGCGAGTTCTTCGAGTCACACGAACTGCCGCGCGAGGGGGAACACCCCGAACGCAGAGAGCGCATCACCGAGGCGTTCATCGCGTACACGAAGGAACGCGTCGGCCCGTACAACTACGTCGAGGACGGTTGTGAGGCAGTCGTCGGCGACCTCGCTGACGCTCCCGACGGGTACGTACTGCGCTCCGACCTCGACGCGCTGGAGGCGTTCGTCGCCGACCGGCTCGACGACCTGAACGAGTACCGCCGGAGCCGGTTCCCCGTCGCCTTCCGCGCGGACGGACCGACGTGGAACCGCGTCGACCACCGCGACCTGATCCTCACCGACCGATGACGGACGTCACGCCGAACCCGAAACAGGAGGAACTGATCGAGAACACCGAGGGGACCTACGTCGTCGACGCCGGGGCCGGCACCGGCAAGACGTTCGCGATCACTCGGCGGTACGCTCGGATCCTCGAGCGGGACGGGGTCGAGCCCGAGGACGTCCTGCTCGTGACGTTCACCCGGAACGCCGCCGGGGAGATGGCCGACAGGATCGCACAGCGGTCGCCGTACGATCCCGTCCAGCTACAGGACGCGCCGATCAACACGTTCCACGGCCACTGCTTCCAGCTCCTCACGCGATACGGCCACGAGACGCCGACGCTGCTCGGCATCGACGACCGGATCCCCGAGTCGATGGATCTCGTGGAAGACTCCGTCAGAGAGGCGTCCGAGTTCCGAACGTTCGTCGGCGACTTCGCGGACCGTCACCCCGAGTACGACGAGTTCCTCGCCGCGATACGAGACCCTGTAGCGCTCCGGTCGCTCGTCGCCGAGCTCGCGGCGAAGGGCGTCGTTCCAACGGCCGACGGCTGGTACCGCGGCAGCGACGAGCCACTTCGTGGAGACCGCGACGCTTTCTTCGAGCTGTTCGATCGGGCGAACGAGCCGAACGAAGGGGCCTACGGTCCGAACAACTCGGATACACTGTCCGGAGTCGGGTCGTGGGACGAGACCGGCTACGCGCCAGACGCACCCTCCCCCGACGAGGTCGTCGACGGGAAGCAGCTTCGCCGGGACGTCGTCGCTCGCGCCTTCGACGAGGACCGAGATCGCCTGTTCGCCTTCGTCCACGACGTCTACATCGAGTACGTCCGGTACGCCCTGCAGCACAACTACCTCACCCAGGGGCTGATGCTGGTGCTGGCGTTCGTCATGCTCTGTGATGACCCGACGGTCCGACGGACGGTCAGACACGAGTACGTGATGGTCGATGAGTTTCAGGACACCAACGAGCTCCAGTTCAAGCTCACCTTGCTGCTCGCGGGAACGAACAACGTCTGCGTGGTCGGCGACTGGAAGCAGTCGATCTACGGGTTCCAGTACACCAGCGTCGACAACATCCTCGAGTTCGAAGCGCGGATCGACTCCTACCGGGCGGCGCTGAACCGGGACGTGACGCGGATTCCCTACTCGGTGGACGACGTTCGACGTATCACGCTGGAGACGAACTACCGATCGACCGAGTCGATCCTCGAGTTCGCGCCGCGGGCGCTGCGGACGCCGGCGACCAACAGTGACTCCGTCGACCTCGACCGAGCGGTGAAGCCGCTCGATCCGCATCTCTCCGTCGACAACTCGCGGATCGAGGCGTACACGCCCGCGACGGACGGGATAGGCGAGACGGACGGCGCTGCCTCGGAGAACGGCGAGACGGACGACCCGGACGAGTTGGACCTCGTTCTCGATCGGCTCCAGTGTATCGTCGGGAACGACGAGTACGCCGTCGAGCGCCACGACGAGCCCGCGCCCACGCCGGAGATGACCGAGACGGAGCGCGCCGCCGCCGAACGGGAGCGACTGGACGCGCCGGAGTACGAGGACGTGGCGGTGTTCACCCGGACCCGTTCGTTCGCCCGTGATCTCATCGAGCGCGCGGCGGCGTACGACGTTCCGCTCGCCTACGAGGGCGGAGTCGAGCTGTTCGACACCGATCAGGCGAAGCTCCTTCTCGCATGGCTTCGGATATGCGAGTCCGACGCCCGGCGGGGATGGGCGGTCGTGCTGGAGGAGGCCGGATACACGCTTCCCGGCGCGAAGGCGATACTCGACGATAAGCTGTTCCCCGAGCCGATGCTCCGATTTCGGGATCGCCTGCAGGAGACGGAGACGGTCGGATCGTTCGCCCGCACCGTTTTCGACGCGTACGGCGACGAGGGGCCCTTCGCCGACGCGCTCCTCTCGGAGATCGCCGCCGTCACCGACGACACGCTCGCGACGCGAAGCGAGGCGATCACGGCCATCGAGTCGAATCTGGCGGCGGGGACGACGGTCGAGGTGGACACCAATCCCGGCGGGAACTCCGCCACGCTCCAGACGATCCACGGGGCGAAAGGACTGGAGTACCCCATCGTCGTCCTCGCGAACGTCAACTCCCGTGCGTTCCCCTCGTTCGGTCGCCCGGGACGCGGGAACGTACAGTTCGACGACATGCTGGGGATCCGCACCCGTCGCGTCTACGGCGAGCCCGACGGGCACCCTTACGTCTACGACGACTGGCGGTACGACCTACTGAACGGGAGTCTCCCGAGCGAGTACGACGAGGAGCGCCGCCTCCTGTACGTCGCGATCACGCGGGCGAAGCGCCACCTGCTGTTCACCGCCGGTGAGCGCCCGAGCGACTTCTTCACCACCCTGTTTGCGGACCCGACGCCGGTTACCCCTGTCGTGGAGCACGTACAGCGCGGTTCGGAGACGGTGGACTCGCTCGACGTTCGCGTCCCGAACCATCAGTCACCGCGTCGTCTCAGCGTCCACGACCTGATGGACGACGCCGTCTTCGAGGCGGTCGAGGGGGGACGAGGTCCCGCGTTCGGGACGCGAGTCCACGACTTCGCGGAGGCGTACGCGGACGGGGAGCGCGTGACGCCGTCGAACCCCGACGAACGGAACGTCCGGGCGTTTCTGAACGCGCTCGACGGCGAACTGCGCACGGAGATCGACGCCTTCCTTCCGGTCGCGTTCGAGTCGAGAAACGAGGAGGATCGGGTGATCGTCGTCGGAATCGTCGACCTGCTCGTCGTGACGGACGACCGGGTCCGGATAGTCGACTACAAAACGGATCTCGGGCGGCACGCCGAGTCCGAGTACCGAACGCAACTGAGCGTGTACTACCACGTCGTCTCGGCGGTGTACCCGGAGCGTGACGTCACGACCGAGGTGTTCTACACCGCCGACGGTGAGCGGGTGACAGTGGAGCCGCTGTCGAGGGGAGAGGTTCGGAACGTGGTTTCCCGGTCGTGACGTCTCGAAGACGAGCACAGGCTCATAACCGGACCACGGTCGAAATCGGAGGACGATGAAGGGAGAACGTGCTCCGGCTGGGATCCGAACCCAGCTCATTGTCGTGAGAAAGAGATTAATCGTCGCTCGCCAACTCAGCGGGCGTGTTGATGGTCATATCGGCGTCCTGAGCGAGTGAGACGAGCGTGTAGACGGGTGCTCGCCGTGCCCATTCGTCGATCAAGTCCTGATCGAGATCCGTGCCGTCGATCTCGATCTCGACGGTGAGGTTCTCGTAGACCGAGTCGGCCGCTTTGAGCTCTTTGAGGCTGAAGAGGACCGCCGGATCGAAATCGGTCCGGACGCGCGTCTGGAGGTGGTCGATCTCCACATCGTTTGCAGCGGCGTTGATGCTAATTCCGACGTTGATACAGGCGGCCAGCGCCGACAGAGCCGCTTCTATCGGTTCAAGCCGGTCGGTCGGTCCCATCCATCCGCCGGCATCCAACACTTCCCTCCAAGCGCCGTAGGGGATCGTGTACTCGCGCGTGTCACGGGCGATCGTGTCGCCACCGAGTTCGTAGCTGTCGATTTTCGCCAGGCTGTGTGCGGCCGTTCCCTCGTAGGTCGCGGATGCCCCGAGGCCAAGCTGAACGGCTTCAGGATCCTTGGCCGCGTGTGCAGCGAATCCTTCGAGTGTTTCGAGGTCGATACCGTGCGATAGTTTTCGTTCGTCAGTCATGTGTGTCGCCTCTCGGCAAGACGGAGTACGAACCCAATCGAATAGTAGCTAATCCGTGAAAATTCGGCAGCCTTAGCCGTTCTTGCATCCATTGCAGACGAATCAACGAGTGGGATCTCGCGCCCATTGCGTCCGACCATATCTCGGTCGTCACTACGCCTCACGCCCCGACGAAAAGCGAACGGAACGTACGGGGTCAACTCGTGGTATATAACTGCTACTCGATGCTTCGTCGCGGTTCAACCTGGCGTGCACCCGGCCTGTGGGCCTCGTAAACGGACTGGGCCCACTCGCGGACCGCTGGCGCCTCGGTGTCGATCAATGCGTGTACCGTTCCGCAATCCCGTTCGTAACAACTGATCGTAACGCATCCGTCAAGCAGACCGATCCCGTATGGAGGGAGGTTGTCGTGGGCTAGAACCGTGAAATTGTCCCGTTGTATCATCTCCACGCTGCGGTCCGGGTATGTCGAAAGGAAGTACGTGTGACACTCCGGTCGGTCGATCAGCGTCATCTCTACGCCCTCACCGATCAGTTGGTGGAGCAGATCGAAACAGAGATCCATCAGCGCTACTTCTGGACGGAGAAACCGTACGGTGGTCGTCTCCCGGAGTAGCGACTTGAAGCGCCCCACCGGGCGATACGGAGCATCGGGATCGGCGACGGTTATTGTCAGTTCCGACCACGTCTCGAACGGAAACTCGCCGATCTCGCCAGGGAGCCAGCGCCAGACGTCACGCAACGTTCGCTCAGTTTCGACACGTTCGATCAGCGCCGTCATTCCGGATGCGATAGCCTCTCCCAGTCGTGTCGCCACGTACTGGTACCCGTCTTTGCGGATCCAGAGCCGGCCGTCGAATTCGTCCAGTGTCCGGCGCATTGTGGACGAGGAAACTCCGGTCAATTCGCAGAGTTCAGAGCGGCTCCGGGGACGCTCAGTCAGCGCGACGAGCGTCGTGACGCGATGTTCGGACCGCGCGAGATACGCGATGTCTCCCATCGGCGAGTCTCCATTATATTGTTTCACGTTACCACCCACCAATGATGAGGGAACGATAGTAGACCTCAAAACGGTTATGTCCGCTTACGTGCCATTTGATATCGGTTTGCCGAGGTGCTGTTGAATCTCGACACACGCGGTGCAGCGAGCCGCCTTGGGGTCTTCCTCCGAAGCGGTTCACGTCTCTCCCGGTGTCGACGTCGACATCACGACACTTCAGTCGGGTTACGGCCACAGCCGGACACGGTCGCGACCGAGATGGCGGCGCGACGCCTTGGCTTTCGCTGGGACGCTGAACCTGACCTCACCGTCGACGCGGGGAATATCGATCGAGTCACACCGCTGGCCCGGCAGGCATGGCAGCGTTTCCGCATCTCCAGTTGGTGACCTCACCGGCTTCACTGTCGATTTCTCGCGAGAGTTCCGCTACTGTCTGGCGGCCGGGATCGCTCCGACGCCGACTTGCTTCGGTGATCGCGGCGAAGGCTGGGGTCCCTACCGAGGTCACGAGGCCGTCGTCGGACACGAACGATTGAGTGCCGACGAGTCGTTCGAATCGGTCGATACAGACGAGGTATTCGCCCACATCTCTACGAACCGTTTTCTGTAGACGTCCCCTTAGCACAGGTATGTCCACAACTGTCGCAACACCCGATGCGGACGAACTGTGCGCGTACTGTGAGTCACGTATCTTCGCCCACGATCCAATCTGTGTCCGTGACTGTGACGACAATTGTGGGTCGCCCGACTACTTCTGTAACTTTGCGTGTCTTTCCGCATACATCGAAGAGAACAGTCTTACGACGGGCAATGCGTGTGCATGGAACCCCGACGAAAGCAACTGTTGCTAATTGGATGTGCCGTTAGGAATGCTCGGGGCATCTACCGAAGTGTGAACGAGTTACGGAGAATCAAGGAGAAAGCCCCGTGCTTTAGCGCGGGGGTGAGTCCGACAATCTCCTTCAACAACCACGACCACCGCTCCGGTCGGATGTTTTAAGTAATCGATTGCCGTACTAATAGTTAGCCGAGGCGGCCTGCCCGCCCACTTAATCGGACAATATCGGGATTCCCTGATTCCACACAGAAAGCACCCCTTTTTGATGTGGAACTCGGGGTGCAGTCAGCAAAAGTATCTCCGAATCCCATGCCGGGATAGGAGTAACGGCTGGTTGGCACAGCCAGTAGCCGCCTTCCAAGGCCGCTACAAACCGTAACCATCCCAACCCAGCGGTGCAGTGCCGTGGGAATCCTCGCGCTTCAGTGCGGGGAGGATGTCAAACACAGAGTAGACTGCTGACTACACCCTCTGTATTTCACAGGGTGTTCTTGACAAACACCGGCAGTCCAACAAACCAGCCGGTCTGTGAGTCCGCTGTACTGACCGCCACGAGCGACATGCATCGCCTACAGAGGATTTCAACAGAGCCGTTGCTTGGAACGATGCTCAATTCGGTGTCATTCACTATTCTATCACGTCATTTGTTAAGTTGTGAGAATTTCAACATACCCAACCTATTAGAACGTGGTATCATACGAGTACACAGATGCCGTGGAATACGAGACGGAACATGTTGCGCACAGTAGGGGGATTGGGCGGACTTGGCGTGGGGGCGAGCGTCCTATCGGCACCGTCGGCAGCCGACAGCCCTAGCGGGACTGTTGTGATAGAGCCGCAGGACACTGACGGTGAGACGCTTGAGATCACTGAACTCCGGACGAACGCTGACGCCGAATTACAGTTAGAAGATCCACCGACGGACAACATCTATCTTCAACAGGATATCTCGGCCGGAACCGATGAGGAAAATATGACTGTTGAGTTAGACCAACCGATCGATGAATCAACTGAAATAGAAGCTTGGTTGTGGACAAGAGGGGATAGAGATATGATCGCCGTCGATAGTGCGTTCATTTCTCACGAAGACGATCCTGATTACATGGGAATTACCTATGTCGAACCGGAGCCTGACTCCGGATTCAATTACCCGTACTATATCTATAATCCACCGGGAAATGCTGATGGAGATGTGCCACTACTCGTCGAGTCGAACAACACTGGTACGGCGACGGACGACTTCGAGCAGCATCGGGACAGAGCACTTCACTTACTCCAACATGGTGATTCAAACGACATCAGCGAGGAACTCAATGTCCCGCTTCTTGTCCCTGTATTCCCCCGTCCACGGACGACTCCTGTAGACGGAATGCACTACATCCATGCGTTGGATCGAGAAACGCTCGGAATCTCGGGCGGTGATCTCGAACGAGTCGATCTGCAGTTATTGAACATGGTTGAGCACGCGAAAGAAGAAATTCTCGCTGATTCTCCGTACTCGTTTAGTGATCAGATCATGTTGAACGGGTTTTCGGCGTCAGGGAATTTCGTCGATCGATTCACCTTCTTGCACCCGGAAAAAGTTCTCTCAGTGACTGCTGGAGGGTTGAACGGCATGGCGTTACTTCCACTCGAAGAACTCGACGGGCAAACCCTCGATTTCCATGTTGGGATCGCCGACATTGACGAATTCATCGGAACCTCTGTCGATTTAGATGCGGTGAACGAGGTGAATCAGTATCTGTACATGGGTGCGGATGACTCGAACGATACAATCCCGTACGACGACGCGTGGACGGAAGACGAGTTACGCCAGATCGCTCTCGACGTGTACGGCGATGACATGATCACCGAGCGATTCCCACGTTGCCAAGAGGCCTACCAGAACGCAGGAATTACTGCGCAGTTTGCCATCTACGACGATCTCGGCCATTCGACACGAGGGATCACCGACGATCTGGTAGCGTTTCATCGACGCAGTCTCGCTGGCGAGGATGTAGCTGACTTTGGAGAGACGATCGTTTCCGAGGCTGCGTTTGACGTTTCCCCTGAAAACCCGGAATCAGGAGACGACGTGGTCTTCGATGCGTCCGCTTCACAAGCAGGAGTTAGTGAGATCATCGCATACACGTGGGAGTTCGGTGATGGACATACGGCGACAGGCGAGACTGTCGAACACACGTTCGAATCTGAAGCCGTATTCGACGTTACTATAACGGTGATCAGCGATGCCGGGAACCGGTACGAGGCTACGAAGTCGATCCCTGTTGGTACAGACGAACCTACTAGTTCCGTTGATGAGGCCGATGAACCAGAGACGGATGATAGCACCTCCGACGAGGGTGAATCTGAGGAGGATAGTGACACCTCCGACGAGAGTAACGAATCTGATGGCGGATCTGAAACCGATGACGGATCTGAGCATCAAGATACACCAACTGCAGACGACACATCAGAGGAATCAGTCCCAGGGTTCGGCGTGGGAGCAGCAGTTGCCAGTCTTGGAGGGACAGCGTACATGTTAAGTAAGCGAATGAGCAAAGAGACTGAGTAAGCGAATGAGGAGAGAGACTAAGTAAGCTACCATACCCTGAAGGGCGTGGCATTCAGCGTCGACTCTCGTTCTCCCTCGAAGAGGGGGAGGCAAACACTCGCCGTTCACGTTCAACGTCCCGCTGTTCAAGCGCACACCTACGAGTGCGCCTCCCCCACCAGGCTTTCGCTTATTTCGGAGATATTGCAGACCGATGTTCTTCGCCGCATTATGTTATAAGGCGTTGTAACCGCGTCTCAATGATTCCGGGAGGCCACGAAGATGTGATCGTTTCCGTCTCCACTCCGAATGTCTCAATGGTCCCATGCACGGACGTGTCAGCATCGTTCACCTGTTCAGCGAGATGTACGTACGCTGCGATCTGTAGTGCATAGCGTCGACGTGTCTCCACAGTCGGTTCGGCTAACGCGATTTTCACGTCCGTCAGAACACGGCCTCGGTTCGGGTACTCAATCACGAAATCCGCCTGCCCGTGGAGCTCGAACTCGATCCCACCCAGTTCGACCAGTCCGTCGATGGGCTGTTCGACGCAGATCTCTGTTCGCGGGTCCTCAATTCGTTCCCAGAGTTCCGAGTTCAAGAAGTCAGCGAGGACGCGCTCGAAGAACTCGTACATGGCTTCGCGCTCGGAACGACCTGCTTCTGGCACGGTACTGGCGACGACGTCGTCGAACACCCTTCGAACCGCCGAATCCGCCGAATCCGCCGAATCCGCCGAATCCGCCGCGTGTAACGACCGTTTTGAGATCTCCCGAGCGACGAGTTCTGTGAGCACAGCGTGCATGGTGCTCCCGACCGCCTCAGGCCCCAGGTGATCGAACGGGAGCGGGAGGTCGTCGGACACGTCGTTCGTGTCGGTGTGAAGCGACTCACCGAGGAGATGCGCGATGGCGTACTCGTCCGGGTCCTCCGTCAACGGATACATCGTGGAGGGGTTCAGGAATCGCGGTACCCACCGTTCAAGTTCGGTGCGGCGTGGTGGTCGAGTAGCAGCGGCTGTGTGACCGGGTTTCGATGGGGCCGAGAGCCGTGTTGCGAACAGGTCGACGTCGTTGACACCGATTTCGATACCGTCCGTGTTCGGGTCCGAGCCGTCGAGTTCCACCGTGTACGAGTCCGTGCCCCACTGACCGAAATCGAGACCGTCGCGGATGGTATCTAGCCACCGATCGCGGAGATGGTCGTTGTCGGCATATGAGAGGGGTAAGGGCACGATCAGGTGGTCTCTGGCGCGAGTCACGGCCACGTACAGTAATCGCCATACCTCTGCCCGTTCGTTCGCGACGACACGACGAAGCCGCTGAGGGCCGACGAGCGCGTCGCGCTCCGCAGATTCGCAGACCGTATCGCGCCAGCGGGTCGTCGCCCAGCGAAGCCCGGTATCACGGTTCCAGCCACCTGGTGGCTCGTATAGTCCCCCATCAAACGGAGGAAGGGGGATGTCGCTCGGAACGTCCGTGTTCGTCGGTGGTGCGAGCCCCGCAATCGACCCTTGCGTGATGAATCGTTGTGCCTGAGGTCCCAGCGACCACACGTCGAATCCGGGGTCGGCGATGGCGACGACGTCGTCCTGGTCGCCTTTTGCCCCGTGAACGGTCCGGAACTCGACGTCGTGCTCGCTGGCCGTCGTACTCGGCTGCGACGGCCCCTCCTCGGGATTCTCACGGAACGGTTCGACGAGGTCAACCAACTCGCCAGGTACGTACCGCGTCTCTCCCTCCCACTCGGCGATTGTCTCGACAAGCGCATCGAGGTTTGCGACTCGTTGGGCGGGATCGACGCCGGCGGCGAGCCCACTCGGATCTGCCCGTAGTGAGAGCGACTCGATGATCTCTTCCACGTACACGCTGGCCGGCTGCCGATGAAACACGTCACGTCGATCACGAAGGCGGCGAAGCCCGCCTAGCACGTGCCGCTGGTCCGCCGGCGTGCTGTCCACGTCGTCGAGCGGGTGATCGAGGTCCCACTCGCGAGGTTCGAACGTACTCGTGTCGACATCGTTTCCCAGTTCGGATTCCGTGAGAAGCGTCCTCGTTCGTTCCGGGGAGCCAGGTTCTTGCAGCCAGTCGCAGACGGCGAAAACCGTGTCGACCGCAGGACAGGCGAACAGCCCCTCGGTCGCGGTGTGTACTCGGAGCCCTTCGGCAGCGAACGCGCGCTCGTACTCCGGCATCCGTGTTCCCCGCCGGAACAGCACCGTGACGCTCAGCGGGGAACCGTTTTCGTCACAGAACGTTCCGTCGGCAAGCCCTTTTGCGATGTGAGTCGCTAGCTTGTCTGCCTCGCCCGCACCCTCATCGGGAGACGCCCATGTTTCGGAACCCGGCTGACCGATGCCGGTGAACGCGGAGACGTGAACGGCAGGGTTCTCGTCGCCGTCGCGGGCTGCATGCAACTGCGGATAGGTGACATCGAGGTCGCCGATGTCTCCGCGAGCGGGATCGGTCAACATCGGTTCGGCGATCGCGTTGATGCCCGCAGCAACGTCGGGAACACAACGGTAGGTGGTCGTTGCAGTCCGATTTTCGTGCGTATTCCAGTTGACGCCGAGGTACTCCCCGTGGGTGGTCGCGGCGTCGAACCACGTCGGATCCGCGTGTCGCCACAGATAGATCCCCTGCCGAACGTCACCGCAGGCGAACACTCGTGAATCGCCCGTTACGACGTGTGCAAGCGCGGCGTGCTGAACGGCGGAGACGTCCTGTGCCTCGTCGATGATCAAACTACGAATCCGTGATTGATACGTCCGTAAGACGCGGTCCCGCTCCGTGTCATCGACCTCACAAAGCGGCTCTGGGACCCGAGATCGATCACCCGACTCATCGAAGTACGCATCGATGAGATACGCGACATCCGTGTGGGAGACGACGCCATATTCCCGGACCACGTCTTGGTAGACCGTTCGATAGGCCGATAAAACCGTACAGAAGTCGTCGATCCGATCGGACCACGCGTCGTACAGCTCGCGGTCGGCATCAAGTAGCCGCTCCCGATCGGAGTCGGTCACTCCATCTCTGATGCGGTCTCCGACACCGACGTCGCCGTCGTCCCGACTACCGTTGACGAATCGCTCGACGGACTGCGCGATATCCTCGAACGATGCGGGTTTGCCGTCGGGATACGTCGCCTCACGGGTCCGTTCCAGCTCCGAGCGAAACTCCGCAGTCGAGAGGCGCTGATCGCGGCAGAACGCGACCGCGGCTTCGAGCATCTCGGCGACACTATCCGCATACGTTCCACCCGGATACGCGGCTTCGAGATCGCGGAGTCGTCGTTCGTGGTCTGAATCACCTTGAAGAGCCTCGTAACAGTCTCGATGAACTCGGTACAACAGCGCGTCATTCCCAACCGAGGGCATCTCCGCAAAGCCCGTGTCGTGAGCGATCTCCCGTAGGATACCACGAAGGAGACTGTCGACGGTTCCAACGTAGGGAGCCTGACGTGTACGCTGCAAGAGATACTGCAGTTCTTCGTCGGTGATCTCGGACGCGACGGGGACGAGGTCGTGTTCGACGATGGTTCGCAGTCGATCACATACCTCCGGGACGATATCGGCGGCCTCGTCCCGGTTGAACGAGATCACCGCGACGTGTTGTTCCGGCGTCGGATCGCCGGCGACGTATCTGCGGAGGATGTCCTCGGCGGCGATATGATGCGCGACGACCGATTTCCCGGCACCCGGAACGCAGTTCAGCGTGAAGAGCCCGGTCTCGTAGTCGAAATATGCAGCCCTAATCGCCTGCTGTGCGCCCTTCAGAACGAGGGGGCCGTCGTCACCAACGTCACTCATCGTGGTCCTCCGAATCTTCGGTGAGGTACTCCCGGATTTCGGGGGGAAGTTCTCGGTCGGTTCCGACGAGCCGGTTTCTCCCCGGTTCGGAGACCTGCTCGGTGTCGAGGTAGTCAAGCAGCGGGGATTGCGGGATCTCTCCACCGTCAGTGGTCCGCGTGTGCCGCATCACGACCGCACACCGGCTTGCAGCACGGAGCGTGCCCACGAACTGGTCGCGGTCGCGACCGCCCGCCCACGCAGGCTGTGGCGCGAGAAGCCGTGACTGGCCGTCACCCCGGAGGATCGCTTCTCGAAACTCCGGTGGGAGGACGGACTCCGGTGGTCGCGGCCACCCATCGGCGGTCAGCCCCAGTGCGATTACGTACGGAACGTCGAGCGCCCAGACGTCGTTTGCTTCCAACACGTCCACCGCACGCGCGTTCGAGTGTTCTCTGCGACCCGGTCGCTGTGTGGCGATTACGCGGGCCAGATCGGCGACGTCATCCCACGACCGTTCGACCGTTCCCTCTTCGAGCCGATCCGCGTATTTATTTGGCAGCTGTTCAACGAGCGTCCGAACGCGCACGACTGCCCGAGCGTCAGTCTCCGTGTCGAGCAGTGCCGGCGAGTCTGCAGCCTTTGTCTCCGGAACTCCGTGCTCAGCATATCCCTCAATGACATCGCTGAGCAGTTCCCTCACGAGCTCTGGACCCGGGTCGGGAGCAGTATCTACCCAGTCCACATACTGGCAAATTCGGTCGTCCACGCCACCGGAAGCGTCGATCACGTCTCTCCACTCGGTGGTCGTCCGTGATTCTCGTGGAAGCCGCCTCACCGTTCGAGACACAGTCACAGGCTCAATCGGCCACGTCTCGGACACGTCCTCGTTCGGCGACCATCCCAGTTCGAGCGGGCGAAGCAGCGTATCGAGTGCGACGGGCGACTCAGAGAGCGTTTCACAGACGGCTTCAACGAGTGCGTATGGTCGCGTCCGAGTCACTCGGAGTTGCGTCCAAAAGACTGGCGTGAGTCCGTATTGGATGGCCGCTCGGAACAACGGTTCTTCGTAGGAGTCGAGGTCACGGACCACAACGACCACGTCACGGATCGTGACGTCGTGGTCACGCAACGCGGCCACGACTGCCATCGCGCTCCTCGCTTCCTCTCGCTTCGTCGATGACACGATCTCGACCGTCGGAACGTCAGGGGGGTCGATCGGTCGTGTGAGTGTGAACCGGTCCGAAGCAGTCATTCGAACACCTCCGTCCCGGGGTCGGTGACTGCAAGCAGATCACCTGCCCGATCTTCGAGGTACACCCCGCTTTCGGAGCGGAAATGGATGTGGACCTCGACCGTCGTCGTCGCAAGTATCCCATGGACGAGGTCGGTATGCGGTGCCGAAAGAGTGCTGAGTCCGAGCAGCGTGAGCCGTTCGATACGTGGATATGCACGTTCCCACACGGAACCGTCCGTCGCCATGAGCGATCGTGTTGCTCGCCGTACCAGTTCCGTCTCCGAGACCGCCTTCGAGGTCCGTTCTCGGAGGCCCCGTTCCAGGCCGAGCGCGGTGTCGAGAAGTTCCGTAGCAGTTGCGTCGATCGGACTGTCCAACTCATCAGCCGTATCCCGCCACGCCGCAACTCGCTCGGGGTGGAAATTTGTGACCGTCTCTACCTCCGTACGGATCTGTTCGACCTGTTGGGGTTCGCGCGACGTAAACCGGGGTGGAAACGGGATCTCTGATGACTCCTGAGACGTCGTCTCCGCAAGGATCGACCGGAGCAGAGTTAAGCGATCTATTCGGTCGATAGTCGTAGTCGGACGTTCGGTCGATTCTAAGAGCCGTATGCTCAGCTGAACGGGGTCCTCGAAGGAGAAGGCGTCTTTCGAGAGATTCTTCTCCCGAAGCCGCCGCTGAATGTTCCGTTGATGGAGTTCAACCGGAGACACGACGAGTTCCGTCGGCCGTGTAGATCGGCGCGCCCTCTCGAACAGCTCGTCCTCGTCGCCGACGTAGAGCGTCAGCCGTTCTTCGGCTCCGTCGGCCAGTGTCTGGTCGCCTTCCATTGGTTCCCGACGATAACTCGTCGTCTTCGCCTCTACAACGCCCTCCCGGGAAGGATTGTCGATTATTCGCATTCATCAGCGCGTCAGGATGTTCGCCATCACCGAAGGGGATCCGGAGCACACCAACTCGGTTGGTGATGTAGACCGTCGCTCGACTCGATCGAAGAGCAACGCAACGGTTGACCGAGCCACCCGGCGTCGAGAAGTCGTCGAAGGGGCCATCCCGGAGACCGCCCACTAGTTCTTTCTCGCTTGTGGACAACCGGGCACGTCTGTGCGTCCGACGTCGTCAGAATATTCCCATTCCGCAGTATCGAGGTCGTTTATCCTCTCTTCTTCTTTCGAACTGTTTCTCTGCTTGGTCACTGAACGAATTTGGAGAGGCGACTTCGTTATCGAAGAAATACCGCTCGAACGATCAAGAGCCCATGTCATCGTGAATGCCACACCCGCAGAAACGTCAGCACCCGCGACTGGGACAAACTGGAACAGAGTTCGCGCGATCAACCTAGCAACAAGACCAGTAACAGCAGTCCCGCCATTGTGCACATATATTCTGTTGCTGTGCCTGCATCAATATCTTGACATGAGGTCCTCCAAACTCAACCAAGAGAAACTGAAGTTCTAGCACTGATAACTGTCAGCATGTCATGTTAAATCCAGGTATATATTTTCGATACACTCATCTGTGCTATACACTCTCTATAGGAATCTATCTCAAAATAGAGATTTTAATTCGTAGAATTCCTAAAATTGGATATAGATATTTCCATCAGATAAGATTTATGTGGGTAAGTCACGAGGTGAAACCCAGCAACACATATGACCACAACTGATCAAGTGACGGATCCGCCGACTGTCTACGAGTTGCACGGTGATACGGCACGGATCCAACTGAACCGTCCAGACCGACTCAATGCAGTGACGGCTGATCTTTACGATGGGATTCAGCGCGACCTCACACGGGCCGCGGACGACGATGCGCGGGTCGTCGTTCTCGAGGGGAGAGGGCGTGCATTCTGTGTTGGTGCCGATATGCAAAACCACGTCGAACGGGATCGGTCCGCCAAAGAACGCCGCGACTACGTTTGGAACGCCCAAGAGACCTGCCAAGATATTCAGACACATTCGGCACCGATCGTCGCAAAAGTCCACGGCTACGCGATCGGTGCAGGAGCCGAACTTGCCATGAGTGCGGATTTCGTTTTAATGGCAAACGACGCCGAGCTTCGCTTCCCGGAAGTGAGTATCGGTACGTACGTCGGAGGGGGTGTGACGTACACGCTTGCACAGCGCGTCGGAGCCACGCGAGCGAAGGAGCTCGTTCTATCTGCGGCCACCCTCAGCGGCGAAAATGCGGCCGAGGAGGGTATCGTAACGCGGGCGACCGAGGAGTCCGAGTTGGACGACGCTGTCGCCAAACTGGCTGACGACTTGGCTGGGAACGCGCCGATACCGATGCAGTTCGCAAAAGAACAGTTCGGACGCGTCGGGGCCGCAACCCGTAACGACATGCTAACCGCCGAGGCAGAGGCCCTGCTGGCCTGTATGGCCACCGATGACTGGGAGGAAGGTGTTGATGCGTTCGCAGAGGATCGAGAGCCGACGTTCGTGGGTGAGTGATCGTGTCCGAGCCAACCATCATCGAACGGATCATGGACCCGAACTCGGTCGCAATCGTCGGTGCGTCGAAAGACGAAACGAAACGGGGATACCAAGCGATCGAGACGCTTCAGGGGAGTGGGTACGACGGCGATATCTACCCGGTCAACCCGAATTCGGACGAGATTCGTGGTCTCAAAGTGTATCCGGCGGTGTCTGAGATTCCAGAGCGGGTTGATATCGCTCTCATCGTCACACCCGCCCGTATCGTTCCAAGCGTGCTTAAGGACTGTGCGGGAACGGACCTTGCTGGGGCCGTCGTCATCGGGGTCGGGTTTGGCGAAGCCGGTGAGGGCGGCGAAGCGCTGGAACGCGAGATCGTCTCGTTGGCGAACGAACACGACATACGGCTCGTTGGCCCGAACACGTCGGGTATGATCAACGTCCACGCGGGGTTGAATCTCGTCGGCGCGGAAACAGTCCCTGAGGGCGGACTCGGTTTGCTGTGTCAAAGCGGGAATATGGCCATTTCCCTGTTCACTGAGGCGGCTACCAGAGACGGGGTTGGTTACAGCTACTACATCGGCGTCGGGAATGAGGCCGATCTACGATTCGACGAGTACCTGCCATATCTGAACCAGGATCCCGAGACGGTCGCCATCGTCCTCTACGTCGAAGGAATGAGAGAAGGGCGAGCGTTCCTACAGGCCGCACGAGATATCACCCCGGAGATGCCAATAGTCGCTCTCAAGAGCGGTCGATCGCCTGTCGGGAAGCAGTCCGCATCGTCACACACAGGCGCGCTTGCGGGGGACAGCGAAGTGGCTAAGGACGTTTTCAAGCAGGCTGGCGTCATTACTGTTGATCGGTCTGACGAGCTACTCGCCGTTGCGAACTCGCTGTCATCGCTTCCGGATGCGGACGGCTCGAACGTCGGCATCCTCGCTGACGGCGGCGGACACGCGACGCTGGCCGCGGACGCGCTATCGGAACACGACCTCTCTGTTCCGGAGTTGACCGTTGGAACTCAAGAGTGTCTCGACGAGGTACTTCCCGACGCGGCGAGTGTCGTTAATCCCGTCGACGTCGCTGGCGGGACTGATGATAACCAGCGTATCTTCTATGACTGTGCCGAAGCAATGATCGCGGATCCCAACGTCGATGCCCTGATGCTCGTCGGGCTTTTTGGCGGATATGGTATCAGGTTCTCCGAGGAGTACACCGCGGTCGAGTGTGAGGTCGCGGCCGATCTGGCGTCGCTGGTTGATGACAGCGATATCCCGATTGTCGTCCAAAGCGCCTACGCGGGGTTCGGAACCGAACCCCACGGGATTCTCCGGGAATCGGGAATACCGGTCGTCGAATCGATCGATGTTGCGACGGCCAGTCTCGAGGCACTAGTGACATACGGCCGTCACCTCGCTATCGGCGATCGAAAGGGCGATTTCCGACTTGGCAATAGTACCGACAATACCACACTCGTCCAAGATGCGCTCCGGGCAGGCGACACACAACTCTCTGAGTATCGGGCCAAATGGGCCCTCCACAATAGCGGATTACCTGTCGTTCCGTTCGAGTTGGCCGAGTCACGGGAAGAAGCGATCACAGCGGCTGATCGTATCAACGGTACGGTAGTGATGAAGGTCATCTCTCCGGATATCGTCCACAAATCCGAGGCCGGTGCGGTAGCCCTCGAAATCGAACACGATGATGTCGGGGATACGTACGAGGCACTGCTTGCAGCTGCCCGAGAGTACATGCCACGTGCGACGATCGAGGGGATCCTTGTATCGCCGATGCGGACCGATACCACGGAGTTGATAATCGGCGTTGTCAACGACGAGCAGTTCGGTAAAGTATTGATGCTCGGCATCGGCGGCATATTCGTCGAGGTTCTCGAGGATGTCACCTTCCGAGCTCTTCCAGTCTCGGACACCGACGCCCGGGAGATGCTCGAAGGAATCGATGCTCAGGAGATACTCGACGGGACACGCGGTGGGCCAACTGTCGACCGGCAAGCGATTATCGATCTACTGTTGGATGTCTCGGCGTTCGTACGATCCAACCCGGCGATCGATGAGTTAGATCTGAACCCGGTGTTTGCCACCGATGATGGTGTGGAAATTGCCGATGCCGCCGTTACGCTTCACAATGAAACACAGATGCCTGAAACCACGACAATACCGGAGGTAGACGGTGATTAAAACCGACACGCCGCTTGAGATCGAACGTCCTCGGGAAGGCGTTCGCCGCCGCGATCTGCGCCCAGCGGATCTGCGCGCAGACGCGCGACCACGAGGAAGCCGTTTCCGCCTTTAGGGAGGATCGAGATCCGAAGTTCGAAGGCCGATGAGACCGTTCGAGTGTTCCGTCATCCAGTTCGAGGCTCCGCTGCGGAATCGATCGAAGAGACCGTCACTAGGATGTTAACGGTAATCGAGGAGGCGAACTCGCTGAGCCTGTTCCAGGGCCAATGACGGGACAATCAGCTCCGCCGCTGAAGCCTCTGAGACAGCAGTACTTTTCGGAATGCCGGTCGTCGAATCGGGGACGTTCCACAACGCCGCTGTCTGGACCGACCCCGATGGTACCGTTTGTAGACGCTACGACGAACGCCACCTGTGGGGCAATGAGCGCGATGTCTTCGATCCGAGATAGCTATCTTATCTAAACTCCCCATGAACGGATTGATTACCGGCCACCCCGGTACAACGGTCGGCTACGACAAATTATTACCAAGCACGGAGATACATGTAACACAATGTCTGAGGTGACGCTCGATCAGGTTGATTTCGAAATACTTCAACGCCTCGATGAGGACGGTGAGGTGAGTGTCGAAGAGCTCAGTGACGAACTTGACGTTAGTACGTCGACCATCTACTACCGGATCAACGGCTATCGGGAGAAAGGGATCCTCAAAGGCAAGATATCGAAACTTGACCCGAAAAAGATCGGGGTCGGATTAATAGCAATCACTGAGATACACGCCAACTACGACGGTCCGGGATACGAGGAGATCGCCTCTGAACTCTCTTCGCTGTCTGGCGTTCAACGCGTCTTCTTTATGCTCGGGGAGATGTCGTTCTACATCATCTCTCGTGTCCGTGATCAAGAGCATCTCCAACGTCTCATGGAAGCGATTATCCAGATAGACGGGATCGAAAACTCCAACACGAATATCGTGCTTCGTACGTTCAAAGACGAGGACCGGTTGCTAGTGAACTACGACGACCGTGACCTCGAACGTCTGTGGGGGTAGCGTCACGGAGTATCGGTTGTTTCGGCTAGAAGAGGGACTTATTGACGATTTTTATCCCATACACACAGATGTGATCTCGTTTCGAACTGGTCGTCTTACGTTAAGCATGATTCCGCGGTAGACGTAGTCTAGCAACGCGGATTCCCACGGCACCGTACCGTTGAGTTGGGATGGGTACAGTTTTGTAGCCACATTGTTGGACGGCTCTTGGCTGTGCCAACCAGCTGTTACTCCGCTCCCAGCATTCGGAGATACTTTTGCTAACTGCACCCCGATTCCGACACAGAAGAAGGTCTCTTCTACTTGGTAGCGGGGATTCGACATTGTCCGATTACCAAGTCGGGAGACCGCCTCGGTCAATAGATATTACGAGAACGAGTGTTTGAAACCATCCATTCTCCTTGATTCTCCGTAAAAACTGTATTCGGAAGTGATAGTTTTACGAGTTGGTGACGAGTCACTGCGGTTGGATATCGTTCGCTTGTCACCCGTCTGAGCGTGAATCGAGTTACCGAACTCCCAGTCGGCTCGGGACGGGTTTGAATTTCATGTCCTTACATAGTTCCGTAATAAATATTTATATATTACCAATGTATCTCTATGGGCATGGTTGCCGGACCACCGATTCACAAACTACACCTCACAGAAGCGCCCGATGTCGGTCGCGTTCCCGGACCGAACTCCGAACGACTGTTGGAGCGTCAACGGTCGATCGAGAGCAACGCCGTCGCCTACCCTCGGACGATCCCAATCGCCCTCGAAGAGGCGAAAGGAGCGACAGTACGAGATGTCGACGGGAATATGTATCTAGATTTCTTCGCGGGTATCGGCGTGTTGAACGTTGGCCACGCGAACCCCTTCGTCATGGAAGCGGTCCACGACCAGCTCGATCGGTTCACCCACACAGTAGATTTTCCAACCGAGGTACGGATGGATTTCATCGATGCCCTCGACAAAATCGCCCCCAAGGGGCTGCGTGGAGCCAACAAAATCGTCTTCGGCGGCCCTACCGGAAGCGACGCGATCGAGGGATCGATCAAACTCGCAAAGCACAACACGGGCCGACACGGGCTATTAGCGTTCGAGGGAGCGTATCACGGCACGACGGCGGGTGCGCTCAGCCTCACGGCGGGAAAGAAGTACAAGAAGGGGTACGGCCCGCTGTTGGCCGATGCGGTCCACGTTCCGTTCCCGAACCCGATGGAACCACATCTGGAAGGCGATGTCGAAACGTTCTGTCCGGCTAAAGAGTGCTGTGGGTCGGGGTGTTGTGCCCGCTCGCTTGACGCGGTACAGCGGAAGTTCGAAGCGCCCTACGGAGGTCACGAGTCACCGGCGGCTATCTGGGTCGAGCCAATCCAGGGGGAAGGTGGTGTCGTCGTCCCACCAGAGGGTTTCCTGTCGGGATTGCGAGATATAGCCGACGACAATGACGCGTTGTTGATCTTCGACGAGATCCAGACCGGGTTTGGGCGGACCGGCGAGTGGTTCGCCTCTGAACACTGGGACGTCACGCCCGACGCGATGACGATGGCGAAGGCGATCGGCGGGTCAGGGTTGCCTCTCGGCGCGATGATGTATCACGAAGAGTTCGACACGTGGGAGCCAGGCGGGCACGTAGGAACGTTCCGTGGCAACGTGCCGGCCATGGTCGGTGGGATCCGGGCGATCGAATACATACAGGAGCACGATCTGTTGGCACACGCCAGCACGGTCGGCAACTACATTCGATCGCGATTCAACGAGCTACATGAGGAGATTAACGAACTCGTTGACGTTCGGGGGAAAGGGCTGTTCACGGGTGTACAGTTCCGTTCGTCCGATGGGACCGGCGACGCGCTCGTTTCAAAGATCCAGACTAATTGCTACGAGAACGGTGTGCTCGTCTGGTCGGCCGGGAGGAACGGAGACGTGCTTAGGTTGCTCCCGCCGTTGGTCCTTACCGACGAACAGGCTGCGGTCGGCATGGACGTGATTTGTGAGGCTGTTCGGGATGCGGTTTCGGAGGGCAGTTCACAGTGAGATCAAAGATGTACAGTGTACCCGGAACGTTCATACCGATTTCACCGGGAATATGATGGCATGAATAAGCGAACGGAGGCGGCACACGTCGACTGGGAGTTCAAACAGCGGGATTTCAAGATCCTCCGCGAACTGGCGAGCGATCCACAGATCTCGAGCCGGGAACTCGCGACGATACTCGAAGAGAAGTACGACATCGATGTCTCGCACGTGACGGTCAGCGAGACGATCAGACAGATGCGACAGGAGAACGTCTTTCGGGAGGCGATCCTCCCGAACGAGAACTACTACAACTTCGCGTTGTTCGAGTTCAAGTTCTGCCCTAAGAACTTCGACGATCACTGGGAAGAGGCGATGGAGTATATCATGGACGACAAACACACTCTGATGTACTTCATCTCGAACGGGGAGTACCAATGGAAGACAATCATGATGTTCAGGACGCGGCAGGCCGAATCAAAGTGGATCCACGAGTTCTACAAAAAACACGGACAGGTCGTCTCAAACGTTCGAAATTCGGTTGTGCATAACCTGCTGAAGTTCAGAACCGATCCGGAGATCTTCGAACTGCTCGACGAGACATAACTAATTTGATAACGGGAATCTGTCGGTTTTAAACGCCACAGCGATCGATTACCGGGATTGGATGGACGATTCCTACCACAATCGGATTACCGAATACGAGGTTGAATCCGTATTGATTAACATTTCATTAGATTATACTGCTATCTGTTACCATATCTTTATACTTGCCCCATACAACTCTAATATTGGTATAAATGATGGACATAGAATACGCCCAGTTGGCCGGAGAAGCGTACACAGGAACGCTCTCGTGGGATATCTTAGAGGAGCTCGTCGAGGTCGAAGGAGGGAACCGAATGGCCGGACAGCGTGGTGAGAAGGCGGCCACGGAGTTGATGCGATCGACGTTTGAGGAACTTGGATTGCAGGACATCGAGGTTGAGCCGTTCGAAATCGGCGGCTGGTGGCGCGAATCGTCGTCACTCACTCTTTCTGCACCCCGCGATCGGACGTTTATCGGTCGACACGAGATCATCGCATTACCCGCGACGCCGTCGGGGATAGTCGAGGCGGAGTTGGTGGATCTGGGTGTCGGGACACCGGGAGACTTCGAGGACGCAGACATCGATGGAAAGATCGTCGTCGTCGGCGCGTCCGATGATGTCCCAAAGGGGTACGAACGGCGGTTCCACCGGACAGAGAAGTATTACCGTGCAATTGCAGGCGGCGCGGCTGGCTTCCTATACTGGGCCCCCTTGGAAGGTTGTCTTCCGTCAACTGGATGGATCTCCTTCGAGTTCACCGGCGTTGGAGAGATCCCCGCGTGCGGAATCAGCAAGGAAGTCGCGAGTCGGCTGCGGCGATACTGCAGCAAGAGAACGGTTAAGGGTGAACTGCAGATTCAGTGTGAGAATGCGCCGACGACCTCCCAGAACGTCGAAGCCGTGGTCGGGCCCGATACCAACTCGGAGGTGCTCGTCACCGCCCACGTCGATGCCCACGACATGGGCGAGGGGGCGATCGACAATGGCGTTGGCTGTGCGCTGGTCGCAGAGATCGGACGGTTGCTGGTGAAGTTCGAATCCGACCTGGAGACTCGGGTTCGCCTTATCGCCTTCGGGGCCGAGGAGGCCGGCTCGCTCGGGGCGAAACACTGGGTCGCCGATCGCGGCGGCGATCACGTCAAGAGCGTCGTCAACCTCGACGGGCTCGGTCACGAACGAACGCTTGACGTTGCGACCTGCGGATTCGAACCGTTCGCAGACGTGTTCGAGTCGATCGGTGAGGAGCTTTCGATCCCGATCGAGATCGACCCGGACCTTGCGCTGTTCGCCGATCAGTGGCCGTTCGTCGAACAGGGAATTCCCGGTCTGGAGGCGAAATCAATCCGTGACGACGACGATCGACGATGGGGGTTGGGTCGGCTGTGGTCACACACCGACGGGGACACGCTAGACAAACTCGACGTCCGCGACCTGCGCGAATTGGTTGTGCCGATTACGGCCGCGGTCCTGAAACTTGCAGAAACCGATCGAGACGTCCCACACAAGACGCAAGCAGAGGTTATCGCGGGGATCGACCCTGGAACCGAGGAGGCGCTTCGAACGACCGATCGGTGGAAGTGGGACTGAAGCGCTCGAAGCGCTCGATCGAATTAACGGAGAGTTCTCGTATCGATCAACGGTGCGGTTTTGCCGGAAGACTGACTAACTATCGAGAAACAGTCGAGTCGATCAGAGCCGGACAACAATGGATCGAATCGACCGTTCGACGGCTTACGCGTCCGTATTCTGGACGCTGAGCCGCCGTTGAACGACCAACGCGACCAGCGGGATGACGATCGTCACCACGAGCACGAGCGTCGCGAGGACGTTTACCTCCGGGGTAATGAGCGTTCGAGCCATTGAGTAGATGACGATAGGCACCGTCGTCGTCTCCCGTGCGACCCAAAACTGTGTAGCGGTGAACTCCCCGAAAGAGATCACGAACGCGAGTACCATTGCGGTGAGGATCGCCGGCGCGATGATGGGAAAAGTCACCTCGCGGAACGTCGTGATCCGATCGGCGCCCAACGTCATTGCAGCGTCCTCAAGCGTCGTGTTGAACAGGAACAGGCGACTCCGAACGATCAAGAACGCGTACGGGAGTGCAATCAGGGTGTGCATCACGATGATCCACCAGATGCTTCGCGACCAGCCGATCTCGACGAAGAACACCGTCGCGGCGACGCCGATAATGACTGGCGGGACGAGCATCGGAGTCAGTAACACGATGACGAGTCCTTTTTTCAATGGAAATTGTTTTCGAACGAAACCCATTGCCGTCACCGTCGCGATCGCCCCGCACAGCAGTGCCGAGACGATTCCGACCTTGACGCTCACGACGACCGCGCTGATGAACATGTCGTTATCGAAAAATCTCGCGTACCACACGAGGCTCAGCCCCTCCGGGGGGAACCCAGCGATGCGCTGTGGGTTAAAGGAGTTGATAACGATGACCGCAAGCGGGATCAGCATGCTCAGGTAGATCAGGAGCGAGACGCCCTTGATCGCCTGCCAGTTCCACTCGCGTTTCATAGCGACGCTCCCTCCAAGGCCTCCTCGAGATCGGCCTTCTTAGTGAACAGGTACAGCACGACACCGAGAAGCAGCACGTAGACTATCGACAGCGCGGCGGCGAACGGCCAGTTGAAGTCCTGCATGAACACAGTCGCGATCACCGGTGCGATGAGCCGATCGGAGCTACCGCCCAACAGCTCGGGTGCGATAAACGCTCCAGCCGAGAGAATGAACGTAAAGAGGATCCCCGAGACAACTCCCGGCCACGTAAGCGGCAACGTAACCTCTACGAAGGCGCGGAGGTCGCTCGCGCCCATCGTCTTGGCCGCCTGTATGATCTCCTCGTCGATCGTCGACACCGACGCGTACACCGGCAACACCATGAACGGCAGAATGCTTACGATGAGTCCCAGCAACATTCCGTGGGTGGTGTACAACAGCTGGACGGGCTCGGAGACGACGCCGATCCAGATGAGGAATTTATTCACGACGCCCTGACGACCGAGGATCGTGATCCACGCGTACGTCCGGATAACGAGTGGAACCCAAAACTGGACGACGACGAGACCGAGCAGGATCGGCGTCCAGCTGCTTTTCGATCGGCCGATGAAGTACCCGAGCGTGTATCCGAGCGGAAGCACGACTATCGTGGTGACCAGTCCGACGAGGACCGAGCGACCGATGATCCGTTGATACACCGTCCCATCGACGAACCGTTGGTAATTCTCGAACGTCACCTCGTAGATGATCGTGCTCCCCTCGCCGGATCGGAAAAAGCTGAACGCGACGATTATTAAAAGGGGGAGAACCAGGAACACGAACGTCCATAGCAGGCCCGATCCCGGCGACAAGAGGAACCGTACCCGGCGGTTCTCCATCAACTGCGTCTTCACCGCGTCCACCGGCTTTCGAACCCGATCGAGAGTCGGGATTGCCAAATTCATCGAACACCCCGCCGGAACCCGTCAACGACTGAATACGTGCAGTTCGTGTGCATCTTAGATGAATTTCTCTTGCTCGGGATGTGGGGTCCGAGAGAGGACCTCGCTGCCGTGCTTCGTCACCAGTACCATATCCTCGAACCGGATTCCGGCCACGTTGTGACGGAAGAGTCCCGGTTCGATCATCACGATCATGTTCTCCTCGAGCGTGACTTGTTCGGTCGGGCCGATGTATGGCGGCTCGTGGGCGACGACGCCGATCCCGTGGCCGATGTTGCCGGCGGTCAGCCACTCGCCGTAGCCGAACTCCTCGAACACCTCACGCGAGGCGTCGTACACCTCACGGCCCGTCGCCCCGGGTTCGATTGAGTCGATCGCCGCTTGGTGCGCCTGAAACGTCGCCTGGTACATCGATCGCTGCTCCTCCGTGGGCGTGCCGACGACCATCATCCGCGCAAGCTCGCTGTAGTACCCCTTCCACATCGGTCCCTCATCCAACTGGACGAACTCGCCGCGGCGGATGCGCTTTCGCGACGGGTACTCCTGGCATCGCGACCACCGGACGCCCGAGCTGACGATCGCGGGCAACGCGTAGGCCCCTTCGGCCCCCGCAGACAGCATCGCATCCATGATTGCCCCCGAGACCTCACATTCGCGGACGCCGACGTCGACCGCTTCGATGCCGGCTTCGATACCGAGTTCGGCGATCGATAACCCTTCCTCGATGATGGCTATTTCGGCCGCCGATTTCACCGCACGCGCTCGAAAGAGGATGTCCCCTGCGTCGCGGAGTTTCGCGCTCGAAAGTGCGGCCTCGAGCTTTCTGACGAAGCGATACTCGAGGTGCGGATCGATTGCAATCACGCCGTCCAGAAGTCCCATCCCCTCCAGCACCTGGACAAACGACTCGGCGGCCTCGCCATCGGTTGCCGAAAACGACACTACATCGTCGAGCCAATGACGCTGCTGGAGATCCGCTGCGAGTCGTGGGGCAGCCACGATAGTGGGATTTCCCTCTTGAGGGACGATCGCCCCGTGTTCGGCAGACAGCGAGAAGCTGTCGTAGGGGCCATAACCGGCTAGATACCGGAGGTTGTCCGATCTGTTGACAAGGAGGGCATCAACATCTTCCTCCTTCATAAAACGCTGTACCTTCCGGAGGTTTTCGGCGACGACTGGTTCGAGCACTCGGAACATCTCCTGGCGCTCGTAATCCCATTGGTTCGTTTCCCCGAAATGTTGATCGAAGGTCTGTCGTTCGTCGCTCGCGTCGTCGTTGCTGGCATTCATTAAATTTCGACCTCCAGGTGTTGCTGGGCCGCACCTCGGTCAGTGTCGCCGTTCGATCTGTCCGGTGCGGTATAAATCGCGTCTTCCGGCCGCACACTCAACCATACGGTTTCGCCGGTATCGAAGACCGTCCCGCGCCCGTCACCGCTGATCTGGACAATGGTGTCGAGCTCGTGGACTGTAACGTAGTAGATGACGTCACGCCCCTGATAGTCAACCTCGTTGATCGTCCCAGAAAACGTATTTTCGACATCCGGCTGGGTCGCCGACACGGAGACGAGTTCGTTGCGAAGGAAGACGGCGACCGGATCGCCGTCGTCGAACCCCTCGCGCCGTTTGATGGAGAGTTGTGCGTCGTTATCGAACCTGACGAAGGGCTCGTCCCCCAAGTGGAGCGTCCCGTCCAGCCGCGAGGACTGCCCAAGGAAGTTCGCGACGAACGCAGAGGCCGGCTGTTCGTAGACGGTTTGGGGGTCGCCGAACTGTTCGAGGTTACCCCCGTTCATAACGGCGATCTTATCACCCATCGAGAGTGCCTCCGTCTGGTTGTGGGTAACGTACACCGTCGTCACTCCGGTTTCCCGCTGGATCCGTTTGAGTTCGGTTCGCAACGACTGTCTGAGCTTCTTGTCGAGGTTCGACAGCGGTTCGTCCATCAACACGAGGTCGGGATCGAACGCCAGCGCTCTGGCGACGGCGACCCGCTGTTGCTCGCCGCCGCTGCACTGGTGGGGATACATGTCATTGTAGCCTTCGAGGTCGATCATCGAGAGCATCTCCGCGACGGTTTCCTCGCGTGTTTCCTGACTCTCCCCACGCATCTTCAGCCCGAAGGCAATGTTCTCTCCGACGGTCTTGTGTGGGAAGAGGGCGTAATCCTGAAAGACGACACCGATGTCTCGTTTGTATGCGGGGAGGTCAGTCAAATCGCGGTCCTTCAGTACGATCGACCCGCTGGTTGGTGTCTGCAGCCCCGCGATATTCAGCAGTGTTGTCGTCTTCCCACAGCCGCTGGGGCCGACGACAGTAATGAAGTCGCCCTTCTCGACGGTCAAAGACACGTCGTTTACGGCGACGGTGGATCCGAAAACCTTTCTAAGCGATTGTATCTCAAGAAATGACATTTTGTAGGTTCACAATGTGGTGGTGAGAATCGAGGGTATCCGTGATCGTGGTTAGTTGGACTGGACTTCTTCCCAGGACTGAGACCACTCGTCAGTGTGTTCGTCGTGGTACTCCGGATCGAGGAATATTAGTCGTTCGCCTCCGGAGGGATCGTAGTCATAGAGGTTCTCGATCGCCGAGGACGTCGCGGAGGTCGCGGGGGGGTACCCGAGCGTCTCAGTCAACGGAACGATAATGTCGTCGCGCAACAGGAAGTCCATATACGTGAGCACTGTACGACGCCGTTCGTCGCTAAGACCCTTCACCATCACCCAGTTGTCCGACCAGCCGTAGGCACCCTCCCGTGGGACGACGTAGTCGAGGTGATCGTGGCCGTCGTTGACGGCACCGAAGATCCGCCCACCCCACGCCTCGCCAACGCCGGCTTCCCCCTGTGCGTACATTCGGACGTGTTCGTCGCCGCTCGACCAGTAGCGGTTGATAAGTTCGGACTGCTCACGTACCGAATCCCAGATGCGCTCGATACCGTCCTCGTAGGAGCCATCGACCTGAATGTCGTTCGGGTCCATATCGAGGTATAGCGCCGTCGTGAACACGCGCAGGAAGTCAGTCCCCTGCATGGTGATTCGACCATCGTTCGCCTCGTCCCAACAGGCCTCCCACGAATCGAGTTCGCCGAACTCGTCCCGGTTGTACGCCATGCCGACGGTTCCGTAGACGGTCGGGATACCATGGATCTCCTCGCCTGGGTCGTAGATCGGATTCTTGAACGTCTCAAGCAGGTTATCGTAGTTCTCGAGATCGCCAGTGTCGATCGTGTCCCAGACACCCTCAGAAGCGCCCATGTGTAACGTGTTCGCCGAGGGGAGCGTCGTGTCGGCGTCCGACTGGCCCGATTGGATCCGTGAGTAGCCGTCGAACTGGTCGGAAACCAACGCGATGTCGATGTCGATACCGTACTCCTCCTCAAACGGCTCGAAGACGTGCTCCTCGTAGGATTCGAGGTAGTGTCCGCCCGTCATCTGGATCGTCAGCGTGTCCGCAAGATCCCCGTCCGAGGTATCGCCATTGCCGTTTCCGTCTCCGTTCCCGCTTCCGTCTCCGTTCCCGCTTCCGTCTCCGTTCCCGCTTCCGTCTCCGTCGCCACTGAGGCATCCGGCGAGTCCGATCGTACCAATAACCCCGGTACTTCCCACAGTACGCAACATCCCTCGGCGGCTCCTCATACTCGTCTGTCGGTTCTGCGTACTCGTCCTCTGCTGCCCGTTCGTGCCGCCGTCCGTGTCGGTTTCGGTCTCGCGTTTTCTCATTGGTCATAGATAGCAAGGAACTCCCTCATAATAAAACTTGCTAGATATTAATGCAAAAACTAAACCGAAAAAAACTAATTCTTGCATAATACTTAACACTGTTAAACGACAACTGGGGAATGATGGTACGATATTACACACCACGTCGATCGACGGAGGGAGCGGATGTCGAACACTAACGGGTCGATGGACGCAGAGATGTTGGAACGCGTCGACGCTGCAGTCTCAGCTCTCTCCACGGACCTCGCCTGTTTTGCGAGCGATCTCGTTGCGGTACCCAGCGTGCCGGGCAACGAGGGACCTGCACAGGATATCGTTCGGAGAAAACTCGAGTCGCTCGGTCTGTCTGTCGAAACGATTGACGCCGAGTCGGTTGCGGGGCTCAGAGACCATCCCGAGTACGTCGAACCCGACTCGTCTTACGACGATCGGCCGAACCTCGTAGCGACACGCGAGGGGAACGGCAACGGGCGATCATTGCTGTTCAATGGGCACGTAGATGTCGTTCCCGAGGGCGATCGTGACGCGTGGTCATTCGATCCGTTCTGTGGGACCATCGAGGACGGGAACCTCCTGGGTCGAGGCGCTTCCGACATGAAAGGCGGAGTCGCGGCGATGATCTTCGCTCTGGAAGCGCTAGAGAATGCCGGAATACACCTTTTGGGGGATCTCTCTATTAATACCGTCATCGAGGAAGAGTACGGCGGTTCGGGGGGCACGCTCGCCAGTGTCCTCGCGGGGGTGGACGCCGACGCTGTCGTTATCCCGGAACCGACCGACTTCGACCAGTGGATCGCCAACGACGGGGTATCATACTTCCGCGTCACCACCGAGGGAAAAAGCGCCCACGCTGCCGAAACCGATTCCGGGGTGAACGCGGTGTCGAAGTTATTACCGATCTATCACGCTCTCGAGGAGTTACACGACAAGCGCAAGACGACTGTCCACGACGACCTCTTCGAGGAGTGGCACGAACACACCGTCTCGCTCAACCTCGGGACGATCCGCGGCGGCGAGTGGATTTCCAGCGTCCCGGACGAGGCGACCTTGCAGGCGCGCATTTCACACGCGCCCGCCGAAACCCGCGAGGAGATCCACGACGCGGTCGAGGCGGCCGTGGAGTCAGCCACCGTTGGGGACCCGTGGTACGACGACCACCCACCCGAAGTCGAATGGTTCGGCTGGCGGGGCAGTTCCGCGAATATCGATCCCGGAGAGCCGATCGTCCAGACCGTCCGATCGGTCACCTCAAGCGTGCTCTGCCGCGATAGCCACCCACAGGGGTTCCCCGGCGGGATCGACTCGCGATTTTTCATCAATGAGAACGGAACGCCGGCGACCTGCTTCGGTCCCGGCGCATACAACATCCACGGCACCGACGAGTACCTCCCGGTCGACGAACTCGAGGAGATCACGCTCGCGCTCGCGGTCATCGCCATGGAGTGGTGTGGGTACGAGGTGAGAGATGCCGAGTGAGGCTTCGACGATAGCCACTCCGTCCGACGCCACCGATCGCCCCTCCCGGTACGACGAACTACGATGGCCGGAGATCGATGCCGCGGCGGAGGCGGGGACAACCGTCCTCGTCCCGGTGGGTGCGACCGAGGATCACGGACCGCACCTCCCCGTGGACGTCGATCGTCGGATCGTCGAGGCGATCTGCGAGCCGACCGCAGCCGGGCGGGACGACACGCTGTTGTTCCCCACGATCGACCACGGCTACCTGCCACACCACATGGACTTCCCGGGCGGGATCACTATCGGCTGGCGGATATTCGTCGAGTACGTGATCGACGTCTGCGCGTCGCTGGCCCATCACGGCTTCGAGAAGATTCTCCTCGTGAACGGACACGGATCGAACCATCACCTGCTTGAGTTGGCGACGCGGCAGGTGATCTTGCAGTATCCGGACGTCCACTGCGCGATGCTCTCGTGGTGGCAACTCGCGGAGGTCCGTGACGTCGCCGCGGCGGTAAGAACGGCGGGTGCACAGGGGTCCGCACACGCAGGAGAGATGGAGACGTCGATCTACCTGCATCTTTTCCCAGACCGCGTCGACATGGATGCGGCCGTCCGCGACGTCAGCTATCCCGAAAGCAGTCATTTTAACAACCTCGATCTCGCGGGCGAGACGAGACCGGACGACTCCACGCCCGTTACGATGATGGAGTGGTGGTCGACGATATCCGAGACCGGCGTCATGGGCGATGCGACCGCCGCATCGGCCGAACATGGCGAACTGTTCCTAGAGGGGGCTATCGAAGGGCTCGATTCGGTTCTCGAGGAATTCGCCGACCATCCGATCCGATCGATCGACGACCATCATTCGCGCACCGTCGCAGACCGCGAATACGACGTTTTCAGGCCGAGATAAATCGATGGACGCACGCATGAAAGACCGAACGGAGAACACGGGGGAACAGCAAGGAACCAGGACAGCACAGCGGGACAAAACGACTGATCTGACCGACGCGATCGACGAGTACGTCCACGACGGGGCGAGCGTCGCCTTCGGCGGCATGGGCGGACGCGATCCGGAAGCGGCCGCCCGGGAAATCGTCCGGCAGGGAAAACGTGAGTTGACAGTCCTCGATGACGCTCGAACGACACTTCTAGACATCATGGTCGGGGCTGGCGTAGTCGACGAATACGTGGGTTCGTGGGTTGGTACGAGCCTCATCTCGCAGGGACACAACATTCGGAACGCGGTCGAAAACGGCGTTCCACACCACCTGCAAATGCGGGACCTGTCGAACTTCGGCTCCTCGCTCATGTTCCTTGCTGGCGCGATGGACGTTCCGTTCGTCCCAACACGATCGATGGTCAACTCGGACATTCCGACTTACAACGATGACCTCGAAATCATCGACGATCCCATGGGATCCGGCGATCGGCTCACGCTGGTCCCGCCGGCGAACCCGGACGTGGCGATCATCCACGTCCAGCGGTGCGATCGGATGGGTAACGCCCAGATCTACGGAAACGTGGTCAACGATCACTTGAAAGCACGCGCCGCATCGCACACGATACTCACCTGCGAGGAACTCGTTTCGACTGCGGAGATACGCGATCGCCCGGAACTCACTCGAATTCCGTTCTACACGGTCGACGCGGTCGTCGAGGTCCCGTTCGGCTCGCACCCGTGGCACTGCTACGGCTACTACTACGCCGACCTCCCGTTTTATCGCGAGTACGGACTCCGATCAATGGAGCGGGCTGACTTCCTCGAGTGGATCGACGAGTGGATCGTCCCGCACGAGGAGTACCTCGAGCGGATCGGTACAAAGCGGCTCGCGACGCTCGAACGGATGGAAGCCGAAATCAACGATCTGACGGAGGTCGACCGATGACCGAGGAGGGACACCTGACTGATTCGGATCAGTCCCAATCCGGCATTGATTCGACGACAACCAATCCGCTCGGTGTGGACCGACCGCACGAGACGGCCGCGGAGTACACTCGCACCGAACTGCTTGCCGTCACGGCGGCACGACAGATCCACGACGGCGAGACCGCCTTCATCGGGGTCGGCATGTCGTTAATGTCCGGGGTGCTCGCAAAGTACACCCATGCGCCGAATTGCCACCTCGTCACGGAGTCTGGGTACGTCGGCTCAGTCCCTCCCGGAGTCGTCCAGTCGATCTCCGACACGGTGTTGGGTGTCGACGCGCTGGTCGCGACCGACCAGTTTGAGATCTTCGTCGACAACCAGCGCGGCGCGTTCGACGTGGGGATCATCGGCGCAGGCCAGATCGACAGCCGTGGGAACACGAACTCAACGGCGGTGATCGGTGATCGGACCTACGATCGTCCGAAAGTCCGTCTCCCCGGCTCAGGCGGCAGTAACGACATTATGACCTCTTGCGGCCGAACGGTTGTCATGATGCGCCAGAAGCGCCGAGCCTTCGCCGAGGAGATCGACTATCGGACGGCGCCGGGACACCTCGACGCCTCCGGCGAGCGGTCGGCCTCGGGGTTCAAGGGCGAGGGTCCCTGTGCTGTGATCACAGATATGGCCGTCTTCGGCTTCGACGACGGTGAAATGATACTGAAATCGACCCATCCGGATGTCTCCGTCGATAACGTCCGGTCAGAGGTTCAGTGGGACCTCCGGGTCGCAGACGACGTGTTTACGACCCGGGAACCGACGAACGCGGAGGTTGCGATGTTGCGGACGATCGATCCTGCCGACGTCGTTCTCCGTGGCACCGACTACGTCTACGAGGTCGGCTTCGAGGAGTGGAGCGACACCGTCCTCGATCACTGGCGGCAACTGCGATCGATCCACGACGAGGAATAGAGAAATAAACGATTCAACAATCAATATGGACGACACATACGCACGATGACCGACACCAACGATTCGGACAGCGCCAGAACCACGACGAGCGGTACCGACCTCGGCGGGATGTTTCCGCGGGTCTTCGACAAGGAGTACGTTACGATCACTCAAGGGGAGGGGCCTTGGGTATGGGATGCCGACGGCAACAAGTACTTCGACGCAATCTCGGGCAACCAGAACGCGAACGTCGGCCACGGACTCGCTGAAATCGCCGAAGCAGCCAGGGAACAGATCGAACGACTCGAGTACACCTCGAGTATGCTGTTCGCAAACGAACCCGCACAAGAGTACACCGAGAAGATTGCGGCGTTCACCCCCGACGGGTTCGAACACACGTGGCTGGTCTCCAGCGGGTCGGAGGCCAACGAGAGTGCAGTCAAAATGGCCCGTCAGTACCACTACGAGCGGGGAAACGAGGGCAAATACAAGATCATATCGAGGCGGCGCAGCTACCACGGCAACACGGGAATTGCCATGGCACTGTCGGGGTTTCCCTCGCGTAAGGACAAGATGGAGCCGCTCTTTTCGAACTTCCCAAAGGCACCCACTGGGGCTCCCTACCGGTGTGAACGGTGCGACGGGGACGGTGGCCACCGATGCGGCGTCGCCTGTGCGGACGATGTCGAACGACTCATCCAGGACGAGGGTGCTGACAGCGTTGCCGCGTTCATTGCAGAACCGGTCACCGGTGCGGCTAACGCGGGAGCGTATCCACACGAGGGGTACTTCCAGCGAATTCGAGAGATCTGTGACGAGCACGACGTGTTGTTCATTGTCGACGAGGTCATGTCTGGATTCGGTCGGACGGGCGAGAACTTCGCGATCGAACACTTCGACGTCACGCCTGACATCATCACTGGCGCGAAGGGGATGAGCGGCGGCTACTCCCCGATCGGCGGCACGATGCCCCACGAGCGCGTGGTCGACACCTTCGTCGGCCTGGAGGACGGGTTCCAGCACGGCCATACGTACTGTTTTAACCCAACGTCGGCAGCGATCGGACTGGCGGTACTCGAGTACGTCAAGGAACATGACCTAGTCGCGAACGCCCGCGACGTCGGCGCGTACCTCCGAAAGCGTTGTCAGGAGTTCTACGAGTACGAGTTCGTCGGCGACGTTCGGGGGAAAGGCCTCATGATCGGCGTGGAGTTCGTCGGCGATCGCGAAACGAAAGCGCCGTTGGAATCGACGGGGAAGACGTTCCAGTCGCTGTTGTTCGAGACGGGTCTCGACAACGGGATCCTCACTTACCCCAGCGGCGGGCACGTCGACGGCCGGTTCGGGGATCACACGCTCATCACGCCGCCGTTGACGATCGACGAGGCGGACGCCGACCTCGTCGTCGATCGGATGCATGCGACGCTGTCGACGGTCGAGTCCGAACTCGACTAGTCGTTTCGTCTACCGGTGACGATCGGAGCACTGTTTCGCCGTTTCTCTCGACATTGCAAAACGGAAGAACGGGTGCCGACTCACTCGACCCGACGTACAGTTGCGAAAGAGTCGACATGTCGAGACGAACATCCGGATCAGCGTCGGTTCGTTCGCACCGCGCCGTCCCGGTTCGCCACTCGATCGCGAACCTCGCGTCGTTCCAGGGAGCGATCGGATCGTCGACGAGATCCAGGAGTTCGACGCCGAACAACCCACGGTGATCCCCCCGAGGGCGTGGCGATCCCCCCGGATCCGCGTCGAAAGCGTGTACTGCCGACAGACACAGCGGAGTGCGTCCTCGTCGAAGACGGCCCGTCGATCGCCTAGGTCGGGATACAGGTGAGCGTCGAGGTCGTCAGCCGTCCCTAGCGGCCCCTCACCGAGCCAAAACGCGTAGTTGACGACGTCTCGGTACTCCGCCGCCCGATCGGATGGCACCGGGCCGTATTCGACCATAGGTAGTAACTCCGGAGAACTCCCAAAAGAGGTTCTTCCCTCACGATCCGCCGATCGCCGTCCCACTACCGATCGCGATTACCCGATCCGACGATCGCCGTCCCAGTGCAGATCACGAAGCGCTTCCTTGTCGGGTTTCCCAAGCGGCGTCATCGGGAGTCGATCGACGAACTCGTAGGATTTCGGCAATTTGTATCCCGCGAGCCGATCGTCAACGTGTCGCCGAAGCGAGTCCTCTCCGATGTCTTCGGCAGAGACGACGACAGCGTGGACTGCCTCGCCCCAGTCGTCGTGTGGGACGCCGATCACGGCGATAGACTCGACAGCTGGATGCTCGCCCAGCACTCTTTCGACTTCTCGGGTGTAGACGTTCATCCCGCCACTGACGACGACGTCACCCTCCCGATCGACCAGAAAGAGATAACCCTTATCGTCGATCCGACCGATGTCGCCGGTGTGGACCCATCCGTCCCGGAGAGTCTGATCGGTCACTTTGGGTCGTTCGAAGTACTTGGCGAAGGTGTACGGTGACGACACAACGATCTCGCCGTGGTCGCCCGGGAGGACGTCTCGTCCGGTATCCGGATCGACGATTCGGAGATCAACGAGTCGACACGGTTTGCCCGCCGCACGCAAGAGGTCGTTGTGGCCGTCCCGAATTGCGAGTGCATGATCGCGACGATCCAGCGTGGAAATGAGGTTCGGGACCTCTGTCTGGCCGTAAAACTGCACGAATATCGGTCCGAACCGATCGATCGCCTCTCGCAGGCGATCGGGCTGGATCGGCGCAGCTCCGTAGATGATGCGGTCGATGGACTCAAGGTCCGTCCGAGACGTGCCCTCATCCAGTAGACGATACAACATCGTAGGGACGAGAAACGTCCACGTCACATCGTGCGCATCGATCGCCTCGATAGTCCGACCGATGTCGAACGACCGCTGGATGACAACTGTCCCCCCGGCGAGTAACCCCGAAAGCAAGAACGTCCCGCCCGAGTGCGAAAGCGGGGTCGAGACGAGCCCGATGTCGCTTTCTTCGAACCCGAGTTCGAGCAGGTGTGCGAGGAAATTTGCCGTCAAACACGCATGGGTGTAACAGACTCCTTTCGGGTCGCCGGTCGTACCACCGGTGTAGAAGTGTCCAGCGATCGACTCGGGCGTCACCGACACCGACGGCGGGCAGTCGTTGTCGTGATAGGATTCGAACTGCTCGATCGATCGCCACCCCGATGGTGGCTCCGACTCCGTCGTGATACACACCTCAGGGGGGACGGTAGATCGGATCGCGTCGACGATCGGTCGAGTGTCGTCGTCACAGACCACTGCGGTCGCGTGCGAGTCCGAAAGGACGTATTCGATCTCCGATCTCGATAGCGCCGGATTGATCGGGAGGCGCGCTCCGCCGGCTTTGAACGTGGCGATGTCGACAATGGGGGTCTCGATCCGATTCGAGAGTAAGACTGCGATCCGATCTTCGGGCTGGATGCCCGACGCGACGAACCCGTTCGCGATCGCGTTCGATTGTCGGTTGAGTTCCCGATATGTCAGCTCCGCACTGCGGAACCGAATCGCGGGTAACTCGGGGTGTCGATTGAGAGCAGAAGTGAATATCCTCGGTAACGTCCGGGGGAACGCGTGCGTCGAGTCCATTAATAACGTTTTGTCGGTCTTACAGATATAAATCTATGACGTCGGTCCCGGGTAGTGTTCAGAGACGCTGATTCCATGCGAAAGCGAACGATCGCAGCCACTCATCAAACAGTAATTAACCAGCCAGCTGTACACATTGCATATGAATGATAACGACCCGAAACCGGATACACCTCCTTCGCCGTATTATTCGTCAAAAGTGCCTGATATTCCGGGTAATGGTCGTACGTGGTTTGCTGTTCTTCTAACCCTTATAAAATGGGCTCTGGTGAATCGCCAGACGGCGTTTGATTTCACTGGTTCACGGTTTGCTTGATGTTGTAGACCGCACACATCAGAACGATCTCACGGAATTTGCGGTACCACGCTCGTGACGGAGCCACTTGTAGAGCATCTTCACCGACTTCTGGCAGTTGACTTTGTGTACCGCGCTCACGTCTCGGTGGGCGAGGTGGTCCATCCACGCGTCGGCATGGTCGTGCGTGAGGTTTGCGGTGTATCCCTCCTCTTGCTCCCAGACGAAGCGGTAGAACTGATCCATGCGACACGCTCGGGGTTCGATCGTCCCTTTCGCGTATCCTTTTGCTTTGTCCGGGTCTTTTCCGTACGCGAGAAGCCAGCGCAAGCACTCTTCACGCTCGGCACGGTAATCAAGGAGCTAACGTTGGTTCAGGTACGATTCCGATACCTCGGTGACGATGGGGGTACTCGTCAAGGTTTATCGTCACATCGTCTCCGAGGCTTCGTTCGCTGTGATGTCCCCGTCTGAATCCTTCGAGTCTAATTGGTCCGGTAAACCCGGAAATCGAAAGAAGGCGTCGGGGTGTGTGAATACTTCGAATTTGTTTGGTCTGCGGATTGAGTCATTCGACCTCGTTCACACAAGCCAAAATCGCAAGACGGCGGAAGGAAAGAAGTGCTCCGGCTGGGATTCGAACCCAGGTCATTGCCGTGAGAGGGCAATATGATTGGCCGGACTACACCACCAGAGCGTGTGTCCGCGTTCGTCTGAACGCACTCGAGGATATGAAAGACCGAAGTAAAACAGTTCCGCTTTCACCCCGCCGTGGGGCGCTTTGTCGTGGGATCAGTGGTCGGGGTCGTCGCTCGACCCGTCCGTCGATCGGACGTCGACGGCGAACTCGTCGACGTACTCGAGCCAGACGCGGTGCCCCTCGGTCGCGAACCCCGAGGGACTCGTCGGTTGATTAATAAGAGATCCGTCGGTTCGATCAACGGGGACTACCGCCGGTCGCCAGCACGGTTAAGCGGGTGGCGAGAGAACGACTGATCATGTCGGACCGATCGCTGACGCTACTCGAGATCCACCTCGGCGACGCGCGGATACAGTTAGGATCGAAGACGCTCGACGTATCGTCTGACGACGAGGCGGCGGAACCGCCCGACTCGGACGTCGACGAGGACGAAAGCGAGCACGCCGGCTCGAGCCGTTCGGGACGTACCATCGGCGCGGGGTTACTCGTCGTGCTCGTCGTCGTGGCGCTCGCAGCTATCGCGTGGAAGGTACTCGGAGAGACGGATCTCGACGCGGCCGATGAGCTGGACGCGCTCGACGACTGAGTCCGCTCCAGGAACGGTAACGACGTGTCGTCCGCTGAGGGACACAACTGATTTGAATCCGGCACTCCTCGATAGGGTATGAACGTGCTTCGAGGGCTCCGTGCGGTCTCCGAGGCGTCCGGAGCGGGCGTCGTGGATTGGGAGAACGCGGCGGAGGCCGCGAAAGCGAGCACGGACCCCGGCTCGCTCGCGCTCTCTCCCGCCGAGCGGGAGGGATACGCTGCGGACGTACGGGACGCCCGGTCACGCCTTCGATCGGTCGCCGGGATCGAGTTCGAAGTTCCCGAAACCGTCGAGATACAGAACCGACATCACTGGATAGACGCCAGTCTGTCGACGTTCGAGAACGTGATGCGACCGATCGAGGCGGTCGCCACTCCGGTGCTACCCGACCTCTCCCGCGTCGTCAACACCGGATCGATGGCGGTGACGCTCGGGTTCCTCGCCCGAAACGTGCTCGGCCAGTACGATCCCCTCCTGTTGGCGAACGAGCCCGACGCCGATCACGGGCTCTACTTCGTCCACCCGAACATCGTCGCGGTCGCCGCGGAGCTGGACGCCGACTATCCCCGATTCCGGCGCTGGATCGCGTTCCACGAGGTGGCTCACGCCGCGGAGTTCGGGGTCGCCCCGTGGCTGCCGACGTACCTCGAGTCGCGCGTCGAGGAGGGCGTCGAGACGCTCACGGCAGGCAGATTCGACCGGGAGGCGTTCGTCGAGCTGCAGCTCGCGATGACAGCGGTCGAGGGCTACGCGGAGCTGTTGATGGATCGAGCGTTCGACGACGAATACGCGGACCTCCGTCGAAAGGTCGATGCCCGTCGCGACGGCGGTGGTCCGTTCCAGCGGGTCATGCGTCGGTTCCTCGGTCTCGATCTCAAACGACGGCAGTACGAGCGCGGTGCGGCGTTCTTCGAGGCCGTCGCCGACGCGCGAGGGCTCGACGGGGCGAGCGTCGTCTGGGAACGTCCCGAGTACCTCCCGACCAGCACGGAGCTCGACCGACCCGAGACGTGGCTGGCACGGGTGGACCCGTGAGCGCGAACGACGTCTGGGAGCTCGCTACTCGATCCGTCGATCCCGGAACGCCTTGATCACGTCCTGCCGAGCGATGATCCCGACGAGACGACCGTCCTCGTCGACGACGGGGACACGGTTGATGTTCGGGTCGTCGGACCCGAGCAGCGCGAGGACATCGTCGACGTCGGCGTCGGGAGTCACGGTCGCGACGTCGGTGCTCATCACCTCCGAGATCGGTTTGTCGGCGTTGCGAACGAGGTCGACGCCGAGATCCAGATCCGCCCACGGCGGCTTCACTTGGTAGGTGAGCGTGTCGACGAACGGGGGGAGCCCGATCGGTATCCAGAGGGTCTCGTCGTCGGGCTCGAACAGGTCGACGAGATCGGACTCCGTGACGACCCCGACCACCGACCCGTCGTCGTCAACGACCGGAAATCCGCTGAACGGGTATCGCGCGAATCGCTTGAACACCGCGGACACGTCGTCGTCCGGGGCGACCGTCTTCACGTCCGTCTCCATCAGATCACGAGCCTGCATGCGGTCGACGTCGTCGGCCGATGCCGTAGGCGTTTCGGCCGGTGTGGACGACCGATCCGACAGTCGGTCCGGTGGTCAGCCGTCGTTCTCCGCATCACTCCGCATCGACGATGCCGTTCTCGCTCCGCTCGGCCACCGGATCGACGCGCCCGTCGCGTCCCCACTCGTCTACCGCGTCGCGGACCGGTTTCGGTTGGTCGTCCCGGAGGCACGCGGACGGGTGCGGATCGTCGGTCAGCTTCGGATCGACGACCTCACACACCGACTCATACCGGTCGCGGAGCACCGCTTCGGCGGTCTCGACGTCCACGTCGGCGAGCGCCTCGAACGACTCCCGAACGACCGTTTCGTCCCGTCCGTCGAGCTCGTGCGAGAACAGCTCCTCGAACAGCCCGTCCACGAACGCCTCGGTGTCCGTTCGGTCCGGGTCACCGAGCTGTTCCCACCGCTTCTCCGGATCGAGTCGACCGTTCTCGAGTAACGTCCGGTACTCGACGATCTCGCGGTACGTTTCGCGGCTCACGTCGACGTCTGACGGCCGTATCACGACCGGGCAGCGCGTCCGGAACGAACAGCCCGACGGCGGGTTTCGCGGCGAGGGGACGTCCCCGGAGATGGTCTCTCGGTCGCGGTCCTGCTCGTCGGTGGTCGCCCGCGGGACCGACGACAGGAGCGCCTCCGTGTACGGATGTTTCGGGTCGTCGAAGATATCCTCGGCCGGACCGATCTCGACCAGTTCCCCGAGATACATCACCGCCACCCGGTCACAGACGTGATTGATCACGGAGAGGTCGTGGCTGATGAGCAGGTACGTGAGATCGAACTCCGCTTGGAGATCGTCCAACAGGTTCAGTACCTGCGCCTGCACGGAGACGTCGAGCGCGCTCGTCGGCTCGTCCAACAGGATGAACTCCGGTTCGAGCGCGAGCGCGCGAGCGATACCGATCCGCTGGCGCTGCCCGCCGGAGAACTCGTGTGGGTATCGGTCGAGCTGGTCTGCGGAGAGTCCGACGTGTTCGAGCAGTTCGGCCACTCGGTCCGTGCGGTCCGCTGCGGTCCCGATATCGTGGATATCCAGCGGTTGGCGCACGATCTCGCCGACCGTCATCCGTGGGTCCAAACTGGAGAAGGGGTCCTGAAAGACGACCTGCGCATCGCGACGGAACGCCTGGAGGTCGGCCCCGTCGAGGTCGTACACGTTCTCTCCCTCGAACTCGACGGAACCGCCCGTCGGCTCCTGAAGCCGGAGTACCGTCTCTCCCGTCGTCGACTTCCCGCAGCCGGACTCGCCGACGAGGCCGAGCGTCTCTCCGCGCCGGATGTCGAAGTTGACCCCGTCGACCGCCTTGATCGCGGTCGTGCCGTCGCCGAACAGCCTGTCGAGAAGCGAGTCGTTCTCCCAGAAGTACTTCTCCAGTCCGCGAACGCGGACCAGCGGCTCGTCGGCGCTCATCGACGCTCACCCCCGTCACCGACGATCTCGGGACCGCCCATCGATTCCGATCCGTCGCTTCGATCGGCGGAACCGTCCTCGAAGTAGCCGCTCGGAAGCGCGGTCGACTCGTCGTACGGCTCCCTCGCGAGGTAACACTTCGCGGCGTGGTCGGCCGTCCCGTCGTCGACCGCGAACTCCGGAGGTTTCTCCAGACACGCCTCCATCGCCTTCGGGCAGCGATCCGCGAAGTAACACCGGTCGGGCATCTCGTGGGCGAGGAGGCTCGGGACGTTGCCCGCGATCGGCTGGAGCCGGCCGCCGGCATCGTCGAGGTTCGGGACGCTTCCCAACAACCCCTTCGTGTACGGGTGAGTCGGCGCGTCGAACACGTCTGCGAGCGTGCCGCGCTCGACTATCTCTCCGGCGTACATCACGCCGACGCGATCACACATCCGAGCGACGACTCCGAGATCGTGTGTGATGAGCGCGATCGTCATCCCCGTCTCAGCCTGGATGTCGTCGAGCAGATCGAGCACCTGCGCCTGGATGGTGACGTCGAGCGCGGTCGTCGGCTCGTCGGCGATCAGCACGTTCGGCTCGCCAGCCAGCGCCTGCGCGACCATCGCACGCTGTAACATCCCGCCGGAGTACTCGTGTGGATACTCGTCGGCACGCAACACCGGGTCGGGGATGCCGACCAGCTCGAGCAGTTCGACCGCGCGATCGCGGCTCTCCTCGGTCACGTACTCCCGCGAGGAGGAGACGAAGCTCATGAGGTACTGCCCGAGCCCGTATCCCTGCGTCCGGGAGGCGACCGAGCGCGGGTTCGACCGGGCCCGCTGTTGGGCCTCGACCGCCTCCGCGATCTGCTCGCCGACCGTCAGACTCGGGTTGAAGCTGCTCATCGGGTCCTGAAAGACCATACTGAAGTGCGTTCCCCGAAGCGTTCGCCGGATCCGGTCGGGAAGCGCGAGCAGGTTCACCTCGTCGCCGTCGACCGCCTCGGGCGTCTCGTCCGCGACCGACTCGGCGAGCTCGGCGCTTCGGTACCAGATCGCTCCCCCCGTCACGCGTCCGGGCGACTCGATCATGCCCATGAGCGAGAGGGCCGTCACGCTCTTTCCGGAGCCCGACTCGCCGACGACGCCGAACACCTCGCCGTCGGCCACCTCCAAGTCGACGCCCTCGACCGCGTTCACTTGTCCCTCCTCGGTGAAGAATCGGGTCTCGAGACCGTCCACGCGGAGGATCGGTGCCTCGGACATCACATCCCACCTCCGTGTTCGCCCTCGAGTCCGGGATCGAGCGCGTCCCGGAGCCAGTCACCGAGCAGGTTGATCCCGACGACCGCGAGGACGATCGCGAGACCCGGCATGCTGGAGATCCACCACGACGTACCGAGATAGTCACGCCCCTGCGCGATGTCGAAGCCCCACGACAGCGTCGTTCCGGAGAAGCCCAGGAAGGACAGCGAGCTCTCGAGTAAGATGATCGCGGCCACCTGGATCGTCGCGAGCACGATGATCGGCGTGAGGCTGTTCGGCAACACGTGTCGCGTGAGGATGGTCCAGTCGCCCGCGCCGAGACTCCGTGCGGCCTTGACGTACTCCTGTTGGCGTATCGATAGCGCCTCCCCGCGTGCGACACGCGCGAACCACACCCAGTTGACGATGCCGACGACGAGCGTCAGCGTGACCGGAAACACGAACGACTCCGGCATCCCGTCGACCAACCCGAGCTGCACGAACGGGTCGGGTATGCGTATCGTTAGCGGGCCTAACAGCCCGACTAGTGCGATCGCCAGCACGAGCGCCGGGAACGCGAGCATGACGTCCGCGAACCGCATCAACACGTCGTCGGTCCGTCCGCCGTAGTACCCCGCGGTGAGGCCGACGCTCACGCCGGTTCCGACGGCAAAGAGGGTCCCGAACAGCCCGACCATCAGGGAGGTTCGTGCCCCGAACAACACCCGTGAGAACAGATCACGTCCCAGCGAGTCGGTCCCCAGCGGGTGTTCGAGCGTTCCCCGCTCCTCGACGGTGACTATCTGTCGCTCGCCGTCCACCATCTGGAACTGCTCGCTCGTCTGGGTGACGCCTGCCGGGGGCAGGTTCGAGTCGTCCAACCCTTGCTGTGTGGGATCGTGCGGTGCCAGAAACGGTGCGAACGTCGCCATCGCCACCATGAGAAACACGAGGAACAGCCCGACTTTCGCCATCAGGCTTCGGGAGAACTCCGATCTGAGGCTTCGGCGGACGCGGTCCGAGATGAGGCTCATTCGAGCGTCACCCGCGGGTTGAGCCGCGCGTACAGCGCGTCGACCGCGATGTTTATCACGACGAACCCGACGCCGATGACGATGAGTGCGCCCTGAATGATGGGCCAGTCACGGACGGTGATCGCGTCGATGATCAGCGTCCCGAGCCCGGGCCAGTTGAACACGAACTCCGTGATCACCGCCCCGCCGATGAGCGTCCCGAGCTGGAGTCCCAACACGGTGATGATCGGGATCATCGTGTTACGGAGGGCGTGTTTGTAGGTGACGAGCGTCTCGGGAAGCCCCTTCGCGCGTGCGGCTTCCACGTACGGCTGTCCGAGTTCGTCGAGCATTCCGCTGCGGGTGAGTCTGACGATCATTGCGGTGAAGTAGGTTCCGAGCGTGATCGCAGGGAGGATCATATGGGTGATCCATGCACGTATTCCGAGGGTGTCGAGTTGGAACACGAGCATTTCGAGGGCGGCCACGAGCCCGATCGGACGTTGGCTCGTCGGGAGCAGGCCGAGTCCGACCGAGACGATCATGATGAGCATGATGCCGAGCCAGAAGTTCGGCGTGCTGATCCCGACCAGCGAGAAGCCCGTCGCCGCGTAGTCGGCCGGCTGGTGACGCCGCGTCGCCGAGAGCACGCCGAGCGGGATCGAGAACGCGATCGCGACGACGGTCGCGGCGACCGCGAGCTCGATCGTCGCCGGGATCCGCAACGCGATGATCTCGCTTGCGGGCCGGCCCCGAATGTAGGAGTATCCCATATCTCCCTGCAGGATACCGGCGAGGTACTGTCCGTACTGCGTGTATATCGGCTGATCGAGTCCGAGGTTGCGAGCGATCCGTGCTCGAAGCTCCGGTCCCGCATCGATCGGTGCGATGAAATCGACCGGGCTCCCGGGCGTCATGAATCGGAGGAGAAACACCACCGTGATGACTCCCCAGACGACGAGGAGGCCCTGGAGACCGCGGCGAATGAGGAACTGATACTGTGACATGTGAGAGCGTCGTGAGCGAACTGAAAACGGTCGGACGGCGGTACGCGAGTTACCGGAGCGACATCTCGTACGCCCGCGAGTACTCGTCGGGCGTCGGCTCCCATTCGACCCGCTGATTCAGGCCGTAGACGAGGTACTCGCGGTTCAGGAAGACGAACACTCCGAGATCGTGTGCCCGCTGGCATGCGTCCATCAGGAGCTGTTCACGGGTGTCGACGTCGGTCTCGCTTTGCGCCTGTTCGATCAGGTCGCCGAGCTCCTCGTCGACGAACGTGTACTGTGAGGTCCCCTCGGTGAGCCACGGGAGGAGGTTCTGTTCGGCGTCGAACGTCGTGTTCCCCCAGCCGATGAGGAAGAAGGGCGGCGACGACGTGATGTCGCCGTCGAGCAGCTGTCCGGCCAGTTCGCCGAAGTCGCGCATGTTGATCTCACAGCTGACGTTGTCGAGGTCGTCGATGAAGTTGACGCAGGCCTGTGCGATCTCGTCACTGCGGAGGTACCGACCCGCCGGCACGTCGAGTTCGATCTCCACGCCCGCGTGGCCGCTCTCCTCGACGAGCTGTTCGGCCATCTCGGGATCGTACGGATACGGATCGATGTCGGGGTTGTATCCGAAGTAGCCTTCGAGCGTCGGCTGGCCCGTCGGATCGCCGAAGCCGGAGAGCACGTTGTCGATGATCGAGTCGAGGTCGATCGCATAGTTCATCGCCTGCCGGAACGCCTGGCTGTCGAACGGTTCGACGTCGTACCGCATCGGAAGCATGAGGATCCGCGTGCTGGGTCCGTCCGCGATGTACGTGTCGTCGTCGCCCTCTATCCCGCCGGCGTCCGCCGGCGACACCGCGGTCGCGACGTCGATCTCGCCCGCACGGAGGCTGTTGACTCGCGTGCTCGTCTCGGGTGAGGCGTCGATACGAACGCTTCCGATCTCGGCTTCGCCGTCCCAGTAGTCCGGGAAGCTGGTGAAGTCGGTGTACTCCCCGTCGACGAACTCCTCGAGCTGGTACGGCCCGGTTCCGTTCATCTCCTGAGCGACGTCCGCGGGATCGCGGTCCATCACCCACGACTCCTGCATGATCGGACAGTACGACCCGAGATTCGAGAACGTCGTCGGCGTCGGTCCGTCCGTGTGCGCGACGATCGCGCGCTTGCCGTCGACGACCTCGGCGTCCTCGATGCCGGCCAACTGGTCCGTCTGCGGGCTCGAGAGGTTCCCGGCGTCGTCGATGACGACACGCCGAATGCTGAACGCGCAGTCGCTCGGCTCGAGAGCGTCCCCGTTGTGGAACTGCACCCCGTCACGGATCTCCAGTTGGTAGCGGTCGTCGTCGACGATCTCCCAGTCCGTCGCGATCGCGTCGACGAGGTTGCCGTCGAGGTCCCGACCGAGAAGGAACTCGTACGCCTGGAGGATCACGTTGTCGGTCGTCGTCTCCCGATGGTCGTGCGGATCGAGCGTCGTCGGGTCCTGCGTCTGGGAGATGTGGATGTGGTCGTCGGCGTCGTCCCCGCCGGTGTCACCGGTATCGTCGCCGTTACCGTCGTCGTCACCGTTCTCGAGATCGTCGACGTCCTCGCCGGTACACCCCGCGATCGCGGCCGCACCCGCGGCGCCGGCGAACTGGAGGTAGTTTCGTCGACTAATTCGCTCACTGGTACCTTCTGGCATACAGGGCTGAAAGTGACCGCACTATAAATAGCCAGCGCTCGAAGTGAACGGACATTTCCACGCAGCTACGACCGAACCGACCGGGTATTGCGGGGGTGAGACCACACGGCTCGACCGTCTGTGACCCCGAGAGTCACTCGTCTGTGACCCCGAGAGTCACTCTTGTGCGTCGACGACTGCGACGCCGCCGAGGTTGACGATGTCTTTCACCTCGTCGCCGCGCTGGAGCACGTGGACCGGCTCGTCCATCCCGACCAGCATGGGACCGATGGCTTCCGCACCGCCGAGCCGCTGGAGCAGCTTGTAGCCGATGTTCCCGGATTCGAGGTTCGGGAAGATGAGCACGTTCGCGGCCTCGTCGAGTTCGGCGAAGTCGTACGTCCCTTCGAGGATCTCCTCGACGACGGCGGTGTCGGCCTGCATCTCACCGTCGACCGGGAAGTCGATCTCGGGGTCGTCGTGGAGGATCTCGACGGCGTCCCGCGACTGGCGGGTGCTTTCGTTGTCGACGCTCCCGAAGTTGGAGTACGACAGCATCGCCGCGCGCGGCTCGACGTTGAACCGTCGAGCGAGCTCGGCGGTGTGTCGGGTGATCTCGGCGAGCGTCTCCTCGTCCGGATCCTGATTGACCGTCGTGTCGGCACAGAACACGACGCGATTCTTGAACGTCAGCATGTAGACGCCGGCGACGGTGTCCGTGTCCTCGGCGGAGCCGATCACCTCGAGGGGCGGGCGAAGCGCGGACGGGTAGTGGTGGGTCAACCCCGTCAACATCGCGTCGGCGTCACCCGCTCGAACCATCACGCTTCCGAGGTAGTTCGTGTCCCGCTCGACCAGTTCATTGGCCTCTCGACGCGTGACTCCCTTCCGTTTCCGCAGCTCGTGGAGCTGTTCGCCGTACACGGAGACGTCGCGCTCGGACGGGTCGACGATCTCCGGCGAGAAGGAGAGCCCGAGCCGTTCCGCGGTGCGCCGGATCGACGTCTCGTCACCGAGCAACACCGGCTCCGCGATGCCCTGCTCGGAGAGCTGGTAGGCGGCCCGAATCATCTTCTCGTCGGTGCCCTCCGCCAGTGCGATGCGTTTCGGGTCACTTTTCGCCTTGTTCAACACGACTCGCATCATCTCGCGGGACTTGCCGAGACGGGCTTCGAGCCGCTCGCGGTACCGTTCGACCTCGATGTCCGTTCTGGCACAGCCGGAGTCCATCGCTGCCTGTGCGACCTTCGGAGCGATCTCGAAGAGCACGCGGGGGTCGAGCGGTTTCGGGATCACGTAGTCGGGGCCGTACTGGAGCGGATCGTCGCCGTACGCCTTCACCACGGCGTCGGGGACGTCCTTGCGGGCGAGTTCCGCGAGCGCCTCCGCAGCAGCGGCTTTCATCTCCTCGTTGATCTCGGTCGCTCGAACGTCGAGCGCGCCGCGGAAGAGGAACGGGAACCCCAACACGTTGTTCACCATGTTCGGGTAGTCGGAGCGCCCCGTCGCCATGATCACGGTGTCGTCGCGGGCGTCCTTGGCGTCCTCGTAGGTGATCTCCGGGTCGGGGTTCGCCATCGCGAAGATGATCGGGTTATCAGCCATCGAGCGAACCATGTCTTGGGAGACGATGCCACCGACCGAGAGGCCGACGAACACGTCCGCACCCGCCATCGCGTCCGCGAGGTCACCGCCATCGACGTCGCGGGCGAACTCGCGTTTGTACTCGTTGACCTCGCCGGCGTCCGCACGCGCCTCGGTGATGATCCCCGAGGAGTCACACATCGTGATGTTCTCGCGTTTCGCACCGAGTTCGACGTAAAACCGCGCGCTCGCTAGCGCGGACGCGCCGGCTCCGGAGAACACGATCTCCAGTTCCGAGAGGTCCTTGTCGGTGATGTCGGCCGCGTTGATCAGCGCCGCGCCGGAGATGATCGCGGTGCCGTGCTGGTCGTCGTGGAAGACGGGGATGTCCATCTCCTCACGGAGTCGCTCCTCGATCTTGAAACACTCCGGTGCCTTGATGTCCTCCAGATTGATCCCGCCGAACGTCGGCTCCATCGCGGATACCGTCTCACAGAACGGCTCGACGTCATCGATGTCGAGTTCGATGTCGAACACGTCGATGTCGGCGAAGCGTTTGAACAGGACGCCTTTCCCCTCCATGACCGGCTTCGACGCCTGCGCACCGATGTCGCCGAGGCCGAGCACCGCGGTGCCGTTGGAGACGACCGCGACGAGGTTCCCTTTAGCGGTGTACTCGAACGCCGCTTCCGGGTCCGCGGCGATGTCCAGGCACGGGGCTGCGACGCCCGGCGAGTACGCAAGCGAGAGGTCTCGCTGGGTGTTCGTCGGCTTCGTCGTCGATATCTCGATTTTCCCCGGCGGTTCCTGCCGGTGATACTCCCGCGCGTCGTCGTCTAGTCCCATGTGTTACGCCTTTCACGAACAGGGTAAAAAGCTATTCGTCCCGTCGATCCTTTGTTTCGACGAACGTCGAATTGCGTGGTTCACTCCGTCGATCCGTCTCCGTCGTCCGAGTGCGTCGTCTCCTCCGAAGTCTCCGGCGTCGTCTCCACCGGCGTCTCCGGCGTCGTCTCCCCCGAGGTCTGCGACGGCGGGTTGCCCGGCGTCTCCGACCGCGGATCGATCTCGGCGGCGAGCAGCGCCAGATCGGGGTCTATCCCCCCGAGCGTCGACACCTCATAGGCGATCAGGTACGTCCGGGTGAGCAGGCGGACCGGCAACAGCACAGCGACGATCGCCACGAACGCGAGGAGCGCGACGACGGCCACCGCGACGAGGCCCGTGGTCGTGCCGGTAAGCGCGGCGAGCCCGCCGAGGACGCCGGCGACCACGAGCAGTGCGAGCGCGGCGAGCACGAGGCCGATGCCGCCGACGAACAGCAGAACCACCCCCTCGGCGATGGAGACGGCGAGGGCGACGAAAAAGTGGATCACGAGGTAGACGACGAACTCCGTCCACGACTCTCGAAGCGGGGTCAGGAACCGCTGCCACGCGGCGACGGGTCCCGCATCACGGAGCACCATCACGGGGACGACGAACTCGAAGGTGAGTCGGGCGACGAGGAGGCCGACGACGACGAGACACACCCCAGCCACGACCGCGGCCACCAACACGCCGGTGGAGAGCGCGTCGAACGCGACGAGGCCGCGCTCGCTCGCCAGCGCAGCGAGCGCGAACGGGCCGCCGAGCAGGAGTCCGAGGAGGACCGAGAAGACGAACAGGCCGACGGCCTGCCTGAACCGACGCGTAAACGGTCGCCACAGTCGGACCTCGTTCGTCCGGAGCGCGTCATAGAAGACGAGGCGGAGTCCGAGCGAGAGGATCGCCAGCAGGATCGACGCCACCGTGATCGCGACGCCGATCGCGGTCAACGAGTCCGATCCGATCCCGACCTCCGCCGCGAGCGCGACGAGGTCGCTCCAGCCGAGGGTCGTCGCTTCGACGCCCGGGACCGGCGGCACCGAGACGTTCGTGCTGACCCCGACTCCCATACACAGCACGAGGAGGGCGAGTTTCGTCCAGCGGACGAGACCAAAGGGAAACAGGAACCGACGGGTCGCGTCGACCGCGTCGTCGACCGCGTCGACGGCGTGCCAGGTCATACCTCCGATTCTTCGGGATGGCTTAAATATCATCACGTCGTGCGGAACTGTCCCACCGTCCGAATCTCGTGAGCTCGGAGCCATCGTGAGCTCGGAGCCACAGCGTTTTAGCGCGGACGCGACGAACGCGTCCGCATGAAGGTCCGTGGCGAGCGCGAGTGTCGGGAGTGCGGGACGCGCTGGTCGTACTACGAGACGGGCAGCGTCGCGTGCCCGTCGTGTGAGAGCCTCCGAAGCGTCGGTGTCGACGAGCGGACGGCACACACCGACGCCCCCGCGACGCTCGACGTGAGCCGGTATCGGTCCCGGTTCGGCGAGGCGCGAGGAACGCTTCCGGAGGAGGGCGTCGACGACCTGAAAGGCGAGCTTCGGGGGTTCCTCCGTACGCGCGGATTCATCCGGGGCGGCGAGCTCCTCCCGTTGGACCGGACGTACCTCGCCGCACGGGAGCTGTTGGAGGTCGTCGACGCGTACGACCGGCTCGTCGAGCCGACGGACGACGACCGCGAGTACCTGCTCGCGCTGCTCGCCGGCGTCGAGGACGGGGACCGTCCCGGGGTCGCGGCGGTCCCCGACTCGCTCCGGGACGCCCGCGGGGCGGCCGCGGCCCGCGCAGTCGGGGAATACCGCGACGACCTGCTCGCGTTCCTCGACGAACTCGACGGCTTCGAGCACACCGACGGCGACGGTGCCGAGGCTCCGACAGTCACGGTCGAGGGTCCGGATCCGGCCGGACGCGTCGCGCCCGCACGAGAGACGCTCGAACGACTCCGCGACCGGACCAAACGCGTCGAGGCGCTCCAGGGCGATGTCGACCCCGCGGTCGCGGACGCGCTCGTCGCCGCCGTCTCGGCCGTCGGCGAGTACGTCCGAACCGGCGAGACGGAAGCGCTCGCCACGGCGCGAGCCCGAATCGGCGACGCGGAGTTATAAACCGAGCCGACGGGAAGCACGCGTATGACCGGCTTCGACGTTCACGATCACCGTCACGCGCTGAAACAGCTCCGGGACACGGGCGAGACGAGCCTCTGGGAGAACCGGAAGGGAGTCCCGTGTCCCGCCTGCGAGGAGCCGTTCGAGCGACTGTTCACGACGCGGAAGGCGACAACGCGGTTCCCCGCCAACGACGGTGCGCCGTTCTGTCTGGTCCGTGACGGCGAGGCGGTTCACCTGTTCCGGCACTGAAGACCGCGTCAGTCGTTTGTATGCGGGTTACTCGTCGTCGGGGAGCCGCCCGAGATCGTCGTCGACGAGGCTCGGGTGGGTGCGCTGGCGCTCGTCGTGCGGCTCCGCGAAGTACTCGCGCATGGCGGCCATCGACTCCCGTTCTCTCGCGCGACGTTCCGTCTCCGAGATCTCCTCACAGCCGGGGGGCACGTCGCGGTCGCGGTCGGTGAAGTAGCCCTCGGGCGCGACCCAGTCGTGGTAGAAGGGGACCTCCGAATCGTGGATCAGCGTCGTCGCGACCTCCGCGCCGTTGCCGGCGGCGATCACCGTCTGGTGGTACCGTTCGGCGAGCCGCCCCGCGACGTACACCCCGTCGACGTTCGTCCGACCGAGGCCGTCGTCGTCGACGTAGCGTTTCGACCCCGCATCGCGGATCTCGACGTCCAACGCGTCGAGATAGTCCGGGTCCGCCCACGACGCCGCGATCACGCGTTCGGCAGCGACGCGGTATCCATCGGCGTCGCCATCGTCCGACTCGTCGGCGGCGGAGCCGCCCTCGCGCTCGACGGTCGCGACGAACCGCGCGCCGCCCTCGACCGACTCCGCCGCGTCCGTCGTCCCCTCCGCACGGTCGAGCCGCGTGACCCGTCCGTCACGCAGATCGACGCCGCTCCGGGTCGCCTGCGACCGCAGCATGTCGAGGAACAGCCGCGGGTTGACGCCCGCCGGGAACCCGGGGACGTTCTCCAGATGTGCGTTCCGCTTCACGATCGGTTCGCCCGCGTTCACGACGAGCGTGTCGAGACTTGCCCGTCCCGTGTACACGCCCGCGGTGAGCCCGGCTACGCCGCCGCCGATGATCAGTACCTCGTAGGTGTCGACCGACTGGTCGCTCATGGGTTCGTTCCCGTGGACCTGATATATAAAGAGCCGCGATCGGCTACTCGGCGGTGCCGTCGTCGTCTGCGTCGCCCTCATCGCCCTCGTCGCCCTCGTCGTCGTCCTCGCTCGCGAGCAGGTCGCGATCGTCGAGGATCGCTTCGAGCTCCTCGTTCGAGGGCTCCGTGAACGTCTCGTCGTCGACGGTGATCGTCGCGACGCCGACGCCCTCGGGCGTCAGCTCCTCGTCGTTCGTCTGTCCGAGCGCGTCGAGCGCGAGTCCTACCGCCTCCTCCGTCGAGAGCCCCGCGTCGTACTCCTCCTCAAGGTAGTCACGGAGATCGCTCCGGTCGGAGCCGATCGACAGCGCCTTCCACTCGTACGGGGTTCCGGACGGGTCCGTCTCGAACAGGCGCGGCTGGCCGTTCTCGATGCCGCCGACGATGAGCGCGACGCCGAACGGACGCGCGCCGCCGACCTGGGTGTACTGCTGGATGTGGTCGGTGATGTTCTTCGTCAGCGTCTCGATTCCGATCGCCTCGCCGTAGCGCAGGCGGTTCACCTGCGCCTGTCGGCGCGCGAAATCGATGAGCTGTCGCGCGTCCGCGACGTGGCCCGCGCTCGCGACGCCGACGTGGTCGTCGGCCTTGTGCAGTTTCTCGACGCTCTCCGGCTCCATCAGTGGGGAACGGGCGCGCTTGTCGGCCGCGAGGACGACGCCGTCGGCGGCACGGACCCCGACGCTCGCCGTCCCGCGTTTCACTGCCTCCCGCGCGTACTCGACCTGATACAGTCGACCGTCGGGAGAGAAGATGGTGATGCCGCGGTCGTACGCCTGTTGTTGGGATTGGCCCTGCATGATATCACTCGATGTCGAACGCCGCCGCGCCGACGAGCCCCGCCTCGGTCCGCACGTCGTACGCGTCTCCGCGCACGACGGCGGTCGACTCGGCGTCACCGAACGCGACGTCTCGCTGTTCGTAATTTCCGCCCGCACGACCCATATATCTTTCCTCACAGGCACGCACCGTCCCGGATATTCCACGAACGTGGATCCCGACTGGGTCGCCGTCGACCCCGCTCACACAGGCGATCGCCGCACGCGCCTCGTCGACGTGGCCGTGTCGCACCCGAACGACGGCCTCGCCCTCGCCGTCGGCGAATCGGAACGTGAGCAGCTTCAGGTCCGCGTCCGCGCTTCCCGTGTCGCCGATCAGGTTCCCGGCGGCGTACCAGACCGCTCGCTGAAACCCGCGGCGAGTGAGGTCGGCGTCGGGCCACGCCTCGATCCCGACCGCGAGGTAGCGCCACCGCGGCCGGAGGTGTTTCGGGAGGTGTTTCATGTCGCCCGCTCCCGACCGTGGCGGCTCATCGGTCGATCACTCCGCCCCCGGAACCTCGTCGCCCGATCCGATCCGCTCGGCGACGAGCACGGCCACCTGGTCGTGAACGCGCTCGGCGACGACGACCGCGAAGCCGACGTCGGTGAACGCCTCGACGAGGGTTCCGACGGTCGCCGGGTCGTCGACGTCGGGATCGTAGAACGGCTCCGACGGGTCGGGCTCCTCGAAGAACGCGACGTCACCCAACACGATCCGCCGTGCGCCCGTCTCGGCCATGGCGCGGATCGCCGCTCGCTTCTCGTCGTCCGCGAGGTGATGGAGCGCGAAGTTCGAGACGACGACGTCGATCCTCGTCCCCGGACCGACGTTCGGCTCACGGAACTCCCCGTACGCGAACTCGACGTTCTCGATCCCCCGCTCGGTCGCCTTCCGGCGGGCCTCGTCCATCATCCCCTCGCTGATGTCGCGACCGATGACGCGGGCGGCGTCGGGCGCGAGCGCCAGCGCGATCGCACCGGTTCCGGTCCCGAGATCGAGCACGACGTCGTCGGACTCGGGGGCGGCGTACTCGATCACGAGGTCCGCGCAGGCGCGGTATTCGTCGCTCTTGGCGTCGTCGTACTCGGCCGCTTTCGCGGAGAACCGCTCGGCGTGTTCATCGACGGGTCTCTTCATACCTCCCACGTCGAACCCCCGGCTCTATGAAGGCCTCGGAGCGTCGGTCCCGGTTTCGAGCGGCGATCTCACCCCACGCCGCGAGGCCCTCCCGGATCCAGTCGGCGTCGAAGCCGGCGGTCTCGGCGACGGCGACGACCTCGCGCGGCGCTCGGAGCTCGAGATGCGACGCCGCGTTCGCGCTCACGACGTGTGGCGCGTCGTAGTACGTCACGATCTCCCGGAGCTTCCGAAGGCCGGCGAGCGCCCGAACGCGCTGCCCACCGGTCGACCGGAGGACGGGACCGAAGTCGAACTCGACGTGGACGTCGTTGTCGCGGGCCGCCTTCGCGAGCACGTGGTTGAAGCCCCCTCGCGCGCCGGCGGGACGGACGAGTACGTCGACGCGCGGCTCCTCGACCGCGTACCTGTTCAGGCGATCGTCGCCGCCGCCGACACAGACGATCGTGTGGTCCGATCGGTGGGTACCGACCGCGCCGCCCGCGCGTCCGGGATCGTCCGCGTCGATCTCCACCGCGTCGACGACGTCGATCCCGTATTCCTCGCGGAGCGCACCGATCGACCCGCCGCTCGGTGCGGCCGCCCCGTCGCGATCGTCGACCGCCTCACTCGAACCGGCTGCATCGCTCACGTCGAGCGCTTCTCGCGTCCGCACAACGATCCCGTCGTAGCCGTGGCGGGCCGCCGTCCGGGCGTGGCGAGCGACCGTGGCGTCGCCGTCGGGATACGCGTGAACCGCCTCGTACATGGTCGACCGTTGCGCGCGCAGGGGTTTCGTCGTTGCGCTTTTAGGCGGTGTCGGATCGTCCGGCTCCGGACGCCCCTCCCACCCCATCGCGTCCGGACAGCGTGACGACGGAACTGGTGTCCTTTTGAAGGCGGGGAGCCTGCGTTCACGCATGACCCAGACGCTCACGCTCGCGACCCGCGGGTCGGACCTAGCGATCCGACAGGCCGGGACCGTCCGCGACGCGTTAACGACCCGTCGACGCGACGTCGACATCCGGCGCGTCGAGACCCGCGGCGACCAGATCTCCGACGAACTGATCCACCGGCTCGGACGAACCGGCGCGTTCGTCCGCGCGCTCGACGAGGAGATCCTCTCGGGCGACGCCGACCTCGCGGTCCACTCGCTGAAGGACGTCCCGACGGAGGGGATGGACGACCTCGTCGTCGCCGGGATCCCGGAACGCGCCCCGTCGGGCGACGTGCTCGTCCACCCGAACGGGCTCGGAGTCGCGGACCTCCCGCCGGGGTCGATCGTCGGGACCGGATCGCTCCGTCGGACCGCCCAGATCAAAGCAGCCCGACCCGATCTCGCCGTCGAGCCGATCCGCGGCAACGTCGACACCCGAATCGAGAAGCTCCTCGCGCCGGGGCTGCAGGCGGAACACGAGCGTCGCCTGATCGCCTCCGGCGAGGTCGACGAACTCGGCGAGAGCACCGATATCGACGAGGACGCCGAGGCCGACGAGGAGTTCGACCGCACCGTCGAGGAGTGGTTCGACGACCTCTCGGACCTCGAACGCTCGGCGATGGAACGGCGCGTCGACGTCGAGTACGACGCCCTTGTGCTCGCGGAGGCCGGGCTTCGCCGGTCGGGACTGTACTACGAGGTCCCGACGACTCGGCTCCCGCGCGACGAGTTCGTCCCCGCCGCGGGACAGGGAGCGATCGCGGTGACGGCCGCGGATCCGGACGTCGTCGAGACGGTCCGATCGGCGATCGACCACTCGCGGACCCGGGTCGCGACGACCGTGGAACGGACGGTGTTGGCCGAGCTCAACGGCGGCTGTATCGCGCCGATCGGCGTCTCCGCGCTCGTTCAGGGCGGATACGTCCACACCCGCGTCCGCGTCCTCTCGACGGACGGGACGGAGGAGGTCGCCGACACCCGAGACCTCCCGATCGGGTCGTACGCGACCGCGGCCGAAGAGTTCGCGTCGGACCTGGCAGAGCGCGGTGCGGCGGAGCTGATCGATCGGGCCCGCGAGGAAGCGGGGTCCGACGGGGAAGCGACGGGGGACGAAGCGGGGTCCGACGGGGAAGCGACGGGGGACGAAGCGACCGACGGGGAAGCGACGGGGGACGAATGACTGACGACGCATCCGGAGCGACCGAGGCACCCCCGACGAGAACCCGCGACGGCGACGTCGGGACGGTGTACCTCGTCGGCTCCGGTCCGGGCGATCCGGACCTGCTGACGGTCAAAGCCGCACGCCTGCTCGAAACCGCCGACGTCGTCCTCCACGACAAGCTCCCCGGTCCGGAGATCCTCGGCGAGATCCCGGAGGCGAAACGCGAGGACGTCGGCAAGCGGGCCGGCGGGGACTGGACGCCCCAGGAGTACACCAACCGGCGGCTGGTCGAACTCGCGAGCGAGGGCAAAACCGTCGTCCGGCTCAAGGGCGGCGATCCGTTCGTCTTCGGCCGGGGCGGCGAGGAGGCCGAGCACCTCGCGGAGGCCGGGATCCCGTTCGAGGTCGTCCCCGGCGTCACCTCCGCGATCGCGGGCCCGGCGGTCGCCGGAATCCCCGTCACCCACCGCGACCACGCCTCGTCCGTCTCGTTCGTCACCGGTCACGAGGACCCGACGAAGGCGGAGTCCGCGGTGGAGTGGGAGGCGCTCGCGGCGACGGGCGGCACCATCGTCGTCCTGATGGGCGTCGGCAAGCTGCCGGAGTACACCGCCGAGCTCCGCCGGTCGGGCATGGACCCGGAGACACCGGTGGCGCTCGTCGAGCGCGCGACGTGGCCCGACATGCGCGTCGCGACGGGGACGCTCTCGACGATCGTTGACGTCCGCGACGACGAGGGGATCGAGCCGCCGGCGATCACCGTCATCGGTGACGTGGCGGGCACCCGTGACCGCGTCGTCGCGTTTCTGGAGAACGCGGGGTCGGCTCCCGTCGCCCCGAGACACGGCTCCGCGAACGACGCCCCCCGAGTCGCCGTCTTTCGACCCGACGACGAGCGGATCGACGACGCCGTCGATCTCCTCTCGGCGCTCGGAGCGGACCCGGTCCCCGATCCGATGCTCGCCGTCGACCCGACCGATGCGACTCCCGAGGGCGCGGAGTACGTCGTCCTCACGAGCAAGACCGGCGTCGAACTCGCCGCGGCAGCCGGCTGGGAGCCGAGCGCGTCGACGCTCGTCGCGATCGGGCCGGCGACCGCCGCCGCCGCCCGCGAAGCCGGGTGGCCCGTCGATATCGTTCCGGACGAGTACACCTCGACGGGGCTCGTGGAGCGGTTACGGGAGGAGGTCGACGGCGTTCGCGTCGAGGTTGCCCGGTCGGACCACGGCAGCGACGTCCTCCTCGACGGGCTCCGTGACGCGGGAGCGGAGGTCGTCGAGACGGTCCTGTACCGCCTGACACGACCGGACGGGGCCGGGGAGTCCGCGGAACTGGCCGCAGCCGGCGATCTGGCTGCGGCGGCGTTCACCTCCTCGCTGACCGTCGAGCACTTCCTCGACGCGGCCGAGGAGCGCGGACTCCGGGCGGAGGCGATCGCCGGCTTGAACGACGCGGTCGTCGGCGCGATCGGTGCGCCGACCGCGGCGACCGCCGCGGCACACGGGATCGACGTCGACGTCGTCCCGGACGACGCCGAGTTCGAGGCGCTCGCGAGGGCGGTCGTCGAGGCGCTCGACACCGTCGACGCCGGGTCGAACGAGGTGTAGCCCTGGAAGACGCGACGCGAATCACGTCGGCGAGAGCGCGCTCCGGATGAACGCCTCCGTGTCATCCAGTTCCTCGCGTGTGTTGACGTTCGCGAAGGTTCGCTCTGTCGTGCGTTCGCGGATGGCGTCGTCGCCGACGACGGCGTACTCGAGCTCGGAGAGCGGATCGAGGATCTTGCGGTCGCCTCGAGCGAGCGCCCGATCGCAGGCGTCCCCCATCGCGTCCGCGTTATAAACCGCTTGCGTCGTCTGGTACCAGCGATCCGCCAGTTGCGGGACGGCGGCGTCGTGACCCGTGGCCTCGGCGAACAGGTGGGACACGAACGCCGGATCGACGAACGGCATGTCGCAGGCGACGACGAACGCGTACTCGCCTCGAGCGGCGCGACAGGCGTTTCGGATCCCCGCCATCGGACCCTGATCCGTCTCGTCGTCGAGCGACCACCGGATCGGGAGCCTGGCGTCGTCGAGCGCGGTCGCGATCGCCGCTCGCTGGTCGGGCCGACAGTTGACGACCAGTTCGTCGACGACCGGATCGCCGCCGGACGCACGGTCGGCACCCGGCGGGATCGGGTCGTCGTCGCCCGCCAGCCGGTTCGCGACTCGACGTACCATCGGAACCCCTGCCAGCGGTGCGACGGATTTGTCGGTGTCGCCGAACCGCGTCGAACGCCCCCCCGCGACGATGGCTCCGGTCCTCATACGTCGATCGTGGTTCCCCGGGGACTTCGCGTTTGCCCTCCGCTCGCTTCCGGGATCGACACCGTCCGATCCGCGGCGCTCACGTTATGTGAGCGCCGCGATATGCGGGGGAAGGGATTCGAACCACGGTCACTCCGCACGACACCGTTCCCTGATTCGAATCCCTACGGTCCGATCCGCGCCGCTCACGTCGTGTGAGCGCCGCGGAATGCGGGGGAAGGGATTCGAACCCTCGAACCTCTACAGGAGCGGATCTTAAGTCCGCCGCTTTTGGCCAGGCTCAGCCACCCCCGCGCACCTCCCGCTTTTCGGGGCGCGGTCAAACCCCTTTCGGATATCCGTCCGGACTACCAGTCGACAGAGAGGGTGCCGTCGCCGTGCGGGTCCGGCGCGATCTCCTCGTCAGTTCGCCGATCGACGACGTGGATGATCCCCCGGTCCTTCTTCGCCGGACACGCCTCGGCGGCGCGGACGTTCTCGGCGAGCCGCTCTTCCCCGATGTAGTACGTGTTCGGCTTCGCCATCCCCGTCGTGATGTCCATCTCCCACGTGTCGGCGACCTCCGCGCACTTTCCCGCCCCGAAGCACTTGTTGGCCTCGAACACTATCTTATACGGCTTCTCCTCGATCGGTGGCCCCTCGCCGCCGACGTCGCTCGGAGACACGACGCCGTCCTCCTCGGTACTCATGCGCGCAGGTTCGTGTCGGTCGACCTTTCGTCTGTCGGTCGATGACCAACCCGGACCCCAGAGCGACGACCGCTCCATCGCCCCGACTGACGACCTCCTAGCGGAGCATCTTCGTCGGAGCTGATAAACTATAAATCTATAATAGATTTACTTTGGTTCCACTCCCCTTTAAGGGTGTGACGTGACTGTACTCGGGTATGACCGAGGAGACGACGCCCGTGATCGCGGCCGCGTATCGAACCCCACAGGGACGAGACGGGGGCGTCTACGAGAACGTGCGCAGCGAGGACCTCTCGACGCGCCTCATCGACCACACGCTCGCGGAGACGGGACTGACCAGCGACCACGTCGACGACCTCATGTGGGGCGTCGCCCAGCAGCGCAACGAGCAGGACAACAACGTCGCCCGCGTGATCGCGCTCCTCTCGGAGCTCGGCGAGTCGACGCCGGCGACGACGATCAACCGCTGGTGTGCCTCCTCGATGCAGGCGGTGATCTCCGCGGCCGACGCCATCGCCGCGGGCAACCGCGACTGCATCCTCGCGGGGGGCGTCGAGAGCATGACTCGCGTCCCGATGGACGGCGACTCCTACCAGCACCTCCACCCCGAGCTCTCCGAGCGGTACAACGTCTTTCAGCTCCAGATGGGGATGACCGCGGAGAAGGTCGCCGAGGAGTACGGTGTGAGCCGCGAGGCCCAAGACGAGTACGCGGCCCGGAGCCACCAGCGCGCCGCGGAGGCGACCGACTCCGGCCGGTTCGACGACGAAATCGTTCCCGTGGAGACGGACGGCGGGCTCGTCGAGACCGACGAGGGGATCCGCCCCGACACGACCGTCGAGAAGCTCGCGGAGCTCTCCCCGGCGTTCACCGGGGACGGGACGGTCACTCCCGGCAACGCCTCGCAGATCTCCGACGGGGCCGCGATCACGCTCGTGACGAGCCGGGCGTTCGCCGAGGACCACGGGCTCGACGTGCTCGCGGAGGTGGGAACGAACGCGGTCGCCGGCGTCGACCCGACCGTGATGGGGATCGGCCCGGTCCCCGCGACTCGCGGGCTACTCGACCGTGCCGGCACGTCGATCGACGACTACGATCTGGTCGAGCTCAACGAGGCGTTCGCCTCCCAGTGTGAGTACGCCCGCCGCGAGCTGGGCGTCGACGAGGACGTCTACAACGTCAACGGCGGCGCGATCGCGATCGGCCACCCGCTCGGCGCGTCCGGCGCTCGCCTGCCGGTCACCCTCCTCCACGAGATGGAGAAGCGCGATGTCGATCGCGGGCTTGCGACGCTCTGTGTCGGCTTCGGCCAGGGCGCGGCCGTCGAGTTCATTCGATAGCTCCGGCGCGACCGCCGTTCGGGGGAGCCACGGCGATCCGCTCTCACGGCAGGACGGACCGCGTCGGTTTCTCTTAAGTACGGTCGACACTCATCCCCGTGTATGTCTCTCACACTCGGCGTTCACGAGTCGGTCGAAGCCGTGTTTCCCCCGGACGCGTTCGTCGACGCCATCGCGGGCGACGCGACCGAGACCGGAACGACGGTGCGCGTCGTTCCCGACGACGACGCGGCGGCGCTCCAGGGCGTCGACGCGATCGTGACGTTCGCGTACGACGAGGCGTTTCTCGACGCCGGTATCGACTGGATCCACTCGATCCAGACCGGCGTCGATCGCTTCCCGTTCGACGACCTCGAGTCGGCCGGCGTCGCGCTCACGAACTCCACGGGGATCCACGGCGACGCGATCGGCGACACGATCGCGGGATACATGCTGTCGTTCGCCCGTCGGCTCCACGTGTACCGTGACCAGCAGCGCGACCGCGAGTGGCGGTGGCCCTCCTTCGACGAACCGTTCTCGCTACGCGGCGAGCGACTCTGTATCGTCGGTCTCGGCGTGCTCGGTCGAGGGATCGCCGCCCGCGCCGACGGGCTGGGGATGGACGTCGTCGGCGTCAGACGCACCCCGACCCCGGTCGCGAACGTGAACGAGGTGTATGGCCGCGAGGCCCTCGTCGACGCCATCGCAGACGCTCGGTTCGTCGCACTTGCGCTCCCCCTTACGCCCGAGACCAAGGGACTGATCGGCGCTGCGGAGCTGGAGTCGATGCGCTCGGACGCCTATCTGCTGAACGTCGCCCGCGGCGCGATCGTCGATGAGACCGCACTCACCGAGGCGGTGGCGTCTGGAACGATCGCGGGTGCCGCGGTCGACACCTTCGAGACGGAGCCGCTCCCGGAGTCGTCGCCGCTGTGGGGTCACGAGGAGGTCATCGTCACGCCGCACGCCGCGGCCGCTCACCACGAGTACGCCGACCGTGTCGCGGATATCGTCGCGGAGAGCCTCCGTCGGCAGTCGCGGGGCGAAGGACACGCGAACCGCGTCGTGTGATCTGCCGGGGGGCCGTCGGACGTCGGCGAGGCCCGTTCACTCCCGAAGTGCAGTCGCCTCGGATCGAGTCGGGAGCGCCGTCATCGCGCCCTTTGCCGTCGTCGCCAGCGCCGCCACGGCGTTCGAGAACGCCAGCGCGTCGGCGAGACTCTCTCCGGCGGACAGCGCGGCGATCGCTCCTGCGGTGAACGCGTCCCCCGCGCCGGTGGTGTCGACGTGGTCGACGGCGTACCCGCCGTGTTCGACCACGATCGGTTCATCGGTCGGGTTCCAGGGCGCGCTCGGCTCCGCTCGTGCGAGCGACCCGTCCGCACCTCGCGTGACGAGAGCGGTGTGGGGCCCTGCCGCACAGACGGTCCGAGCCAACGTCGGGGCGTCCTCGTCGTCTGCGTCCTCGTCGACCATGTCCGCGGCGATCAGGTCCTCGGCGGTCGCTTTCACGACGTCCGCGGCCGCGAACGCCCGCAGACAGGAGTCCCCGAAGTCGAACTCGTCGAACAGTTCCGGACGGGCGTTCGGATCGAACGAGACGACGGCGTCGTCGCTCGCCCGTGCCATCAGATCGAACGTCGCCTCCCGGCTCGGCTCGTCCGCGAGCGTGACGCCGCCGGTGTGTACCCAGCCGACCGCCGAGAGCGATTCGTCGGATATCGATCCGGGCTGCAACCGGGTGTCCGCGGTGCCGTCCCGATGGAAACTGAACGACCGTTCGGCGTCGGGATCGAGGCTCACGAACACCAGGCTCGTCGTCGCGTCGGGGTCGCGCTCGAGGAGGTCGGCAGCGATTCCCTCGTCGGTGAGCGTCTCGACCAGGTGGTCGCCGAACGGGTCGTCGCCGACGCGCGTCCAGAACAGCGGCAGCACGTCGAGTCTCGCGAGTCCGACGGCGACGTTGGCCGGGGCACCGCCGGCACGACGGTGAAACGTCTCGACGGCGTGTAGCGGACCACGTTCGTCCGGGATGAAATCGATCAGCGTTTCCCCCGCAACCAGGATCCGTGCCATGGACGACACTCGCGGCCATCCGGTAAGTCGATTCGGGTTCTCCTTCCCCAGATCTCGTTCTCCAGGTTCGACCCCGACCAGTTCGCAGTGATGACGGGAATCGGTGGATCGGCGGGGTCGACGGGATCGGCGGGGAGTAGCGCCGATCGGTCGGGGCCGACGCCACGTGCCGAAACGAATCCGAAGTCACGGCGACCGTACTACCGAGATCCACCGATTGCGAGTTTCACCACGTCCGTTGTGCAAGATGGCAACTGGCGGCTCTGAATGACGTTCACATCGCCGGTCGTCCGGGAATCGTCGGATCAGGTCGATCCGCAGCGAGATACGTTCGCCCGTAATAGAGCAGAATACCAAGCGGAACGCCGATCAGGGCGATGAGCTGACTCAATCCACCCGCGACGGGTTCAGCGGCTTCGAATATCGGCATCGCGTTAATCGTCGCGTGAAAGAGCATCACGAACAGTACCCCGCCGCGAGTACTGTTGTAGACCCATGCCATCACTATCGAAAACAGTGGGAGGAATACGAAGAACCCGACCCATTCACTGCCCTGATATCCGGCACCGCCGCCGATCACTAATGGAACGTGCCACAGCGCCCAGATGATCCCAATTGCGAGCGCCGCGGTGAGTGCTGACCATCGTTCCTGCAGACGTGGTTGCATGAATCCTCGCCAGCCTGGTTCTTCAAGCGCACCCGCAAGAAACAGGACGAATAGGAAATCAATGACGACCGCCGGCGGGTCGATGAGCGACACCTCCACGCCGAACATCCAGGCGATCACTTCCGGAGTCTGGATGAGGACAAACGGAGCGGCGAACGCAACACCGTACCAGTGGAGTCCGACGCCGCGCTTCGGAACGATCTGCCGGATCCACCCACTGACGGCGTAGCCAGCGGCACTCGTAACGACTGCTCCAGCGATGAGCGGGCCCCACGCCACAGGGGCGAGAAGCCACCGTGAGTCGCCGTATCCGAGCGTATCACCGATCAACCAGACACTCCACGACCACGCGAACGTACCGATGAGAAACGCGGGGATCTGGTGACGTCGGATGAAAGATCGGTCCATTGTGTTCGCTCCTTACATATACGCCATCAGTGCTCGTTCACAACCTTCTTACACTGTTCTCCTCTGGCACTCCCGTTATCTCGGCGGCAGAATAATTCTTTCTACATATTGAACCGTTTTCGGCAATGGGACTCTCCCACGTGAGGAACCATCGGTTCTGGGAGCATCGACCCTCTCAGCATCTACACCGAGAGAACACCTCACATTTAAAAATCCAAACGGATGTAGAGATCCTGACGAATTGCTTTCCCAGAAACTGCCATTCCCCTGATCTTGAGACCGCGTTGTCAGTGTTCGGTGTCCGACTGCGTGTCGGTCGGCGAGTTGGGAACTGATAACTGAAGATCTTGTGTGCCCGTTGTGGTGGTGGCGAAGTCGCGGGTTAGACGAGGCGTTCCTGTGATTGCGATCCCCAGTGCGATGAGCGTGAGCACGGAGATCCCGATGATCCCGCCTTCGCTGGCGACCAATTGCCTGAGTACTGGATTGTCCGTGCTAGCATACCCGACGAGACCGACTGCGTTGAACACGCCGTGGAAGATCGCCGCTGGAAGCACGGACTGGGATCGGACAACGAGATAGGTGAACAATGGTGCCATGGCGATACAGGTGATCGTAAACGCGAAGACGCCACTAACAGGAAACGACGGATAGTTGTGCCCGGCGATGATGAGCGGGGCGTGCCAAATTCCCCACACGGTTCCGATTACGAGGGACGCTTTCCAAAAGCCCAGTGGGGCGAGTTCCCACAGCAAATATCCTCGCCAGCCGAACTCTTCACCAAACGCAAGGATACCGTTGACTGTTGCCCCGACACCAACCATACCGCCCAACGCGACGAGCGTCCAGAACGGTCCAGATGGGAGGCCAAAGTGTGCTGGAAGGTCGAGCGAGGTGTCGAACGTCACGCCTGGAACGCCGAGTGAAAGCGCAGTAATTGCCCCAACGACTGGGAGTGGCAAGACTGCAGCGAGCACGAGCCATCGCTGGCGACCGATGCGGAGGCCGACACTCGTAAGCGAGAGTCCGTTGTGTAGACACACGATCAACCCGGCAATCGCGGGCGTAAACATATAGAGCGGCCCGGCAGCGACGATGTGTCTGTCTGCGAGATGCGTGAAACTACTGAACCCCAGAACAAGCGTGGTCAGTATGACCAGAAACTCTGTGAGGTTGCGCGTGTCGATCGGCTCGGATGCTGAGGTAGCTCGACCCATTGGGATCACAGGTTGAGGACGACGATGACGAGTTGGCTCGTTACGACCAGTCCAAGAGTCAACAGCACGACGATGTCGTAGACGGTTCGGAACTCGTCGAAGCGTTCGATTTCATTACTTCGTCGGACGTACTCCAGGACCCATTGAGCGCAGACGTACAGGACCGCTACGAGTACTGGGAACGCGACAAGCACGGGGAGCGTCGAGATATACTCCGGCCCGTAGTGTTGGTAGGTGCCGAACGTCCATCGAACTCGAACGGTACTGCCGAGCGGTCCATACGACGTAACGCTCAACGCGATGCTTCCAATAACGAGTGCAGCTCCTCCGAGTGATGACGGACGTAGCCGGCCCGTCTCGGCGTGAGGGGTGTTTGTAGCCATGATTGGAGTAATGGGAGGACGTTGTATAACCGGTCAAGCACGACTTCAATTCCTGTAGCGGTGGTAATCTCTTTAAAAGTGTAGGAGTGAAACTACAGTATCGTGAGTGAGGGTGACGATATCGAACGTATTGCAGCCGTGCTGGAGGACCCGACAGCACGCAATATCCTCACTGAGACCAGTACTGAACCCATGTCAGCAACTACCTTGAGCGAGCGCTGTGACGTCTCTGAACCGACGATCTATCGGCGGTTAGAAAACCTTCGAGAGTGCGATTTACTTGTCGAGCAGACGCAACTGGATCCGGAACACGGTCATCATCGAACCATGTACGCGACGAATCTCGAACGGCTCACAGTAGAGCTACAGGACGGACGGTTGGAGCTGCAAGTGGATCGTCGCGAAGATCCCGCCGACCGGTTCACCAGGTTAATCGAGGGGATGTGAGATGGATCTTCCGATCTTACAACTCTGGGAACCGGCGATGCCACCGGACTGGGTGATCGTGTTCCAACAAGCAACCCAGATCCTGAGCGTGATTATCGGCGTGTTCATCGCGTACCAGGCCTACCGCGGCTTTCAACGGAACAACAGTCGGCCGATGTTTTTCATCGCCCTCGGATTCGTGCTCGTGCTTGCCGTTCCGTTCTGTATATTTCTCCTGTATTGGATCTTTCCGACTATCCCCATTACAGCCGTCATCATGACCTCTCAACTGAGTCAAGTGTCTGGGCTGGTCGCAATACTGTATGCCTTGTGGATGCCAACATGAACGTAGGAGTGACAGATCGTTCGTTCTCTTGAGAGTGCCTGAACGGTAGTTAAATGCGTTCGTATGCGACAGATCCGATCATCACATTCGGACACTAGTCGAACCTCAGCAGTCATCAAAACCGAACGTGAGTCTCCTACAAGGGATCGCTACTATCGATATCGTGTTCGAAGTTGCGTATACAGCACCGTATACTGCGGACACGAAAGGGGACCACACTGCTGAACAGCGAATCGCCGAGATACCGGTCGGATCCCTCCCGTTAATGACTGTCGCTTTCGGCTCAGTTACGACCGTAGCATTTCCTGTTTTGATGCACCAGACACGTTCTCGGCTCCGTTGATACGACCCTCGAGATGGTACTCATCACGTCGAAGCTATTAGCGTTGGCTCCGTTTTCAGCGTCGTTGGAGCAGCGACTGCCGATAGCGTCTTTTCACGATAAGCAACCGGTCCTCATTTAGTGCTTCACGGATATGCCCCGTGTATGACTCAGCAATCGACGGACATTCAGGAGACGATTGCGATGTCTTCTGTGCCGTCTGATCCCTTTACTGCGCTGCCACGAACGAAGTGGCGGGACGTATTCTTCGGACTACCGGAAGACGTACAGGAGCACCTCGTTGCGGACATGAGCCGATCAGAACTGGAGACGTTTATTGACCGCCTTGATCCGGACGAAGTGACCGAGGTTCTCAGATACACTGACGAAGGGACACGTGACGCCCTTCTCACTACGCTCGATAGTGAACGCCGCGAGAAGATCGACTTTCTGCTTTCGTTTGACCCTGAAAGCGCAGCTGGGTTGATGAGTCTCGATTACGTCACCATCGAGGAAACGCGACGGTTCTCCGACGTGACCGAACGCGTTCGTCGCTTCGAAGAGCGAACGGGGCATGTCCCGACGATCTTCGTCACGGATGATGGTGAGTTACAGGGTGAACTTCCCGGTGCGATACTATCGATAGCCGACGACGCAACCGAGACGATCAGCGACTACGTACAGGAGACGCCGCACATCCGGTACGACCGCGATGACGAAGAGGTGATCGAGGTTTTCAAACGGAACCGTGAGCGTGCCGTCGCCGTGCTCGACGAGGACGATGACGTTCTCGGGGTGATTCACGCCGGGGACTTGTTGCAGTTGCTCGAAGAGGCGCGGGGCGAAACGCTCTACGAGTTCACTGGTGTCGCTGCAGAGGAGAGCGTCCTCGACGGCCCGGGATCGAAGATACGAAGGCGGTATAAGTGGTTGATTCTCAACCTCGGAACCGCGTTTATGGCGGCGGCGGTCGTTGGACTGTTCGAATCAACCATTGCCGCTGTCGCCATTTTGGCGGCGTACATGCCGGTCGTTGCCGGAATGGGTGGAAACGCTGGGACGCAGGCGATGGCGGTTACCGTTCGCGGGATTTCACTCGGTGAGGTGTCCCTCAACACCGGCAAGCGTGTGATCTTCAACGAGGTCGTTGCGGGTGCCGCCAACGGGTTCATAACCGGTGTGCTCGTCGCCGTGATCGCTATCGCCTTCTCATTCGGCGAGTTCGGTCTCTTGCTGGGTGCGGTTATTGGCATCTCGATGGTGGCAAATCTCGTCATTGCAGGGTTTTTCGGTGCCATAACCCCGCTGATACTCGACCGGATCGGATTCGATCCGGCCACGTCCGCGACGATCTTCATCACCACGGCAACCGACGTGCTGGGCTTTTTCGTGTTTCTCGGGTTGGCTCAAGCAGTCCTGTTGTAAGTGCCACCAGTACGTTCTGCCAGCGCCATAAGCGGCGTACTGCCGTCTCGCGAATACAAAACGTGTGCGGGAAAAGTGGGCCGGCGCAGATTACGAACCAGAGCAAGACGGTCGCTCACTTCGTTCGCGCTGCGTCTTGCAGGGTTCGAATCTGCTCGCCATCTCACACCCACTACGGACTCCTCGCTGGCGCTCGTCGTTGCGAAGTGGGGTGAAAATGGGCCGGCGCAGCGCGGAATTACGTCTTTGTGCGACCGACTCAGGGGTCTCTATCTGGCGATACATCTCACTGGACGTCGTTTTGGGTATCATTGGTAAAACCGAGCTTCTCAAGGTG